>NZ_JAELUI010000073.1 GCF_016429285.1 Ralstonia sp. ASV6
GGCGCAGGCGAGCTTGCACGTGAAGTCGGTCATTGTTGACCGCAGCACGCTCTTCGTCGGGTCGATGAATGTCGACCCGCGTTCGGTCGGACTCAATACGGAAACGGGGCTGATCATCCACAGCCCGGTGCTGTCGCAGGCGGTGGCGCGGCTGTTCGACGCGGCGATCCGGAGCAGTGCTTACCATGTGACCCAGGTAGATGGCCACCTGCGCTGGACCACGTACGAGAACGACAAGGAGATCGTGACCGACCATGAGCCGGACGTGAGCCTGGGCCGGCGCGTATGGATTCAGATGCTGGCGCCGTTTACGCCGGAGGAGCTGTTATAGGCCAGTATGCGCAAGAAAAAACGCCACGATGTGTGGCGTTTTTTTCTGGCATCTTTCAAATCTGGCTGGGTAATCGCCCTAGCCGATCCAGCATTACATCTTCTGCTTGGTGTTGTCGGCAGCGCTTTCCAGCTTCTGGCCACCCGACTGGATGTCCTTGCCCATGCCTGCCATCGTGTTGCAACCGGCCAAGACAGCGCAGCCCAGGGCTACCAGTGCAATCAGTTTCTTCATCTTGATCCCCTTGTGAGTAGAGCGGTCTACCGCGCGAGCTTGCGCGGTTTCGCATGATTGCCACCCATCCGGTGGCGCAGACCGCATTTTAGTGCCACCCCGCGCACGTAGGGTGCTTCGGGCGCATCTTTTTGACAGTCTTTCGTATCACTTGCGGCGTATCCCGGACATTCGTGGGGAGGGGCTCTACTTCCGCCGCCCCCTGCCGTTAGGACATTTCAGGAGTGAAACGGGTGCCAGACAACCGGTACATCGAAGCCGGAAAAAAGAGCACAAGACAGCGCCTGACGGCCAACCATGCGGGGGAATACATATGTGGAAGTGGATGGACACGAGCATTCGGACGCGATTGACGATGCTGGTTGCGGCGTTTGCCGTGATGATCGCGGTCGTGGGTTTTGCGGGCATCTCCACCGGCCGGGCGACGAATGACGACCTGCGTGCCGTGTACCTGGAAGATGCCAAGGGGCTGGACCTGCTGGCCAAGGACACCATCAATCTGCTGTGGGCACGCATTCACCTGACCAATTTTGATTCGGTGTCGTCGCCGGACGAACTGAAGAAGCTGCTGGCCGATGCGCACACCATGGTCAACTCGGCCAACGACGCGTGGGCCGAGTTCATGAAGCTGCCGATTCCCGACGCCGATCGCGCCCAGCTGCAACTCGCCGACGCAGCACGCACCAAGTTCGTGAAGACGGCGCTGGAGCCTGCCATTGCGGCGCTGGAACGCAGCGATCTCACCACCTATCGCGAACTGAACACGACCCAGGTGCCCAAGCTGTTTGTCGATTACGACACGGCGCTGGGGCCGCTGGTTGGGGCACGCTTCAAGTACGGCAAGACGCGCTTTGACAATTCGCAGTCGCGCTATGCCATGAGCATCTGGATTGCGGGTAGCTTGTTGGCTGCAGCGCTGGTGTTGTCGGTGGTGGCGCGTAGTGTGCTGGGCCGCACGGTGGTGCGCCCGCTGGAGCGGGCCATCCAGGTGTTTGAGCGTATGGCCTCGGGTGACCTTGCCACGCGCATGGAAGGGCAAACCACGGCTGGCCGTCGTGATGAAACCGCGCGCCTGATGCACGCCGTGTCTTCGATGCAGACGAGTCTGCAGCAGATCATCGGCCAGGTGCGCACGGGTTCGGACTCGATCGCCAGCGCCACCAAGCAGATCGCCGCCGGCAATGCCGACCTGTCGCAGCGCACGGAGCAACAGGCCAGCTCGCTGGAGGAAACCGCTTCCAGCATGGAAGAGCTGACCAGCATCGTGAAGCAGAACGCCGACAACGCCCGTCAGGCCAGTACGCTGGCAGTCAATGCGTCGGATATCGCCGTCAAGGGCGGGGAAGTCGTGGGCCGCGTCATCGAGACGATGACGGGCATCAACGACAGCAGCAGGAAGATTGCCGACATCATTGGCGTGATCGAGGGCATCGCGTTCCAGACCAACATCCTGGCGCTCAACGCCGCGGTGGAAGCCGCCCGCGCCGGCGAGCAAGGCCGTGGCTTTGCCGTGGTGGCCGGTGAAGTGCGCAGCCTCGCGCAGCGTAGTGCCACGGCAGCCAAAGAGATCAAGGAGCTGATCGGGGACTCGGTTGGCCGTGTGCAGAACGGCTCAACGCTGGTGGCCGAGGCCGGTACGGTGATCGAGGAAGTGGTGGTGGCCGTCAAGCGTGTGACCGACATCATGGGCGAGATTTCCGCCGCCTCGGAAGAGCAGAGCAGCGGCATCGAGCAGGTCAACCAGGCTGTCACGCAGATGGACCAGGTGACCCAGCAGAATGCCGCGCTGGTGGAGCAGGCAGCTGCCGCTGCAGAGTCGCTGGAGGAGCAGGCGGAGGCGCTGCGCAGCGCGGTTGCGGTCTTCCGCACGAACCACGTTTGAATGCGGTACTGAGCGACTCGCTTCAGCCGTCAACAACACAACGCCCTTCCGCATGCGCGGAGGGGCGTTTGTTTTTGCCGTGGTGTCCCGAGCCCTAGGGCATCAGATCGCGAGCGCGCTCGGCAATCACGCCTTGCGTATCGTCGATCCAGCGCACAGGGAAGGGCTGCGATAGCAGGTAACCCTGAATCACGTCGCAACGGCAGGCACGCAGCGCTTGGAGCTGCGCGGCCGTTTCCACGCGTGTGGCCGTGACAGGCACGCCGGCGGCGTGCGCAGCGGCTACCAACTTTTGCAGTGTGCCGTGATGGTGGGCATCTGCCCCGGCACTGACGACGCCTTGGTCGAGCTTGACCTGATCGGGGCGGAAGGCCTCCAGACAATCGAGGCTGTGCGCCGTCGCGCCAAAGTCCTCCATGGCCACCCGTGCTCCGCATGCGCGCAGAGCGTCGATGGCCTGATGCGCCGCGCCGCTCACACGCAGCAGCGTGTGCTCCGACACCTCGAATACCAGCCGCGTGGTTGGCACCGCATGGCGTGCAGCAATGTCTCGCACGATGTTGCTCAACTGGGGATCGAGCAACTGCGTTACCGACAGGTTGACCGCAGCATGCACGCTGGATTGATGCCGTTGGCCGCCGCGACCTGACCGCTCGGATTCTTCGCGCTGCAGGCCGGCGAGCATCTGGGCGGCATTGTCGAGCACCCAACGGCCTACCTCGCGGATGTCACCGCTCTGCTCCAGGATCGGCAGGAAATCCGCCGGTGCCACGCCGCCCAGCTCAGGTGAGATCCAGCGCAAGAGAAATTCGTAGCCGACGATCTTGCCGTCGGCCAGGCTCAATTGCGGTTGCAGGTTTAGGCTGAACTGGCGGCGCGCCAGTGCGTGGCGTAGCTGCGCTGCCAGGCGCGGATGTTCAGCGGCGGGGTCCGTTGTCTGGTGTGGCGCTGCTGCGCCGTCGGTGCGCGGCGCCATTGCGGCAGGGGCATACAGTGCGGGGCTTTGCTCGCCGCCGTGCTGCACGTGATAGAGCGCGCGATCCGCCTGTTCGATCAGCCGTGCGGCTTCCGTGGGCGTGCTCTCGAACAGTGTCATGCCAATACTGCACGAGCAAACCAGTTCGTACCCCTGCGCAATAAACGGCCGCGTGAGCGCGGCGGAGATACGTCGTGCGAGATCGTGGACGGCCTGTGCGGAGGCAAATTCAGCCGAGGCAACGGCAAAGGTTTCGTGGCCCACGCGCCCGACGATCGGGGCACTGCCATCGGCATCGGGCGTGCATAGCGCCTTGAGGCGTGCCGCACATTCAACGATGACTGCACGTGCCGCAAGGGGCCCTAGCGTGTTGGTCGCCTCGGCAAAATGATCCAGGCCGATCAGCAGCAATGCGCCGGTTGCATGGGCGGCGCCGGGCTGTGCGGTGTGTGGCATCGCTGCCAGCAGGTAGACGAATCGTTCTCGATCCGGCAGTTCGGAGATGGGATCCAGACCCGATGGCGCGACAGATGTTGCGCGACTCATAAATGGGGATCGTCCTGCAAATACCTTTGAAACGGAAATGCACGGGTTTGCCTATGCCGTCAATTGTGTAACGTTGTTACGGCAAACCTCTGGGCATCATAAGCCGAAACACGGCGTGGGTGGCCGATTCGCGGTGGGTTTTCATCGGAACCACATACGCCGCTTTTATAAATTTAGTTGTGGTTAATTCAGATAAAAAAGGAATTGATATCGTTTTGCTGTTGCGGCAACCATGCTGCTGACTTACACCATGCGTTGGCCGCCCCACAGCAATTGCTCGTAGATGAAGCACTGCAACAGCATCTTCTGTGCCGCGACCAACTCGATGAACTCCACGCCGTACTGATAGGTATTGGGCAAGTCAGCGGGCTTCTCGCTGCGGATGAGCGTCGCGGCCACCAGCTCCGAGTGGTAGTCGCGCGTCTTCACGCGAAAGCGCAGGCGCGCGGGTGCACCACTGACTTCCAGCCGATGCGCGGAGCGGAACGACGCCCCTGTCGTGCTGATGTCGGAGATATGGATCATGCGCGGCGGCTCGCCGCTCACCAGCATCTTGCCGACCACGTTGGTTCGCACACGCAGCGACTTGCGCAACGTGCGGTTCTTGATCCGCCGCGGCGGTGACAGCACGACGTATTCGAAGGGGATGCGGCACACTGCCATCACCGTGCATTCGAAACTGGCGATGCCCTCGCCCGAGAACGCGTGGATCTCCAGCAGTTCGTCCTTGACAGGCATGACCGCGCGGCCGCTGTCGGTCGGCATGGTGATGAGCAGGTGGCGCTGCGGGCTGTAGCCCATCACGCGCGCGGCCCCCTTGCTTTGCCCAGCACCCGCCGTCAGGCGTACGGTGAGCATGCCGCCCGGGCGCAGGCCCAGCAGCTCCATGGCGATGTTGCGTTCTCCGTCCGGGTCTTCACCCCCAATGTCGGGGAACAGCGTGTTTGGGAACTGCATGTTGGCAAAGGCGGGCGCCGGCTGCGGCGAGCCGTCAGCCTGACGATGCGGACGATGCAGCGTAAACAGCAGGTCGATCTCCTCCGGCGAGTGGATGACGTCGCCCTTGGGTACGAGCAGTTGCCCGTCGGCGTCCAGCATCGGCCACGGCAGGGGGATTGCAAGCGGAATGTCGAGAGGTTGAAGTTCAAGCATGGCAATGGCGCACCCGCACCTGCGCGGGTCCCACGACTTTATACGGCCAAATGTCACGCAACTTTAAGCGCAAAGCGCACTTGGCGTCGCTTCAGGTTTGGGTGGGCACAGGAGTTGCACACACCGTTGCTATGATGCGGCGCAGTCTTTCTTCCACGGCGGGCACGGCGTGACGACAATCTCTCGGCGGGGTGTTTGGGCAGTGGCAGAGCAGTTCGCGCGCTATGTCGTTATTGGCGGCGGTGCGACGCTGGCGCACTACGCCGTGCTGTTTGGGCTGGTGCAGGTGGGTGTCTCGCCCTGGCGGGCATCCGTAGCCGGCAGCGTCATCGGTGCCACGCTCAACTACTTCATCAGTCGGCAGGCGGTGTTCAACAGTACGCGCGGGCATATCGGCGCGATGTTGCGATTTGGCGTGGTGGCGTTCCTGGCACTGGGGTGCAATGCCACCATCATGGCGATTGGTCTGGCGCTTGGGCTGTATTACCTCGTCGCGCAGATGTTCGCCTCGGCAATCACCGCTGTCTTCAACTTTCTGGTGCACCGGCACTGGACTTTTCGGGATGCCGCCGCCGTGGGCAGGCCGACCGGGCCGTCGCCGTAATCAGTGCCGGCTGGCGCCGCCGCGCAGGCTTGGGGTGCTTTCGGTGGTGAATGTGACTTCGCCGATGCCGTCGGCGGGCGGGGGCGGGCCATCGTCGCGCAAGCGCTCGACCACGAGACGCACGTCGATGATGTCGGCTACGCCGGCCGCCTCCAGCGAGACAAGTGCCGCAAGCTGCGCAATGGCAAAGGTATCTGCGAGCAGTGGTGTGTCGTCGTGCAGATCGCCCGCAACGCGCGTGGATGGAGCGACGTCTGCGGCATGTGCGGGATGCTGCGCTGCATCGCGGGCCCGGTAGGCGAAGTACGCGTCGGCAAAGTGCACGCGATGCGCGTCAAATACACGCACGGCTGCGGTGAGGGCATCGTCGATCCAGACCGGATCGATGGGCTCGGTACCCTCGGATTCTGCGGGCAGGCCCGCCAGCTTCAGGGCGTAGCGGTGCGTTTGCGTGCCGGGGGCGACAAAACTCAATTCCATACAACCTCCCACTGACCGCGCACGCCATATGGACGCGCGTCGGCTCGCCGTGTTCACTCGCCCCCCGAAGCGATCTCCAAGAATAGTAATGGAGCGCGCTCCCTTTTTGCGCGACCTCGTTCTTCTGGATGATCGCCTAAGGCTTGTCTGCAAGTGGAGACATCCACAATGTGGAGAACCCTGCGCGCGTATCAGGCAAACGGTTGCGCCGCGCGTTGCATCCTTTCGACCTAACCAAATGGTTAGCTGCTCTGCGTGTGGCCAGGGTGTAGAGTTGTGGGATGCCCAGCGTCGCCGGGCGGCTGTCGACAATCGGCAGCGACAAACGCTGACGGGAATGACGCGGGGCGCGTTTCCTTCGCGTCGACTTCGAGTACGAGGGGGCCAGAGTGAGCACATGGTCCATGTCCCCTCGCGGGAAGGGATTGCCCCGTTAACCAGCGGCTTCTATAGTCCGCCTCGATTCGTGCGCACGCAACGTGCACGGACCGGTCTGCCAGCCACCGCTGGAGTTGCAGACCACGAGACCGGTTACGGGGATCACGCCGACCGCCCCCGCCCAGCCCGACGCAAAGCATTGCGTTGTTGAGCGCTCTGGGGCGGGACGGCCGTCATCACACAGCCACCCCCGGGACTGCCGCATTCGCGAAATTGCATCGCCATGCTTGAGGACCACCACTTGTACAAGGCTGCGATCGAACATTCGCCGATAGGGATCGGCCTGTGCGCGCCGGAGGGTCGCTTCCTCGACGTGAACCGCGCTCTGTGCGTGCTGACAGGCCATGAAGCGCAGACGCTGCGCACGCGCGATCTGTTCGATCTCTGCCACCCCGATCACACCGAGCGCACGCGCGACGGCGTTGAAGCGCTGCTCTCCGGTCAGCGCGAAGCGCTGTCGATGGAAACCCGCTTTGTGCGCCAGGACGGCAGTACCGTATGGGTACAGGCCGATTTCGCGCTTGCGCATGAGATCAGCGGTGCAAGCATCGGCAAGCATCTCATCGTGCAGGTGCAGGATGTGACTGCGCGGCGCCTGGCGCTTGAGTCGCTGCGCGCTTCGGAGCAGCGCCTGTCTTATGTGCTCGATGGTGCTGGGCTTGGCACCTTCGATTGGTCGACGCGTGCGCGGCATGTGTCCTTCAATCGCCGCACGGCCGACATGCTCGGCTACGATCCCGACGATCTGCCCAACGATCCCGACGCATGGTTCTCCATGGTGCATCCGCAGGATGCGGCCCTGAGTGCGCGGCGCATCTATCGTCACCTGCGCGGTGATGTCGAGAGCTTTGAGGTAGAGCAGCGCATGCGCGGGAGCCACGGGCAGTGGATCTGGATTGCCGCACGCGGCCGCGTGACCGAGCGCGATGCACGCGGCATGGCGACACGCGTGAGCGGTACGCTGCTCGACGTCACCAAGCGCCGAGCCATGCTCGACCAGGCGCATCACCTTGCGCTGCATGACCCGCTGACCGATTTACCCAACGCACGCCTGTTGCGCGACCGGTTGTTCATCGCCATTCAAGCTGCGCGTCGTTCCCGCGGTCAGGTGGCGGTTGTCTTTATCGACCTGGACCGCTTCAAGCCTGTTAACGACGAATACGGTCACGGCGTAGGAGACCTGGTTCTCAAGGCTACCGCCATGCGCTTGCGCAGTGGCCTGCGCGCGTCCGACACGGTTGCCCGATTGGGTGGCGATGAGTTTGTTGCGATCCTCACGCATTGCGCCACGCGCGACGATGTGGAGCAGACGATCGAGCGCCTGATCGATCAACTTCAGGCGCCGTTTCGTGTGGAGGGCCATGTGCTGTCGATGGGCGTGAGTGCCGGTGTGGCGCTATACCCGGCTGACGGCCACGATGCTCAGACGCTGATCCGTAATGCTGATGCCGCCATGTACGAAGTCAAGCGTGCCGGCGGCAATGGCTTTGGCTTCCATGCCTCGCTCAACTACGAGCGCCTGATGGGCATGCGATCGCGCGACCGCGACCTCGACGGCGAAGCTGACGTGCGCTGATCTGCCGCACAAAACAAACGGCCCGCCGCAAGGGCAGGCCGCTTTCACCAAATGCCGGGGCGGGCATCAGCCCGCTCACGCCACTCAGAACGTGTAGCGCAAGTACAGCTCGTTCAGATCCGTACCCGGGTTCGGACGCTTGATCGACGCGTTCGAGAGGTGCTCGAAGCGGTAGCCAACTTGGAACTGTTGCTTGCTGCCGAAGGCCACGCCCACGCCAATCATGTCGGAGAACTGGAAGGCCGTGCTGAAGTTGTGCTCGTCCGACGTGCGGGTGTGCGACAACAGGCGCGGGCCGACGCCAGCCTCGATGAACGGCACCCACGAGCCGCCGCGCTTTTCAATGCGGAACAGCGGCGTTACGCCAAACTCGGTGATGTTCTGGCGGTTGGTGCCTTGCGTCGAGCGCCATTGACCCAGTGCCACTTCCCAGTCCAGGTTCACGAACCAGCCTTCCGGGTTGCCCCAGTGGAAGCCCGAATCGAAATCCAGGTCAACGCCGTACTTCTCGATGCCGTGGCGGTTGTCCTTGCCGTAGATCACACGCACGGACGGGTCGGCCTGGGCGGGCAGGGCGGCAAACAGCGAGGCGGCACCGAGTGCGGCGGCCATGAGCTTGACGGAGCGGGGGAGTGTCGATCGGATCATCGGAGAGAGCGGCAGAAGCGGTTGTGCAGCGCGCGATTTACGGCAACGGCAACGGCCGGCCACGCGCGCAGCGAACATGGCGGCAGACAAACAGACAGCCGAGACAGCGACGTGGCAAGCGCAATTTGCGTACCCGAGGCAATCAGACTAGGCCGAAAAATTCCGTCGATTATAGGGGGAATGACCGCACCGCGTGCGGCTCCCTATACACAAGGCAGTGTTGCCGACGACGAAATGTCAGCCGCTGGCAACACAGGGGGGCGTGGGTTTATTGCGCGGTGGGGGCGGAAGCTGGCTGTAGCGCGGCCTGGCCGACTACTGGCACCTCGCCGTGCCAGCCGCCGCCCAGCGCCTTGACCAACAGCACCGCTGCCGAATACTGCTTGCCTTGCAGAGTAAGCAGCGTGCGCTCGGCGGTGTAGGCGGTTGCCTGTGTGGTGATGACTTCGAGGAAGCTGACCGTACCCGCGCGGTAGCGGTTCAGGTCAATGCTTGCCGCCTGCTGGGCTGCCTTGACCGCTTCGGCCTGCACCTCAAGTTCCCGCGCCTGCCAGCGCAGGGCTGCCAAGTTGTCCTCGACATCTTGGAAGGCGCCGAGCACCGTCTGACGATACGTCGCCACCGATCCGTCGTAGGCCGCTCCGGCCTTATCCACCGCTGCCGAACGCGCACCGCCGTCGAACAGCGTGGCGGCAAGGGTCGGGCCGATTGACCAGATGCGGCTTGGCAGCGTTGCCAGGTGTGACAGCGTATTCGCCGCGAGCCCTGTCGAGCCTCCCAGGGTGAGCGTCGGGAAGTAAGCGGCTTTTGCTACGCCAATCTGCGCGTTGGCGGCGGCCATGTTGCGCTCGGCGGCGGCTACATCGGGGCGGCGCTCCAGGATGGCCGACGGAATCTCCAGCGGGATGTCCGGTATGGTCGGCAATTCATAGAAGTTGGTTGCCTTTTGGGTCGGCAGGGAGAATTCTGCCGGCGGCTTGCCGATCAGCACCGCAATGGCGTGCTCTAGCTGGGCTCGCGAGACCTCCGCGTCAAGCAGGAGCGCCTGCGCCTGCTTGAGCTGTGTTTGCGCGGAAAGCACATCGGAGCGCTGTGCCACGCCCACCGCGTACTGGTTTTCCGTGAGCTTCAGGAAACGCTCGTAATCGGCCACGGTGCGTTGCAGCACGGCCTTTTGGGTGTCCGTGACCAACAGTTGAAAGTAGTCCTGCGCGAGTGTCGCCTGCGCAGAGAGCAGGGCTGCGGCGAGGTTTCCGGCGCTGGCTTCGGCACTGGCCTTGTTTGCCTCGACATTGCGGCGGATGCTGCCCCACAGGTCCAGCTCCCAGCTTGCGTTGAGCGACAGGCTCTGCGAGTTGAGCAGGCTTGGGTTGCCGACCGACAGGCTGCCGTCCGGGTTGACGGTGGTGCGCACTGAGCGGCTGCGCGTGGCCGAGGCACTCGCACCCAAGGTCGGAAAGAACGATGCCTGCGCTGACTGCACCAGCGCCTGCGCCTGGCGATATTGCGCCTCAGCCACCGCGATGTTCTGGTTGGCGGCGGCCACCTGTTCTTCTAGCGCGTTCAGTTGTGGGTCGTTGAAAATCTCCCACCATTTGCCGCGGGCGATGGCGTCGCTCGGGTTGGCGACCTTCCAGTCGCCAGCTTCCTTGTACTGCTGAGGCACCTCGGTGTCGGGGCGCTTGTAGTCGGGGCCGACCGCGCAGGCGGTCAGCAGTGCGCAGGCAGCCAGCGCCGTCGCGCTCAACAACGTGCGCGGCAGCAGGCGGGGTGTGCGGTGGGCTTGATTGCCTCTTTTCATCATGTCGAGCTTCCTTGCGAACCCAAAGAGGGCAACGGTGTGTCTTTCGTGCGGCCGGCGCGGCGCAGGCGCAGGCGGTCCAGCGCCAGGTAGACCACCGGCGTGGTGTAGAGCGTCAGGATCTGGCTGACCAACAGGCCGCCGACGATGGAAATACCCAGCGGCGTGCGCAGTTCGGCACCGTCGCCGTGGCCGAGTGCGAGCGGCAGGGCGCCAAGCAGTGCCGCCATCGTTGTCATCAGGATCGGCCGGAAGCGCAGGACGCAGGCGTGGAAGATGGCATCAGCCGGGCTCATGCCCTGGCTGCGCTCGGCCTCCAGCGCAAAGTCGATCATCATGATCGCGTTCTTCTTGACGATGCCGATCAGCAGGATCACGCCAATCAGCGCAATGATCGAGAAGTCCGTATCGGTAATGATCAACGCCAACAGCGCCCCCACGCCGGCCGACGGCAGCGTCGACAGAATCGTGATCGGGTGCACGTAGCTCTCGTACAGAATGCCCAGCACGATGTAGATCGTGATGAGCGCGAACAGGATCAGCACCGGCTGGCTGGAGAGCGAATCCTGGAACGCCTTGGCGGTGCCCTGGAAACTGCCGTGCACGGAGGTCGGCACGCCGATGCGGTTCATGGTGTCCTGAATCTCCTGCGTGGCAGTGGACAGCGACGCCCCAGGCGCGAGGTTGAACGAGATGGTGCTGGCTGCAAACTGCCCTTGGTGGTTGACCGCCAGCGCCGTGTTGGTTGGCTCGTAGTGCGAGAAGGTGGACAGCGGCACCTGCGCGCCGGACGACGTGATGACGTAGATGTCGCGCAGGCCTTCAGGGTTTTGCCAGTACTGTGGCGCCGCTTCCATCACCACCCGGTACTGGTTGAGCGGGTTGTAGATGGTGGACACCTGGCGTTGGCCGAATGCGTCGTTCAGCGCATTGTCGATATCGGCGGGGTTGATGCCTAGCGATTTGGCCTTGTCGCGGTCGATCACGAGCGTGGTTTGCAGGCCCTTGTCCTGCGTATCGGTGTTGACATCCACCAGCGACTTGGCCTGCATGAGCGCCTGCTTGATCTTCGGATCCCATTCGCGCAGCTCATTGAGGTCGTCCGCCTGCAGCGTGTACTGGTACTGCGCATTGCTGGCTCGGCCCCCCACGCGAATGTCCTGCACCGATTGCAGGAACAGCGTGGCACCCGGCTCCTGCGCAAGTTTGCCGCGCAACCGGTTGATGACTTGGTCGGCCGACAATTTGCGCTCGGCCAGTGGCTTGAGTTGAAGGAACATCTGCCCGGTGTTGCGCTGGCTGCCGCCGGTGAAGCCCACCACGTTTTCCACGGCCGGGTCCTGCCGCACGATGGTGATGAAGTCCGTCAGCTTGGTGCGCATGGCCTGGAACGAGATCGCCTGGTCAGCCTGGATGAAGCCGATGACGCGGCCCGTGTCCTGCTGCGGGAAGAAGCCCTTCGGCACGATGATGTACAGATAGACGTTCAGACACACCGTCGCAAACAGGATCAGCAGCGTGAGCCAGCTATGACGCAGCGCCCAGGCCAGTGAGTTGCGATAGATGTCGAGCAGTAGGGTGAAGAAGCCTTCGGTCTTGCGGTGAAACCAACCGTATTCCTCTTCGTTGGCGGGCTTGAGCAAGCGGGCGCACATCATCGGGGTGGTGGTAAGCGACACCACCAGCGACACCAGAATGGCCACCGACAGCGTCACCGCAAACTCGCGGAACAATCGGCCGACAATGCCGCCCATCAGCAGCAGCGGAATGAACACGGCAATCAGCGAGAAGCTCATCGACACGACCGTGAAGCCCACCTCGCGCGCGCCCTTGAGCGCGGCCTGCATGGGCCGCATGCCGTTTTCGATGTGCCGTGAGACGTTTTCCAGCACCACGATGGCATCGTCGACCACGAAGCCGGTCGCCACCGTCAATGCCATGAGCGAGAGGTTGTCGAGGCTGTAGCCGCACAGGTACATCACCCCGAAGGTGCCGATGAGCGATACCGGCACGGCCACACTGGGGATGAGCGTAGCCCGCACGTTGCGCAGGAACAGGAACACCACCATGATCACCAGCGCAATGGACAGCACAAGCGTGCGTTCCACGTCTTTTAGCGAGGCGCGGATGGTGGGGGTGCGGTCCATCATCACGTCCAGGTTGATCTGGGCGGGAATGGTGTTGCGCAGATAGGGCAGCGTCTCGTTAATGGCGTCGACGGTGTCGATGATGTTGGCGCCCGGCTGCCGGCTGATGATGAGCAGCACCGAGGCCTTGCCGTTGGCAGAGCCGTAGTTGCGGATGTCCTGCACGCTGTCGGTCACTTCTGCCACGTCAGACAGTCGTACCGGGGCGCCATTGTTGTAGGCGATGATCAGCGGCTTGTATTCGGCGGCTTTCTTGGCCTGATCATTGGCAAAGATCGTCCACACGCGATCGCCGGATTCCACCATGCCCTTGGGCCGGTTTGCGTTGGTGGAGGTGATGATGGTGCGCACGGTCTCCATCGAGATGCCGTACTTGTTCAACGCGGCCGGGTTCAACTCCACGCGCACCGCCGGCAGCGACGCGCCGCCGATGGTCACCTGGCCCACACCAGTGATTTGCGACAGCTTCTGCGCCAGGATACTTGACGCCGCGTCGTACAGCTCGCCGCGCGACATGGTGTCCGACGTCAGCCCAAGAATCATGATCGGCGCGTCTGCCGGGTTGACCTTGCGGTACGTCGGGTTGCTCGGCAGGCCAGACGGCAGCAGGCTGCGCGACGCGTTGATCGCGGCCTGCACATCGCGTGCCGCACCGTCGATGTCACGCGACAGATCGAACTGCAGCGTGATGCGTGACGAGCCCAGCGAACTGGACGACGTCATCTCCGTAATGCCGGCGATGCGGCCGAGCGAGCGCTCCAGCGGCGTTGCCACGGTGGCAGCCATTGTCTCGGGGCTGGCGCCGGGCAGCGAAGCACTGACCGAGATGGTTGGAAAATCCACCTGCGGCAGCGGCGATACCGGCAGTAAGCGGAACGCCGCCATGCCCGCCAGCGCCACGCCAATGGTCAGCAGTGCCGTGGCAACCGGCCGTGCGATGAAGGTGGCGGACAGGTTCATGGCTGGCTGCCCGGTTGATCGGCGCCTGGTGTGCCGCGGCTACGGGCGGCCGTGCGGCGCTCTCGCCAGTTGCGCAGGCGCAGTCCCAGGCCGTCGAATGCCAGATAGATGACCGGCGTCGTGAACAGCGTCAGCACTTGGCTGACCAGCAGGCCGCCCACCATGGTGATGCCCAGCGGCTGGCGCAGCTCCGAGCCCACACCCGTGCCGAGCATCAGCGGCAGCGCGCCCAGCAGGGCTGCCATGGTCGTCATCAGAATCGGCCGGAAGCGCAGCAGACACGCTTGGTAGATCGCATCGCGCGGCTTCATGCCTTGCTCGCGCTCGGCCTCCAGCGCGAAGTCGATCATCATGATCGCGTTCTTCTTGACGATACCGATCAGCAGGATGATGCCGATGATGCCGATGATGCCCATGTCCTTGCCGGCAATCAGCAAGGACAGCAGCGCACCCACACCGGCCGAGGGCAGCGTCGATAGAATCGTCACCGGGTGAATCGTGCTTTCGTACAGCACGCCCAGCACGATGTACATCGTGATGATGGCGGCCAGGATCAGCCAGAGCTGGTTGGACAGGGCGGCCTGGAATGCCAGGGCCGCACCCTGGAAGCTGGTCGCCATGCTGAGCGGCAGGCCGATTTCCTGCTCGACAGCCTTGATGGTTTCCACCGCCGCGCCCAATGATGCACCCGGCGCCACGTTGAACGAAATGGTGGCGGACGGAAACTGACCCTGATGATTAACCACCAGCGAGCCCGGTTGTTCGACCACCGTGGCAAAGGCACCCAGCGGCACCTGCTGCACTGTCGATCCGTTGCTGGATGGCACATGGAGGTCATACAGCGACTGCGGGCCGGCATGCATGTCCGGGTCGTTTTCCAGCACCACGCGGTATTGATTCGACTGCGTGAAGATGGTCGACACCAGGCGTTGGCCGTAGGCGCTGTACAGCGCGCTGTCGACCGCCGCCATCGTGATGCCGTACACCGCTGCCTTGTCGCGGTCCACCTGCACATAGGCGCGCAGGCCGTTGTCCTGCAGGTCGCTCGCCACATCGCGCAGTTCGTGGGTCTGCTTCAGGCGCTCAACCAGCTTGGGCACCCATTTCGACAGGTTTGCCGGATCCGGGTCTTCCACCGTGAACTGGTATTGCGTGCGGCTGACGCGGTCTTCAATCGTCAGATCCTGCACCGGCTGCATATATAGCGAGATGCCGGCTACCTTGGCCAGCTCGGGCTGCAGGCGCTGGATGATTTCGCTCGCATCGGCGTCGCGCTGGTCCTTCGGCTTGAGGTTGATCAGCATGCGGCCGCTGTTGAGCGTGGTGTTCGTGCCATCCACACCAATGAACGACGACAGGCTTTCCACCGCCGGGTCTTTCAACACCACTTCGGCCAGCTTCTGCTGGCGCTCGGCCATTGCCGAGAACGAGATCGACTGCGTTGCATCCGAAATACCCTGGATCACGCCCGTGTCCTGCACCGGGAAGAAACCCTTGGGCACCACCACATACAGCACGCCCGTCAGCACCAGCGTGCCAATGGCCACCAGCAGCGTGCTCTTCTGGCGGTCGAGCACCCACTGCAGCATGCGGCCGTAGTGCGCGATGATGTTGTCGAAGAACGCGCCGGCAGCGTGATAGAAGCGCGTCTGCTCCGCTTCGGGAATGTGCTTGAGCAGGCGTGCGCACATCATCGGCGTGAGCGTGAGCGACACCACCGCCGAAATCAGAATCGACACCGCCAGCGTGATGGCGAATTCGCGGAACAACCGGCCCACCACGTCGCCCATGAACAGCAGCGGAATGAGCACCGCAATCAGCGAGAAGGTGAGCGAGATGATGGTGAAGCCGATCTGCTTGGAGCCCTTGAGTGCCGCCTCCATGGGCGGGTCGCCTTCTTCAATGTAGCGGGCGATGTTCTCGATCATGACGATGGCATCGTCCACCACAAAGCCCGTGGCAATCGTGAGCGCCATCAGCGTCAGGTTGTTGATCGAGAACCCGGTCAGGTACATCACGCCAAACGTACCCACCAGAGACAGCGGCACCGCCACGGCAGGAATGACGGTGGCCGGCACGTTGCGCAGGAACAGGAAGATCACCATCACCACCAGCGCCACGGCCAGCATCAGCTCGAACTGCACATCCGAAACGGAGGCACGGATGGTGGTGGTGCGGTCGGTCAGCAGCGCCACATCCACGTTGCCGGGCAGGGTGTCCTTCAACTGTGGCAGCAGGGCCTTGGCGCGGTTCACCACCTCGATCACGTTGGCGCCCGGCTGGCGCTGCACGTTCAGGATGATGGCGGGCGTGGTGTTGGCCCAGGCGGCCAGCTTGCTGTTTTCGGCACCGTCGATGATCTGCGCCACATCGGACAGGCGAATGGGTGCGCCGTTCTTGTAGGCGACGATCATCTTGCTGTACTCAGCGGCGGACTTGAGCTGATCGTTGGCGTCGATGGTGGATGCCCGCATCGGGCCGTCGAAGCTGCCCTTGGCGCCGTTCACGTTGGCCGTGCCGATGGCGGTGCGGATGTCATCGATCGACAGACCCAGCGACGCCAGTGCCGACGTGTTGGCCTGAACGCGCACTGCCGGCCGCTGGCCGCCGCTGATGCTCACCAGGCCAATACCCGGTAATTGCGAAAGCTTTTGCGCGATGCGTGTGTCGACCAGGTCTTCCAGCTTGGGCAACGGCATCGTGTTGGAGGTGATCGCCAGCGTCAGGATCGGCGCATCTGCCGGGTTGACCTTGCTGTAGATCGGCGGCATCGGCAGGTCGGTCGGCAGGAGGTTGCCGGCTGCGTTGATGGCCGCCTGCACTTCCTGCTCGCCAATGTCGAGCGAGAGGGACAGATCAAACTGCAGCGTGATGACCGAGGCGCCGCCCGAGCTGGACGATGTCATCTGCTTCAGGCCTGGCATCTGGCCGAACTGCCGCTCCAGCGGTGCGGTGATGGACGATGTCATCACGTCCGGGCTCGCGCCCGGATACAGCGTTGTCACCTGGATGGTCGGGTAGTCGACCTCGGGCAGCGCAGAGAGCGGCAGCATCCGGTACGCCACCAGGCCCGACAGCAGGATGGCGACCATCAACAGGGTGGTCGCCACGGGCCGGAGGATAAAAATTCGGGAGGGATTCATGCCAGCTCGGAACAGAAGACTTCGTCAGGCGAGTGCGCGAGGCACGGCTTACTGCTTGGCGGCAGGCGCGCTCGCAGCGGGCGCCGAAGCGCCACCCTGGCCACGGCGATGGCGACCACCCTGGTGGGTCTGGCCCGCAGCAGGGGCGCTTGCCGCATTGGCCGCACCAGGTTGGATCACTTCCACAGGTGCACCGTCGCGTAGCTTGTCGGCGCCGTCAATGACTACGCGCTCGCCGGGTTGCAAGCCAGAGGTGACCGAGACGCGCTCGCCTTCGGTCACGCCCAGCTTGACCACACGCAGCGTCACATTGCTGTCCTGGCCGACGATGTAGACAAACGTGCCTTGCGTACCGCGCTGGATGGCGGCGCCCGGCACGATCACCTGGTCGTGCAGCGTATCGACACGCATGCGCACGTTGACGAACTGGTTGGGGAACAGCGCGGCGTTCTGGTTCGGGAACTGTGCGCGCAGCTTGACCGTGCCAGTGGTGTTGTCGATCTGGTTATCCACCGTCATCAGCGTGCCATGTGCGAGCACCGTGGTCTGCGCGCGGTCCCAGGCGTCCACCGGCAACTTTTCGCCGGACTGCAGGCGTGGCATGACCTTGGGCAGGCTGTCTTCGGGAATGGAGTAGATGACCGTCATCGGGTCGATCTGCGTGATGACGACGATGCCGTTGGTGTCCGACGCGTGCACAATGTTGCCCGGATCCACCTGGCGCAAGCCTACGCGGCCCGACACCGGCGCCGTGATGCGCGTGTAGGACAGTTGCACACGGGCGTTGTCGACGTTGCCCTGGTCCAGTTTGACCGTGCCTTCATACTGGCGCACCAGCGAGGCCTGGGTGTCCACCTGTTGCTTGGAGATGGAATCCTGCGCGGCCAGCGTCTGATAACGCTGCAGGTCAAGCTTGGCGTTCTGCAGCAGAGCTTGGTCGCGGGCAAGCTGGCCCTGTGCCTGCAGCAATTGCGCCTGATAGGTGGCCGGGTCGATTTCAGCCAGCAGGTCGCCGGCCTTTACGTTCTGCCCCTCGGTAAAGTTGACGCGCACAAGCTGACCGTCCACACGGCTCTTGACGGTCACGTTGGCCACGGGTGTCACGTTGCCCAATGCCGAGATCACCACATTGATATCGCCCTTCGTGGCGGTGGCCACCATCACGGGCATCGGCTTGTTGGCCATGGCTGCGCCGCGTCCACCCGAGCCGCCTCGGCCCGCGCCACCGGGGCCGCCGGCGTTGCGGTGCGTTGCGTGCCAGACCGCATAGCCGATCAGCACCAGGATGACGAGCACCACCCAGATCCCCCAGCGACGGCGTTTGCCGCCCTCGCGCGGGGGCGGCAACAGCGTCGGCGAGACGCCATCATGCGTCTCGTGCGTGCCGCGGTCCGCATCTTTATGACCGGCGTTTTTATTGTTGCCGCGTTCAGGGTCCATCGCCTCGGACATGTCGTGCTTCCTGGTTGGATCAATATGGGGACGAGCGCACATGATACCCGGCGCCCATTCCAGTCAGACCGCAGCTTAAAGGCATCGTCTTTGCGCAGAATTAGTCGCGCCGCGGGTTGTATTACGCCAGATTACAAACCTATTCGGCTGTTACCGCGCGAAACAATATGGCGTTAGTGCATCGACGCTTCGCGCGCGTGACAATCGTTATCATGAGCACACTTTCAAGCGTCCCCCTCCAGACATGAGCGGCACCAAGATCCTTGTCGTCGATGACGACGTCGAACTGCGCGACCTGCTGCGCGAATACCTGACCCAGCAGAGCTTTGCCGTCTCGGTGATGCACGACGGCGATGGTCTGGCCGCCCGGCTCGAGCGCGAGCGCCCGGCGCTCGTGGTGCTCGACCTGATGATGCCCAAGGTGGACGGCTTGTCAGCCCTGCGTGATCTGCGCGCCCGCAACGACGACGTGCCAGTCATCCTGCTCACGGCCCGCAGCGACGAGATCGACCGCATCATCGGCCTGGAGATCGGCGCGGATGATTACCTCGGCAAGCCGTTCTCGCCGCGTGAACTGTTGGCGCGCATCAACGCCGTGCTGCGCCGCCGCCAGGCGGTACCGGCTTCCGCACCTGAAGACCGTGACAGCTTCGCCTTCGGCCCGTTCAAGCTCAACTTCCGCATGCGCACGCTGTTCCGTGGCGATCGCGCCCTGTCCATCAGCGACACGGAGTTTGCGCTGCTTAAGCTGCTGATTGCGCATGCCATGCAGGTGCTGACGCGCGAGCACATCGTTGAATTGATGTATGGCCCGGGCAGCGGTGTGTCCGACCGTGGGATCGACGTACAGATCTGGCGACTGCGCCGCGTGCTGGATGAAGATGCCCAGCGCCCGCGCTACATCCAGACCGTGCGCGGCCGCGGCTACACCTTCGTGCCGGACGAGCGGGAAGAGCAGGACGTGCGCGATGAAGTTCAAGGCTAGATTCGACACGCTGTTCGGCCGGTTGGCCGGGCTGATCGTGGTGGTGCTGGTGCTGAGCCATTTTTCGTGGCTCGGCGTGCTGCGCTCCGAACGGCGCGAGCGGCAATACCAGGCGTCGGTCGATCAGATGGCCTTCCAGTTGCAGGCCTTCCAGGCGGTGATGGATGGCCACCTGCGCGCGAAGTTGCCAGACCTGGTGGTCGAAACCAATGAAGCGCCTGCGGGTGATGCGCTATCGGCATCGGACAAATCCGCAGAGCTTGCGCGGCAGCTTGCCCGCCGCCTGCCCGCTGGTACGGAATTGCGACTGGAGGCCGCGGCCACCCCTCGGGTGTTCGTGCGTTTTCCGCAGCGCGACAAATGGATCGCGATGCCGCTCGTTTGGGTGCATGCGCCGCCCACCATCTCGGCCGTGGTGCCGGGGGTGATGGTGGTGCTGGCGATTGCCATTGCGTTTTCATTGTTTGCCGCCTGGCAGATCCAGCGCCCGGTGCGCGCGCTGGCCGAGGCTGCGGGTGCGCTGGCACGGCGCCGCTATGTGGCGCCGCTCAAGGAGCGCGGTCCGTACGAGCTGCGCCAGTTGACCGACCAGTTCAACCACATGGCCGCCGATCTGTCGGCCACCGATGAAGAGCGCAACACCATGCTGGCCGGTATTGCGCATGATTTGAAAACGCCACTCTCGCGCCTGCGCCTGCGTGCTGAGATGCTGGCTGACCAGAAGGCTGGCGCCGGCATCGAGCGCGATGTTGAATCCATGTCGGCCATCGTGGAGCAGTTTCTCGCCTATGCGCAGAGCGGTGATAGCGAGGCACGTGAGGTGACGGTCGATCGCCATCTGCGTGGGCTGGTGCAGCCGTTTGCCGAGCAAGGCAAGCATGTCGCGCTGGACTTGCACGCGGGGGACCGCTTCCGCCTTAAGCCGACGCACCTGGAGCGCATCGTCGTGAATCTGCTCGACAACGCGTTTGCTTACGGGGCGCAGCCCGTCAACGTCTGCACGGCATCGGATGAGCGCGGCTTTACGCTCACGGTGGAAGACCATGGCGCGGGCATTCCCTCGGCCGATTTTGATCGGGTAATGCGTCCGTTCGTCCGCCTGGACCCGGCGCGCGGCGGCAACGCGCACTGCGGGCTGGGTCTGGCAATTGTCGATCGGCTGGTGCGACATCTTGGCGGCGACCTGTCGATCGGGCCGGCTGCGAGCGACGCCCCGACGCCGGGTTTTCGCGTCACCATGCGGTTTCCCATGCCGGCCGCGGCAGCCTGACCGCCTGACATACGGGCCGGCGGTTTCGTAAGCTATCCTTAGGCGGTCAAGCACGTTTGTTGCGTGCGCAGCACCAGAACCCTCGGGAGGAAACGCATGGATCGCGCAGTCTGTCTCGCCACGGTTGTTGAGGATGCCGGCCAAGGCCGCCGCGCTGCCGTTGTTGCCGCGTTGATACTGGCAACGGGGCTGGCGGCCTGCTCGTCGCCGATGCCACCCTGGCAGCCGCCGCGCACGACCATCCAGCCTGCACCGTCGCCCATGTCGGCCCCTGTCTCGCAGCCGCCGCTCGCGCGACCGGCACCGGTTGTGCCGGCCATGCCGCCTGCCGGCACAGCAACCGAGCCGCCGCGCTCCAATGTCGGCATGGCCAATCCGGCTTCGGAGTATTGCCTGCAGCGTGGTGGGCAGCTTGAGTTTTCCACCCGCGCCAACGGCGCCGAAGTCGGCACCTGCGTGAGCCCTGGCGGAGACGAGTGCGAGGAGTGGGCGTTCCTGCGCGGCAGTTGCACTTGGTAAGACACCGCGCACGCTAAAAAATAGGGCCGCAGATGCGGCCCTTTGCTTTTGCGTTGACGAGGCGTCGCGCGTGCTTACCGGCGCGCCACCACCACCTTGTCGGCGGATTCGGCTACCACTCGCATTGGTACGCCGTCGGCCTGCAGCCTTTGCCACGTCACGCGGCGCATGAAGGCGTAGGCAGGCGGGCCGTCGGTCCAGCGCTTGATCCATTCATCGGTGGTGGCGACCACCTTGTCCGGCTCCAGGCCCGCGCCCATTTCCAGCTCATCAAAACCGGAGACCAGCGTCATCGGGCGGCCCAGGTAATAGATGGCGGTCTGGTCCAGCCACTCAACCGAGTAGAACGGCATTTCGGCGGGAATCGGCCCGACGGCGCGCTGCGTCTTCTCGATGACGTCACGCGCGGACAGCGCATCGCGGAAGATCTCGGTGGCATTGAGCACGCGATCCCAGCAGAACAGCGCGCAGAGCGATAGCACGATCACCGCCAGCGTGTGCCGCTGCCAGCGCAGGGCCATCAGCGCTGCCACCGTGCCGACGGCCAGCATGACCATGACGCTGCGTAGCACCGGCATGGCCTGCGCTACCTGCTCGGCTGGCATCTTGGCGCCCGCCTTGGCTCCAATCAGGGGCACCGCAAACCATAACCCGATGGCAATCAGCAGGTTCACGCCCAGCGCCCACGCGACGGCGCGGGTCGGCATCTTTTCCAGCGCCAGGGCCAGGATGATCGCCAGGGCCGGGAAGGCCGGTACGATGTAGCCCGGCAGCTTGGAGCTTGAGACCGAGAAGAACAGAAAGATCATCGCCGTCCACGCGATCGACCAGCGCATCAGGTCGAACTCCCGGGCGCCAACAAACAGATCGGCCACGCGCCCAATGCGTCTGCCGATTACCGTGAAGAGCAGTGGCGTCCATGGCAGCAACCCAGCGGCACCCACCGCAATGAAGTACCACCACTTGCCACTGCGATGGTGCTCGTTGGTGAGGAAGCGCTGGAAGTGCTCGTGGATGAAGAAGAAATCGAAAAACTCCGGGTTGCGCTGCTGCACGATCACGAACCACGGCACCGTGGCGATCAGGTACAGCGCCAGGCCCGGCAGCCAATGCATCCGGCGGATCAGCGCCCAGTTGCGCGTCATCAGTAGGTAAGCCACGCCGATCAGCCCTGGCAACACCAGCCCGATCAGGCCTTTGGTGAGCGTGGCGCCGGCCAGCGCCAGCCACACCACCAGCATCCAGCCCAGGCGCCCACCGCGCGATGCGCCTGGCCGCTGCGCCAGCGCGAAGCCGCACGCGCCCACGGTCAGGAAGAAGCCCACACCCATGTCGAGCGTGATCACCTGCCCGAACAGCAAGTACAGCAACGAAGAAGCGAGGATCGCCGCCCCCGTTGCTGCCGCGCGTCCGCCGCGATAGACCGCCAGCGTCCACGCCGTCATCAGGATGCCGCCCAGGCCAAACAGGAGCGGCCACAGGCGCGCGCCCCAGGCGTTGATGCCGAACGCCTGGAACGTGGCGGCCGTCGTCCAGTACTGCAGGGGGGGCTTCTCGAAGTATTTGAGGTCGTTCAGGCGCGGTGTCACCCAATCGCCGGAGACCACCATCTCTCGCGGGATCTCCGCATAGCGGCCCTCATCCGGGCGGAACAGGGTGGAGCGCTGGAACAGGTCGTCCGTCCAGAGCGCCAGAAACACGGCGATGAGCGCGACAACAAGCAGCGCCATCCACGGCGAACGAGAGCGGGAAGAAACAAGGCGGGATTCCATGCTGGGGGTAAACTTCGCGGGCACGGTCGGAAAGGCTAGGATTCTAGTCGATGCCGGATTAGCAGATGGTTAGCCTCGGCACGGCATATGGCTTGCATTGGCCAAACACCTTCAAATTTCCCACGCAATACGCATGAGCAAGGCCAAGCTCGACACCTATCTCAACGATCGCCTTGACTGGAACCTGCTGCGTACCTTTCTCGCCATTGCGCGGGAGCGCAGCATCAGCCGTGCAGCGACACGCTTGCACCTGACGCAGCCCGCCGTGAGCCAGGCCCTCAAGCGGCTGGAAGACCAGCTCGGCATGCAACTGATCGACCGCCAGGCCAACCCCATCGAGATTACCCGCGCGGGCGAGGAAGTCCGCCAGATCGCGGAAGAGGTCTACGGCACCATTTCGCGCCTGTCACAGGCCAGCGGCGAGGGCGGCCACGGGATCGCTGGTATGGTGCGTGTGGCCATCGTCAGTGGGTTGGACTTTCCCGACTACGACGCATTTCTTGGGCGCTTCCACCGCGACTATCCGCGCATCGAACTCGAATGTCAGGAAATGCGCAGCGCCGATGTGGTGCGCAGCCTGGAGTTGCGCACGGCCACGCTGGGCCTCTCACCCAAGCGGGCGCTGCCCAAGAAGATCGAGCACCGGCTGTTTCTGCGCCAGCGCTATGCCCTGTTCTGCGGGCAATACCACCCGCTGTTCGGCAAGACGGATGTGCAGGTCGCCGATCTGGCCGGCGAGAAGTTCGTCTCCTTTACCGGCGACAAGATTGGCGATCCGCTTTCCATGCTCACGTTCTTTCGTGATGAGATGGGCCTGACTGGGCCGGTGGTCGGCTCGTCATCAAGCATGTGGGAAGTGCGGCGGCTGATCGTGGCGGGCTTCGGCATCGGCTGCTTGCCCGAGCACGTGGCGCAGGACGATGTGGACCAAGGCCGTCTGCAGCGCTTGCCGCCTGAAGACGGTGTGGCCGATGTCGACATGCACCTGCTGTGGATGGCCGACCGCAAGTTCAGCGCGGCGGAAGCGGCGTTCCTGGAAGCGCTGCACCGGTTTATTGATGCGCGCTATCCGGAGTCGGCAGGTAGTCAGTAACCGCGCGCGACGTCAACGACGTTGGCGAGCGCTTCGCCTTTCATCAGGCGCCGCACGTTCTGCGCGACCTGCAGCCCGATGGTGTCGGAACTGGCAACCGATGCCATGTGCGGTGTGACGATCAAGTTGGGCGCGCGCCAGAACGGGTCATCCGCCGGCAGGGGCTCGTTCGGGAACACGTCGACGATGGCGCCGCCTAGGTGGCCACTGTGCAGCGCTTCCAGCAGATCAGCAGCGGCAAGGTGTTCGCCACGTCCCACATGAATCAGCTTGGCGCCCGGTTTGAGGCGCGCGAACGTGCCGGCGTTCAGCAAGCCGCGCGTTGCATCGGTGAGCGGCAACAGGCAGATCAGGATGTCGATCCCTTCCAGGAACATCGGCAGACCCGCCGCACCGCAATATACGCCAATGCCGGGCAGATCACGCGACTGCCGCGCCCAGCCGCGTACGTTGAAGCCCAGGCGGTGCAATTCTCCGGCCACGTGTGCGCCGATCTCTCCCAAGCCCATCACGCCGACGGTGCAGGCTGATGGATGCTGTTGCTCTGGCCGGAGCCACGTTGCGCTGCGCTGGTTGGCGAGCACGCGATCCAGTTGCCGGTGGAAGTGCAGCACGCCCCAGGTGACGAACTCCGCCATGCCCCGCGCGTGCTGCGGATCGACCACGCGGCACAACGGCACGGCGGGTAGGGTTGGATCAACAAGGATGTTGTCGACGCCGGCTGCGATGCTGTGCACGAGGCGTACGCGCGGCATCGCGGCGATGGCGCCTTCCGGCGGGTTCCAGCAGACGGCGACTTCTGCATCCTGTGCAGCGGGCTCGCCGTACATGCGCACGTCCAGTTCCGGGGCCGCGCGCAGGATGGAGGGCACCAGGTGCGACATGTCGTAGTCGCGGCTGATGAGGGCGAGGGTGGTCATGGTGATCAACTGCGGTAGTCGGAGCGGGAGGTGTCGATCAGCCGCAGCGCCGCCAGCCACGCGCGGCGTGCAATGACGGGCGACTCCTCCCGATTGAACTGCGCGGCGGTGCGCTGGCGTACCGCCTCGGGCGGAAAGCGCAGCGGGGTACCGCCGGCCAATGCCTGAATCTGCGCCTGGCAAGCACGTTCCAGAAAATAGATTTCATGGAACGCGTCGGCGGCCGTGTTGCCGCCAGCCAGCAGGCCGTGGTTGCGCAGGATCATCGCCTTGTGCTGGCCGAAGTCGTGCACCAGGCGTTCACGCTCGCCCAGGTCCAGCGCAATGCCTTCGTAGTCGTGGTATGCCAGCTTGCCGTAGAACTTGAGCGCATGCTGGCTGATCGGCAACAGGCCATGTTCCTGGGCGGAGACTGCAATGCCCGCCGCCGTATGCGTATGCACCACGAAATGCAGATCGTCGCGCGCAGCGTGGATGGCCGAGTGGATCGTGAAGCCCGCCGCGTTGACAGCGTAGTGCTCGGGGTCTGCATCGGCGCGTTCGTCGATGACGTTGCCGTCCAGGTCGATCTTGACGAGGTCCGACGCGCGCATCTCCCCAAACAGCACGCCGTAACGATTGATGAGGAAGGTCGGGCGGCCGTTCTCGTCAGGCAGGCGTGCGGTGATGTGCGTGTCGATCATGTCCGTCATGCGGAAATGGTCGATCAAGCGGTACAGCGCGGCCAGATCGGTGCGGACCTGCCATTCGACATCGGAGAAGGCCGCTGGGCGGCGCGTGTGCAGCGAAACGTGTTGAGCTTCCATGGGAATGCGTATGGAGGTGGACATCAATTCGTGGCGAGCGCGGCCGTTTCTTCCGGCTGCTTGCCGTCGCGATAGCGGCCCAGGCCGACGATGCCGATCAGCGAGATGGCGGACAGCACGGTAAAGAATAGCGCCAGCGGCAGCCATTCCCCCTTGTAGCGCTCAGCCAGCATCGTGCCGATCAGCGGCGTGGTGCCGCCGGCGATCATGGTGCAGACCTGATAGGCGATCGAGATGCCGGAGTAGCGTACGCGCGTCGGGAAGGCCGGGGTCATGAAGCCTGCGATGACGGCGTACACAGCAGAGAGTGTGACCACCGCGAGCGTGATGCCTGCCACCATCGCCACCGGGTTCTGCGTGCTTACCAGCAGGAACATCGGATACGGCGTGAGCATCGAGATGCATGCCGCCCACGTCAGGAAGCGTGTGTCGCCGTAGCGTTGCGCCAGCAGTGCCGACACCGGCTGCGACAGCAATTGCAGGATCGTCACGACGAACAGGCAATCGAGAATCAACGCCTTCGACATGCCCAGGTACGTGGTCACGTACGAAATCATGAAAGTGTTGGTGAAGAAGAAGCCGGCCGAGCCGATGGTGGTGGCCATGGCCGCCAGCACGATCGGGCGCCACGCCGTGCGCAGCACCTCGCCCACCGGGTTCTTGAGCACCTCGTTGTTCTGCTTCATGCGCTCGAACTCGGGCGATTCCTTCACGCCCATGCGGATTGCCACGCCCACGAGCAGCAACACGAAGCTCGCCAGGAACGGCAGGCGCCAGCCCCAGGTGATGAAGCTCTCATGGTCGAGCGACGACACCAGTCGGAACGACAGCAGCGACAGGATCAACCCCACCGGGCTGCCCATCTGCGGGAACGAGGCAAAGAACACGCGCTTGGCCTTGGGCGCATGCTCGCTCGCCATCAGCACTGCGCCGCCCCATTCGCCGCCCACCGCAATGCCTTGCAGCACGCGCAGCAGCACCAGCAGGATCGGCGCCCAGATGCCGATGGTGGCGTAGCCCGGCAGCAGGCCGATGCCCGTGGTGGCAATGCCCATCAGGAACATCGTCACCAGCAGCATCTTCTTGCGGCCGATGCGGTCGCCCAGATGGCCGAACACGGCGCCAGATAGCGGTCGCGCGATGAAGCCCACGAAGAACGTTGCGAACGACGCCATCGTGCTCAGGAAGTGGTTGCTGCTCGGGAAGAACACCTCGCCCAGCACGAGCGCGGCGGCGGTGGCGTAGGTGTAGTAGTCGTAGAACTCGACGGCGGTGCCGATGAAGGCGGCAGTGGCTGCGCGTACCGGTTGGTGCGTTACGGTGGGTGACTGCGATGACTGTGACATGGGGCGTCCTCCTTTATTGGGCGTGCCCGCCGCCACGTCGCCGGCGTTCATGCGCTGGTCTGTGCCGTGGGGGGCGGGGTGTCGGTCGTCAGCCGATGCCGCCATTTATGCGCATCAACGCGGATGCCGGCAAATTCGCATTTTTGATTCCCCGTATTAGCCGCGCTTATGCCCTGAGATCGGGCGCTGTATGCGGCAATAGCGCCATCGCGGTGCAGGCGGCTAGCGATCAACGTGCTTCATGCAGGCTTCGCGCCAGCCGTATTTGTGTAATTTATATGCCGGATAAACATTCGCAATTTGACGCTTCTTCCGCCGCTGCCAGATAAAGATGCCTGGAAGCGCCGAGCCGGTCGGCGCGCAAGCAAAGGAATGGAGACATGTTGAAGGTCAACGGGGCGCGACTGTGGTCGAGCCTGATGGAAATGGCTGCGGTCGGAGCCACGCCCAAGGGCGGCGTGCGGCGTTTGGCGCTCACGGAAGAAGATGCAGCGGGCCGTGCATTGTTTGCGCGCTGGTGCGAAGAGGCCGGAATGACGCTCAGCACCGATCGTGTCGGCAACCTGTTTGCGCGCCGTGCGGGCAAGTCGGCCGATGCGCGACCGGTGGCCAGCGGCAGTCACCTCGACACGCAGCCGGAAGGCGGCCGCTTTGACGGTGTGTATGGCGTGCTGGCTGCGCTGGAGGTCGTGCGCACGCTCAACGACGCGCGAGTCGAGACCACCAAGCCGATTGAGATCGTCGTGTGGACCAACGAGGAAGGCGCGCGCTTCACGCCGGCCATGCTGGGCTCCGCCGCATTTGCCGGTGTGATGCCGCTCGAGCAGGCGCTGACTTCGCGCGATGCGCAGGGCATTTCGGTTGCCGACGCTTTGGCGGCCACCGGCTACGCAGGCGAACGCGCCATCCCCGGCGAGCCGTTCGATGCCTACTTCGAGGCGCATATCGAGCAAGGCCCGATCCTGGAGGAGAACGGTGTGCCGATCGGTGTCGTCACGGGCGGGCAGGCCATCCGCTGGCTCGACGTGCGCGTGCAGGGGCAGGCCGCGCACGCGGGCACGACGCCGATGCGCTTTCGCCGCGACGCACTGTTCGCAGCGGCTGAGATGGCGACTTCGCTGGAAGCGCTGGTCGATGATTTTGCGCCACGCGGTCTGGCCACGGTTGGCGAGATCGGCATCCTCAATGCCTCCCGC
>NZ_JAELUI010000074.1 GCF_016429285.1 Ralstonia sp. ASV6
ACAGTCGATACCATTCTCTTCGCCGGCGGCTCCAGCGGGGTGCCGTTGCTGCGCGAGCAACTGGCGCAAGTGCTGCCGTCGGCGCGGCGCGTCGAAGGTGACCTGTTCGGCGGGATCGGTTCTGGCCTGGCGCGCGATGCGGCGCGCAAGTTTAGCTGACGGGCGGCGGGACGTTTCGAGCGTATCGAACCATCCGGGCTGGGATATCGCTGTCGTTGGAGACGAAGACCACGCCATGCTAGAGGCGAACCAACTCAAAGCGACGGACTCAGTTCGCAGGCTAAGCTCAATGCCGTCGCCAGACGGCTCAACAAACGTCCGCGCAAGACTCTAAACTGCGATACGCCAGCGGAACGATTCCATCAATACGTTGCATTGACCGGTTGAATCCGCAACCCACTGCGGTCGTTCAGGCATGGCTTCCCGCCCACTCGCGCCGTATCAGCTCCAACCCTTCCCGATAGCTCGTCACCTTGAACTCGGGGAAGCGATGCTTGAACTTGGTGGAATCAAACAGGTTGTCCTGCTCGTACCGGGGCAGCAACTCACGGATCTCCCGCACGGGCTTGGAGAAGATGCCCGCGGCAGTCATGACCCATTTGCCGATGACTGTGTAGGACGGCTGCCGGCCAAACACCTCGCTGGCCATGGCGACGAACTGCCTGTACGTCGGCCGATCGTCGTCGCAGGGCAGATGCCAGGTCTGCCCGAACGCATCGGACGCGTTGCCCAGCGCCGCCAGCGCGCGGCTGGCGTCGGGGGTCCAGATGAGTGTTCGCCGGGTGTCGTCGCGCACCGGCACGCGCGGCTTCTTGCCGGCCTCCAGATTTTCGATGACGAGCGCGTTGGTGAAGCTCTGCGTCTTACCCGGGCCATAGAACTCGGGCGCCCGGCCGATAAGCACGGGGATCTCTGCGCGTGCCATCTCTTCCAGCACCATCGACGCCATCGCCGCCCGCACCCTCCCCTTGCGCCCTACCGGCGCGAACGGCGTTGCCTCCGTCTGCAGCCTGGCATCCTGCGGATACATATAAGTGTTGTCGAAATAGGCGAACCTGGCACCAGCCGCCCGGCTGGCATCCAGCGCGTTCTTCAGCATGACGGGAAACTGCGCTTCCCACAGTTGCGTGTCCGGCGGCAGACCGGCGGTGAAATAGACAACGCTGCTACCCTTCACTGCCTCGGTCGTCTGCTTCGCATCGAGCAGGTTGGCCGGCACCAGGGTATCGGTGTCGTTCACCTTGCGCGGGTTGCGGCTCACCAGCCGCACTTCGCCCGTGTAGTTGCGATGCAGTTCTCGCGCCAGTTCCATGGCGATCTGGCCGTTCGCTCCCAATATCGTCTGCATTTCGTCCGCCTTTGAGAAGTTGCTGTCCTAGTTGTAGGCAGAAGACTAACGTTGAAGTCAACTTGAAGGTCAAGCCGACCGTTGCGACGAAATCCAACGCCTTGACCTTCAAGCCAAGTTCAATCTTAGAGTGTGTTCGCCGGTCAACCCACAGAGGAAAGGTCAACGCACATGGATACGCGGTTTACACAGGTCGAATTCGGGCCGCACAAGGTGGAAGTGTTGAGAGGCGGCTACTACGACCGCTATCGGATGAACCCGAATCTGGATGAAGTGGCACTGGACCCTGCGGCAGGAAATATCGATTTCTTTCGCCGGATCCCCAAGCGCTTGGCCGCCTCGCGCGTCGGCCCAACCTGGGCGCCCAACTTCTATTACCGCTCCAGCAGCATTCAACTGCTGTTTCTTGCACCGCTCGCGCGGTTGCGGGCCACCGTGCCTGAGCCGCTCGAACCGCTTCGGGCATTCCCGGGCCATGGGCTCGTCGCACTGACCTTCTTCTCGTATGCGGTGTGCGACAACGACCCGTACGACGAGGTGTCCGTTGCTGTGGTGATCCGTCGGCCTGGGGCACGCGGGTCACATGCGCTGGAACTGCTCGATTCCATGCGCCGTCGCAGCTTCGTCGCGCACGTGCTGGCCCTGCCCGTCACCACGGAGATCGCGCGCGTGCGCGGCGTACATGGCTATCAGTTGCCCAAGTGGCGCGCTGACATCGACATGCACATCGAGACCGCCGTGAGTGCCAGCATTGCCGCGCCCGGCGGTAAGCCGGATCTGACCTTGCATGCGCCGCTTCCCGCCCTGCGTAATGTCGTACCCCAGTCCCGCATGGGAACGACGACCATGATCAACAAAGTCGACGGCGCATGGCACCAGAGCACGGTGCAGAGCAACACGCTGTCGTTCGCCCAACGCCTGTTTCCGCGCGACATCAAGCTGGTGCGCAACGGCGGCCCGCTGAGCCAGCTGCTAGACGGACTGGGAGCGTCTACCGTTCTTCGGTTGGACGTTGTCAAAGACGCGCAACTGGTTTTGAATCTGCCAACGCCGCTGAAGGCTTTCGAGCATGCCCTCATATGAGGAAAAGGCGTTCATGCAGGCCCACTCATCCGCTCAGGAAAGGAAGACCCCATGACCACCCCGCAACATGACCTCGTCGTGTTTGGCGCCACCAGCTTTGTCGGCCAGATTCTGACCCGCTACTTGGCCGAGCAGTTCTCGGGCCAGGCCGAGACCCTGCGCTGGGCCATTGCGGGTCGGTCCGAAGCCAAGCTCAACGAACTCAAGCGCTCACTGGGTGCGGCCGGCGCCGCCCTGCCCGTCATCGTGGCGGATGCGGCCAACGAAGCCCAGTTGCGCGCGCTGTGTGCACAGACGCGGGTGGTGGTGTCCACGGTTGGCCCCTACGCACTGTATGGCGAGCCGCTGGTCAAGGTTTGCGCCGAAAGCGGCACCGATTACTGCGACCTCACTGGGGAAACCCAGTGGATCAAACGGATGATCGAGAAGTACGAGGCGACCGCGCAGCAATCAGGTGCACGCATCGTGCATTGCTGCGGCTTCGACTCGGTACCGTCGGACATGGGCGTCTACTTCCTGCAGCAACAGGCAATGCAGCAATGGGGTGTGCCGGCCACTCACGTGAAGATGCGCGTCAAGACGCTCAAAGGCGGCGCATCGGGCGGCACCGTGGCCAGCCTGATCAACGTGGTGCGGGAGGCCGCCGCCAACCCCGCCTTGCGCAAGGCGCTGGCCAACCCGTATGCCCTCTGCCCCAACGGCCACGGCTTCACGGCACGCCAGCACTCCACAAGGGGTGCGGCGTTCGATACCGATTTCGATGCGTGGATCGCGCCCTTTGTCATGGCGGCCATCAACGAGCGCGTGGTGCACCGCTCCAATGCGTTGTCCGGCAACGCCTATGGCAACCAGTTCACGTATGACGAAGCGGTGATCACCGGCAGCGGCCTGCAAGGCCGCCTGAGAGCTGTGACGATGGTCGCCGGCCTGGGGGCGTTCATGGTGGGTATTGTCATCAAGCCCACACGACGCCTGATGGAGCGCTTCCTGCTGCCCAAACCCGGCGAAGGCCCCAGCCCCGCAGCCCAGTTGGCTGGCCGCTACGACATCCGCTTCTTCGCGCGCACCGACGACGGCAAGACCTTGCGCGTGAAAGTCACGGGGGATCGCGATCCGGGCTACGGCTCCACCGGCAAGATGCTGGGCCAGGCCGCCGCCAGCCTCGCGCTCGACCATATCAAGGACGGCATCAAGACAGGGCGCCCCGGCGGCTTCTGGACGCCGGCCACCATGTTCGATGACCGCTTCATCGCGCGCCTGACCCGCCACGCAGGCCTGCGCTTCGAGCGCCTATGATCGACGCGTAGAAGATCGCGAGAGGGGACAACACTGGAAGGCAGGCGACGCGGCAGCGCACCGCCCGCCTCCCGTTTTGGCGCGCGGCCGCTCAGTGACCCGAAGCGCCCGCCGCACCGAGGCCCGTTTCCGAACGCACCTGCTGCGCATCGAAAGACGCCTTCTCAACCTTGGCACGCGCGCTGGTATCCAGCACCGAGAACAGCCACACGCCCACAAAACCGATCGTCATCGAGAACAGCGCCGGCGAGGTGTATGGGAACCATGCAGAGCCCTTCGGATACCCCAGCGTGGCTTCCCACACCGACGGCGACACGATCGTCAGCCCTACCGACGAGATCAGCCCCAGGAACCCGCCGATCACCGCACCACGCGTGGTGCAGCCCTTCCACAGCATCGAGAGGAACAGCACCGGAAAGTTGGCCGACGCCGCCACCGCAAATGCCAGCGACACCATGAACGCGATGTTCTGCTTCTCGAAGGCGATGCCCAGCAGCACGGCGATCACACCCAGCACCAGCGTGGTGATGCGCGACACCTTCAGCTCATCCGCACTGTTGGCCTTGCCGTGCTTGAACACCGTGGCATACAGGTCATGCGACACCGCCGAGGCACCCGACAACGTGAGCCCTGCCACCACCGCAAGAATCGTGGCAAAGGCCACAGCAGAGATGAAGCCGTAGAACACGTCACCGCCCATCGACTTGGCAACCAGCACCGCAGCCATGTTGGCCGTGCCTGCACCGCCCTTGATCACACCCTTGGCCACATCAGAGAGTTCCGGATTGGTCAGCACCAGCGTGATCGCACCGAAACCGATGATGAAGATCAGGACGTAGAAGTAGCCGATCCAGGTGGTCGCCCAGAACACCGACTTGCGTGCTTCCTTGGCATCCGGCACCGTGAAGAAACGCATCAGGATGTGCGGCAGCCCAGCAGTGCCGAACATCAGCGCCATGCCGAACGAGATGGCCGAGATCGGGTCCTTGATGAAGCCGCCCGGCGACATCACCGACAGGCCGATCTTGGTGGCATCGTCCGACGACTTGCCGGCATTGGTGGCAATGGCGGTCTTCACTTCGACGGCCTTGGCGAACAGCGCTTCGGGGCTGAAGCCGTACTGCGCCAGCACCATGATCGCCATGAACGTCACGCCGGCCAGCAGCATGCACGCCTTGATGATCTGCACCCAGGTCGTCGCGGTCATGCCGCCAAACAGCACGTAGACCATCATCAGCGCACCGACGATCACTACCGCCACCCAGTAGTCGAGCCCGAACAGCAGCTTGATGAGCTGCCCCGCGCCGACCATCTGTGCGATCAGGTAGAAAGCCACCACCACCAGCGTGCCGACGGCGGCAAAGCTGCGGATCGGCCCTTGCTCAAAACGGTAGCCCGCCACATCGGCAAAGGTGAACTTGCCAAGGTTGCGCAGCCGCTCGGCCATCAGGAACGTGATGATCGGCCAGCCGACCAGGAAACCGATGGAATAGATGAGGCCGTCGTAACCAGAGGTCATCACGGCCGCAGAAATGCCCAGGAAGGACGCGGCCGACATGTAGTCGCCCGAGATCGCCAGACCGTTCTGGAAACCGGTGATGCCGCCGCCGGCATTGTAGAAATCTGCCGCCGAGCGCGTGCGCTTGGCCGCCCACTTGGTGATCCACAGCGTGCCTGCCACGAACAGCGCAAACAGCACGATGGCCGTGGTGTTGGTTGCCTGCTTGGCCGTCTCGCCAACATCACCGCCCGCTGCAAAGGCAACACCGCAGGCACCGGCGGCCAGCAGCGCCACCAGCATCATGGAAAGCGTCTTCTTCATTTGGCGACATCCTGCAGGATGTCCTGCGTCAGTTGATCGTATTCGTTGTTTGCGCGGCGCACGTAGAGGCCGGTGATGACGACGGTGAAAGCAATCACCGCCATGCCGACCGGCACGCCGACACTCATCACACCCGCGCTCACGGGCTTGGCGAGAAACGGCTTATTGAATGCGATCAGTGCGATGTAGCCGTAGTACACAACCAGCATCGCCACTGTCAGAAAGAGGCCGAGCGCATTGCGCCGGCGCTTGAGCTGCGCATACTTCGGATGCGCCGCGATTTTTGCTACCAAACCATCCTGCATCGCCTGTCTCCTGAATTGCTCTTGAATGAGTGCGGCGATTCTGGATAGCGAAACTGACTGAACTCTTACTCGGCCCCTCATGAGCGGTGTGGCAGGCACTATGGTTTTCCCTAGCGCTGCCGGGCTTGTTGCGCCGAGATGTGCTGCAGCAGCGATTGGGGAATACGCTCGCGACTGCAGCGGGAGACCTCAACAAGCCGTGATCCGGGTGCCTCGTATCAACAGCTGAGCGATCCAACCGCTACCGCACTGCCAGTCCGCGCCGCTTCAGCCCCACTCACCAGCCTGAAGCGGAACCTCGCGTGGCTTCAGTTCTTGATGGATTGCGCTGCGGCCTGTTCGATAAGCTTCGCCACTTCGGCCGGATGCGAGATGTAAGCGACGTGGCTGGCGTTCTTGATCTCGATCGTCTTGCTGCCTGCGCGTGACGTCATGAAGCGCTCCAGATCAGGATTGATCGCACGATCTGCGGTGGCGACGACGGCCCAGCTCGGTTTCGTCCTCCAGGCAGCCTGCTTGATCGGCACGCCAAATGACTGCGCAGCCGGTGTCACCTGCGAGATCGCCATGAACTTGGCTTCAGCGGCAGGCACGTCGGCAGCAAAATCGGCATGGAAGGACACCGGGTCAAAGTACAGATAGCCATCGGGGGTCGGTTTGATGGCCTGGGTGGCGGGCGGGATCTTCTTGGTCAGGTCGAGCGGGCTTTCGCCGGTGTCGGGCTGGAACGCGGCTACGTAGACAAGACCCGCGACCTTCTCGTGGTTGCCGGCCTCCGTGATGACAGCACCACCGTAGCTGTGGCCAACCAGGATGCTGGGGCCGTCCTGCGCCTCAACCACGCGGGTGGTGGCTTTCACGTCTTCATCGAATGACGTCTCTGGTTGCTGCACGACGGAGACCTTATAGCCATCGCGCATGAGAATCTTGGCAACGGCCTGCCAGCCCGAGCCATCGGCAAAGTAGCCGTGCACCAGCACGATGTTCTTGACGGGCGCGGCGGCCGTTGCGTTCGAGCTAAGCGCCACTGCAGAGAAAGCGACGACAGCGGTGCGGATTGCGTAAGAGAGGACTTTCATGGTGACACTCCTTGGGGCTGTGTGGACAAAGGCACATCGTCTGAAGGCGAAGCCGCAGAACGGACAGTGGATCGGGGAGGAATAGCCGCCAATCAACGCATCGCCGTCCACCCATCTCACGCACCATTTGTTCTAATTATGAACAGCTGTGCGCATAGCGGATGTGTCGTGAATCCTAGGAATGAGACCAAAATTACGCAAATACATAGCACCAATATCGACTATCCGAATTTCAGATAGTGGTGGCCGGCCTATCCAGCAGCGGCCCGCCCATGTCGCGCCCATCGCGCCAACACCTTAGGCACCGGAAAACTCGATGGTCGGCTCGCAGCGGACGGGGAAATTCACGGAGTTCGCCACGTAGCATTGCGCATGCGCTTTGTGGTGCAGTTCGGCGGCCAGCGTATGGTCATCGCCATCACGAATAACCACCCGGGGGCGCAAGACAACGCTGGTGAACCGTCCGCCATCGGGGCGATCCACCATCGTCCCTTCCGCGTTGTCGACATAGTCGAGCACGCAGATGCCGGCGTCGGCACACAGATGCAGATACCAAAGCTTGTGGCACGCCGACACCGAAGCCAGCAGCAGATCCTCCGGACTCCAGCGCGCCGCATCCCCAAGAAACGCCGCATCGGACGAGCCGGAGATCTCCGGCTTGGTGCCCGCGCGGATCACGTGATCGCGGCCGTATGCGCGGTACCCCGATGTGCCCGTGCCCCTGTTGCCGATCCACTGCACTGCAACGCGGTAGTTGTGCTCGCCGTATGCCATGGTGCCCTCTATCGATTTCGAAACGTTGAACGGTGGCGTCGGACCAGCCGCGCTGGGTCTCACTCGCCTCACTGACCTGCGGGCGCATTCTGGCATGAGATTCTTCGTTTGGTATACCATTATTCCAAATGAACGGATGAACACGATGGAAGCAAAATTGGATTCCACCGCAGACGCAGTGGCCGCTTCGTTGCGGGAAATGATCGTCAACGGCGAGCTGACCGGCGGCGAGCGGCTGGTCGAACGGGATTTGGCCGACCGCTTTGGGGTCAGCCGCATTCCCATGCGTGAAGCCATTCAGCAACTGGAGCGTGAGGGACTGCTGGAGACCTTCAGAAACCGCGGTGCCGTCGTACGCATGCTGACCGCGGCAGACGTGAAGGAAATCTATGACCTGCGCGCCCTGCTCGAAGGGGATGCGATCTACCAAAGCGTGAAGCAGCTCGATGACGAAACGCTGGCACGCGCGGAGCTTGTCCATCGGCTGTTGGACGACGCGAGTTCAACGACAAGACAAGGCGAGCTCAACCGCGAATTCCATGCGCTGCTGTATGCGTGCTGTGGCAACGCACGCCAGCTCAAGGCCATTGCAGAATTGCGCGGCCAGGTTGAACGCTATGAGCGGCTGCAGAACACGCTGCTTGCAGACACACCGTCGTTCCAGCTAGAGCACGATGCCATCCTCCAGGCCTGCCGGGAGCGCAACGCTCGCGGCGCGCGCTCGATGACCATCGCGCATCTCAATTCAGCCAGAGCCACTGTGATGCAACTCGTCGAAGACGATTGAGGATGGAGATCGCGCGCGGCCGGATCCGCAGATCAGCGTTGCGGGCGCTCGGTGGAGTCTGCGGACGCCTGCCCGATCGCCTGAGCGGCAGACAGGTCAGCCCCTTCCGGCTCGGACGGGCGCTTCGCATGGTCGATGCGCTGCGCGTGATAGATGCCGGCGTGACCTGAGAAGAGGTAGCTCACCACGCAGGCAATGCCGGCAAACGTGCCGACCTCGGGGCCGAAGAGCTCCATCGCCATCAGGGTCGATGCAATGGGCGTATTGGCTGCGCCCGCAAACACCGCAACAAACCCCAACCCCGCCAGCAGCGGGAACGGCAGCGGCAACACATAACCGAGCGCATTGCCCAGCGTCGCACCGATATAGAACAGCGGCGTCACCTCACCGCCCTTGAAGCCGGAAGCCAGCGTCACGATGGTAAAGGCAGCCTTGCCTGCAAAATCGTATGCCGGCAACGGATTGTGAAAGGCATCGACGATGACGGGAATACCCAGCCCGAGGTACCTGTCAGTCCCCAGCGCCATGGCTCCAGCCACGACGACGCAGCCGCCCAGCACCGGGCGCAGCGGCCCAAACGGAATACGGTGCTTCAGCAGGCGGCCGAGCTTATGCGTCAGCGCTGCAAACGTCTTGCCTGCCAAGCCGAAGACGATGCCGGCAAGCACCACCATGCCAATCGCAACCGGCGTGAGGTGCGGAACAAACGGAATCGCATACGGCGTGTGATGCACCCCCAGCAGTGGCGGCACCAGATCGCCAACGATGGCTGCGATAAAGCACGGCAGAATCGCGTCGTACCGCAAACGCCCGATGGCGAGCACCTCCAGGCCAAACACGGCACCGGCCAGCGGCGTGCCAAACACCGAAGCAAAACCGGCGCTGATGCCGGCCATCAGCAGGATGCGGCGGTCGCCCGGGTCGAGCTTGAACAAGCGCGTCAGATAGTCAGCAAAGCTCCCCCCCATCTGAACAGCAGTCCCCTCACGCCCGGCCGAGCCGCCAAAGAGGTGAGTGACAACGGTACCGAGCAGGATCAGTGGCGCCATGCGCTTGGGCACCACGCGCTTCGGGTCGTGAATCTCGTCAATCAGCAGGTTGTTGCCGCCCTCCACCGAACGGCCTGTGTAGTGATACAGCAGGCCGACGGCAAGGCCGGCCAGGGGCAGCAGCCACAGCAGCCACGGGTGTGCCAAGCGCGTGTCAGTCGCCCAGTCGAGCGCCAGCAGCAACACGGCAGAGCCGAGCCCGGCGAGCATGCCAACGAGCGACCCGAGCGAGAGCCAGCGCAGTAGATACGCCAGCATGAGCAGTGGCTCGGAACGTGTGATCTTTCTCTTCATGATGACCAGATTCGAAGAACGCAAACCTGGACGACAGGATGTCGTGTGGACGTGAGCCTACAACTTCCTTGCCCAGGAACTTGTAGGCATCATCAGCCAGCAGTTGCTGCCGGCGGTTAAGGGAGGAATGCCATCTCCACAAGATGGCGAATTGTGCCTGAAATCAGCAACGCCGTGGGCATGAGCGTGAAGCCCATCACGGCGCAGTCTGTGTCATTCAGCCTGCCCGGCGCGCGCGATGATGTCCCAGCTAGCCATGAACAGCGCGGCGACGAGTGGCCCGATCACAAAGCCATTGATGCCGAACAGCGCCATCCCGCCAAGCGTTGAGATCAGCACGACCCAGTCGGGCATCTTTGTGTCCTTGCCGACGAGGATCGGGCGCAGCAGGTTGTCCACGAGCCCGATCACGCCGACGCAGAACACCACGAGGATCGCGCATTTCCACAGCTCGCCCGTCGCCAGGAAATACAGCGCGGCAGGCACCCAGACAAGGCTTGCACCAATCGCAGGCAGCAGCGACAGAAATGCCATCAGCGCACCCCACAGCACCACGCCCTGAATCCCCAGAACCCAGAAGATCAATCCGCCGAGCGCACCCTGCACGAGCGCAACTGCGATGTTGCCTTTCACGGTGGCGCGCACGACCGTCGTGAACTTGGCCAGCAGCAGGTTCTTGTGCTCCTCGTCGAGCGGCAGTGCGCGGCGCACGCGACGGCCGATCTCACCGCCATCGCGCAGCAGGAAGAACACCATGTAAAGCATCACGCCAAAACTGACGACGAACTGAAACGTGTTCTGACCGATGCTGAGCGCCTGGGTGGCCGCAAACTGGCTGATCTGTGCGGCACCGTCACTGAGCTTGCGCTGGATGCCGGGCAGATTGGCCAGACCGTACTTGGCGAGCAACTGCTGGATCGACGCCGGTAGCACATGGATGGCGTCCTGAAAGTACTGCGAATAGTTGGGCTGCGCGTTCTTGATTTCCTGATAGACGTAGGCCACTTCCTGCACGAGCGTGATCGCCACGAACAAGAGCGGAAGAATCACGATCAGGATGATCAGGGTGAGCGTGACGAGCGCGGCCAGATTGCGCCGCTTGTTGAACCGGGCGACCAGCCAGCGCTGCACGGGCTGAAACAGAATCGCCAGAATCACGCCCCAGAACACCGCCCCGAAGAACGGCGAGAGTATCCAGCAAAGCCCGACGGTGACGGCGAACAGCAGAAGGTAGAAAAAATACTGGCGGTCGTGTCCGCTATCCATGGTGCGCCTTCGCGTGCAGGTGAAGTCTGAAGGCTCCGGGCAAGGCCAGAGCCACGTGAGTTGAACCGGAGTATGCCCGCGACGGTGCTGTTGTCATAGCGGTTGCGCGCGCAGCCGCCAGCGCACGCAAAGGTGGCGTTAGACAGGCATCGGGTTGCGCAACCCGGAGACCATCAGCCCAACCAGGCGCTTTGCACCGGCTTCCCAATCGGTGTCGACGCCGAACGTGGCCACACCGGCAATCGCACACAGCAGTTCAAGCGGCTCGATCGGATGATGGATCTCGCCGGCCTCTCTTGCACGCTGCATCAGCAAGGTCAGTGCCCCGATGATCGCGTCGGCAGACAAGGTGCACAGCCTGTCGGCACCCTCGCCATCCTCGCCGCTGACCATGCAGTTGAGTACGTCGGCGTGAATCTGCTTGTTGGACAGATAACCGATGAACAGGAGCAGCCATGCCTGAATGGCGTCCAACGGCGCGAGTTGTGCGGACAGCTGTTGTGCCGCCTCAACGAGCCGGTTGCCCTCATCCCGGTAGATCTCGTCGATAAGCGCCTCGCGTGTCGGAAAGTGCCGGTACAGCGTGCCGATGCCCAGGCCCGCCTCACGCGCAATGTCTTCAAGGCTGGCGGAAACGCCCTTCTGCGCAAACGCCGCCTTTGCCACGTCCAGCAGGCGTTGGCGGTTGCGTTCGGCATCGGCGCGGGGTTTTCGGCTTGTGATCTTCTCGGCCACTGAATCGGGTCTCACTTGACAAACGGAGGCCGCCTCATGTTATATCCTCCCATCCGGCGGCGCAAGGCACACTTGCCTGGAGGACGCGTCAGTCAGGGCTTGAGGCTTTGCCTGATCCGCTTGCCCCTTGCTGTTGGAGTTCTCCACATGTCGCTGCGTCCCGCCACGTCGTCCTCGCCTGCTGCCGCCCCCGCTACATCGGCAACGCCCAGCGCGGACAACAAGTTTCATAACCTGATCAGCCGACCCAGAACCAAAACAGGTTTCTGGGCAGGGCTGCGCCTGATGTGGGCTTTTTTCAACAAGCCCGCGGGTACCGTGCCGGAGCAGCCGGTGCCGACCCAAGCGTTGACGCGTGAAGCACTGCTCGCAGCGCCCGATCGCTCACTGTTTCGCCTCGGCCACTCGACCGTGCTGCTCAAGCTGCGCGGTGTTTTCTGGCTGACCGATCCGGTCTTTGCAGAGCGCGCCTCGCCGGTGCAGTGGCTCGGCCCCAAGCGGTTTCACGCGCCCCCGATCACGCTGGCGGACCTGCCGGAGATCGAGGCGGTCATCCTCTCGCATGATCACTACGACCATCTGGACCACGAAACCGTCCGCACGCTCGCGCCCAAAGTGAAGCACTTCCTCACACCGCTGGGCGTGGGTGACCGGCTGATCGATTGGGGCATCGCCGCCGACAAGGTGCGGCAGCTCAACTGGTGGGAGTCGACCACCGTGGGCGGCCTGCAATTCACCGCTACACCCGCACAACACTTTTCGGGCCGCACGCCGTTTGATGGCAATCGCACGTTGTGGGCGTCGTGGGTCATGATCGATGACGACCTGCGGGTCTTCTTCAGCGGCGACACCGGCTACTTCCCGGGCTTCAAGACCATCGGCGAGCGCTTCGGGCCATTCGACCTGACCCTGATGGAAACCGGTGCCTACGACCCGCGCTGGGCCTATGTACACATGCTGCCGGAGCAGACCGTTCAGGCGCATCTGGATTTGCGCGGGCGTCGGCTCGTGCCGATCCACAATGGCACGTTTGATCTGGCGTTCCACGCCTGGCAGGAGCCGTTCGAACGCATTGCCGCGGCGGCGCGTGCCCACGCGGTGGAAGTACTGACGCCAACCATCGGTGCACAACTCGACATGGTGCAGCCAGCCCCCACACCGGCCTGGTGGCGTGCCAGCGCAGAAGCATCGCCGCTGGCCGCCGTGCCCTCCACGGCTACCTGAGCTGCCTGTCCCGATCACGAGCGTGGCGTTCGTGACGTTGGTCGAGCAAGGGCGGGGTGCGCTGGGTGATCCGGTCTCGCGCTCCATCCCCGCATGGAAACCATTTGGCGTTGCCGTGGCAGGTTCGCGCAAGCACAACCGGATGGTCTGCCGAGGCGCAAGACTCAAGGTGTCATTGATGGCTTGACGCAGATCTGCGTTGTCGGCGAACGAAACAATATCTGCCGTAACAAAGGTACCTCGCCGCCCAGAACGGGCCTGGCCCGCCTTAAAGGATCCGCAAGAATCCCTTTTCATTTGTTTGCAGTCTGACAGCAGCGTGAGCGTTCAATGACGACGTAAAGATGCCCTCCGTCTTGCCGTTAGGCTGGGTAAGCACCGCGCACATCCGCTGCGCCCTCCCTCGCCGAGTCGCCCGCCAAGACGCCACCGCTCCCGCTCATGTCCTCAGAAACGTCGATGGACAGGCGCTTCGGCGCCAGTGTCGCCATCGTCCTGATCCCGGTGCTCACGCTGTCATGCTGGCTGCTCGGCTACGCATGGCTCGCCTATGGCCGGGCAGATGACGCCGCTCGCAGCTTCCAGGCACTGCGCGCCGTGCTGTTGACGATGGAGAAAGTCTCCGCCGAGCGTGGCCCGACCAACGCGGTGCTGGGCGAGGACTTGCCACTGCCAGCAGAGCGTACGGCCGCCCTGCAACGCATGCGCGCCACCAGCGATGAGCACATCGCCACGCTGCTCAACGCACTGCAACCTGATCACTGCCCCGGCTGCGTTGCCGACGCCGATGCCGCGCGCCAGGCACAGGCCGACCTGTCCCGCGCGCGCCAGAACGTCGACAACCTCGTCGCCCTGCCCCTAGCGTCGCGCACCAGCGGCGCGCTGGCGGATGCGGTGGACCGCATGATCGGGGTAATTCCCGAATTCATGCCGATCATCAACGCACGCACGGCCAACATCACGCGCGGCGACCCCGACGTGCTCAACTGCCTGACACTGGCCCGACTGGCGGCCGACCTGCGCGAATACGCCGGCCAGCTCGGCTCGCGCTTCACCAGCGCACTGGCCATGCACCGCAAGCTGACGCTGGACGAACAGCTCGCCATCGCGCGCACGCATGGGCGCATCGATCAGCTGCGCGTCATGATTGAGACACGCCTCGTGCGCGGGTCAGCGCTCGGCCAGCACGCTATGGACACGCTGAACGCACAGTACTTTGGCGACGGCCTGCGCTATCTCGAAGCCGTGCGCGCCGCCACCGACCAGCCAGGCGGGGCGGACGTCACCACTGGCCAGTTCGCCGAGCGCTACGTGCCGACGATGCACGCCATCACCGATTTCCGCGACAGCGTGCTGCGCCTGGCCGAAGACGACATCCGCGCGCACCGGCGCGCCATGCTGTGGGTGCTGCTGGGCTCGGCGGCGGCTGTACTGTCGGCGCTGGGGGCGCTGGCGTGGATGATCGTCTCGTTCCGCCGTGACGTGGTGCGCCCGTTCGTCAACGCCACGCGCCTGATCGATGCCATCGCGGGCGGCAACCTGAGCCTGCATATTCCGACCAGCTTCACGCGGCGCGAGATCCGCGCCATGTTCGAGGCGATCCGCGTGCTGCGCATCAACAGCATCGAGCGGCGCCGGCTTGAACTGGAGCGTGCGCACCTGATGCAGGAACTCGCACGCATGGCCGAGACCGATCCGCTCACCCAACTGCTCAACCGCCGCGCCTTTGAAGATCAGTCGATTGCGATCTGCAAGGCGCCCGAACCCAAGGCGCCCTTCATCGCCCTGGTGATGTTTGACATCGACCACTTCAAGCGCATCAACGACACCTACGGCCACGCCATCGGTGACGAGGCACTGCGCACCGTCGCGCGCTTGTGCCGCACCGATGGCCCCGCGGCCGACCTGGTGGCGCGCATTGGCGGCGAAGAATTCGCGGTGATGGCGTGGGCGGACAGCCTGGACCAGGCACGCAGCGTAGCCGAGCGCCTGCGCAAACGCATTGCCGAGGTGGCCGTGCCGACTGGCACCGACGTGCCTTGCCGCATGACGGCCAGCTTTGGCGTGGCCGTGGCAAAGGCAGCGGACCACCCGACGCTGGAATCGCTGCTCAAGCGCGCAGACCGTCTGCTGTATGAGGCCAAGCTGGCCGGGCGCAACCGTATGAAGAGCGATCCGCCGTCGCCCGCACACGACTTATCCGCAGCGGCCGACTGAGGCGCATGGCGCGTCAGGGCTGATTGGTACGCCGATACTCTGCCGGTGCCTTGCCAACAAGACGACGGAAATCGCGCGTGAAGTGCGCCTGGTCGAAATAGCCAAGCGCGTGCGCAAGTTCGGCCAGATCGACGGCCGCGCCGTTGGCAAGTTGATCGGCCGCTTCATGCAGGCGGTAACGGCGAATCACCCACTTGGGCGTCACCCCCACGTACTCTGAAAACACTTGCTGCAGCGTGCGCTCACTCAGGGCCACGCGTTCGGCAAGATCACACACCTGGGTCAAACCCGCGTCTTGCTGCAGGATCTGCAGGATGGTGTGAATGCGCTCGACCTGCGGATCGGGTTGCGGCAAGACGCGCAACAGCAGCGTTTCTGCGGCAGCCACCATGCCCGCGTCATCCCGCGCGCTGAGCACGAACGCTTCGGCCTGCGCATCGTCGCAACCAAGCAGCGTGGACACCGGCAGCACCTTGTCGGTCAGCAGGTGCACGGGCTTGCCGAAAAACGCACGAAAGGCACCGGGCCGAAACCGCAGGCCGATCACGCGACCCGCCTCGGCCAGCGTGGTCTCAAAGGCGCCTGACACCACGCCAAAGATGCCCGTCTGCCGCTGGTCGAACACCACGTTCACACACGGATACGGCAGCGTGCGCTGCGTGAACGGCGGCTGGCCACGCAAATCCCATTCGACAATCCAGTGGTGATCGAGCACGCCGGCCAGCGCGGCACTCGGCTGGTAGCGGTTCAGGCGAACACGCTGACGAAAGGCTAGCGGGTCGACCACGCCCTTGGGGCTGTCGACAACGTCACGCAGGTCGGTCATGGAAGTGCCATCAGAAGCGATGCCGCGATGATGCACCGCCACAGCGGATTTTTCCAAGACGGGGACGGATCGTCAGCCTACAGTGGCAGTCTCTGATGCCCACTGCCACCGCAGCATCCACCACACACCGGAGACCACGATGTCGCGAGACCGCCACCTGATCCTGTATCACTCGCCGCGCAGCCGCTCGCGGGGCGTGCGCATGCTGCTCGAAGAACTGGGCGCCGACTATGAACTGCGCCCCTTCGACCTGAGCACAGGCGAACACAAGACGCCGGCCTTCCTTGCCCTCAACCCACTGGGCAAAGTGCCGACGCTGTGCCGCGGTGATGAGGTGGTGACCGAGCAGGTTGCCATCTACCTATATGCGGCGGAGCTGTATCCGGAGGCGGGTCTGTCACCGGCGGTGGGGGACCCGCTGCGCGGTGCGTATCTGCGCTGGATGGCGTTCTACGGCGCGTGCTTTGAGCCCGCCGTGGTGGACCGCTCGATGAAGCGCGAGCCGGCCGCCTATTCGCAGTCGCCGTATGGCGACTTCGACACGGTGATCAACACGATCAACGCGCAACTCGCCAAGGGTCCTTACCTGCTTGGCGAACGCTTTACAGCGGCAGACGTACTGTGGGGAGCGGCACTGGGTTGGATCACGATGTTCAAGCTGATGCCGGAAACACCGCTGGTACGCGCCTACATTGACCGCATCATGGCGCGCCCGGCCATACAACGTGCGCAGGCGGCCGATCTGGCGCTGGCGGCAGAACAAGACGCAGCCAAGGCGGCGGCCAGTGCAGCCGCCCCGGGCGCCTGAATCAGGCTCAGTGCGACAGACGGAACTGCCCCACGGCCTCGTTGAGGTTGTGGGCCTGTTCCTCGAGCGATTCCGCAGCGGCGGCGGCCTGCTCCACCAGCGCGGCGTTCTGCTGGGTCACCTGGTCCATCTGGTTGACGGCCTGGTTGACCTGCTCGATGCCGCTGCTCTGCTCTTCCGACGCTGCAGAAATCTCGCCCATGATGTCAGTCACGCGCTTCACCGCATCGACGATCTCAGCCATGGTCACGCCCGCCTGGTCGACCAGCGCCGTACCGTTGGAAACGCGATCCACCGAGTCGCTGATCAACGCCTTGATTTCCTTGGCTGCACCGGCTGAACGCTGCGCGAGGCTGCGCACTTCGCTGGCCACCACGGCAAAACCGCGGCCTTGCTCGCCTGCGCGGGCGGCTTCCACCGCAGCGTTCAGCGCCAGGATGTTGGTCTGGAACGCGATGCTTTCGATCACGCCGATGATGTCGGCAATCTTCTTGCTGCTCTCGTTGATGCCGCCCATGGTCTGCACGACCTGGCCCACCACGTCGCCACCACGCGTGGCCACATCCGATGCAGTGACCGCAAGCTGGCTCGCCTGACGCGCGTTGTCGGCGTTCTGCTTCACGATGCTCGTGAGCTCTTCCATGCTCGAGGCAGTTTCTTCCAGCGAGCTGGCCTGTTCTTCCGTGCGTTGCGACAGGTCTGCATTGCCGGCGGCAATCTCCTGCGCGGCGGAGCGCACCGAATCACTGCCCAGGCGGATCTGCTGCATCACCGCCGTGAGCTTGTCGGCAAAGGTGTTGAACGAGCGCGCGATCTGCGCGACTTCGTCTTCGCCGTCCGCAGGCAGGCGCTTGGTGAGGTCACCGCTGCCCGAGCCGATGTCGTCCATCGCATCGCGAATCAACGACAGGCGGCGGAATGCGCGCGCGGTCATCGCACCCACGATCAGCGCGGCCACGATGGCCACGCCCACCAGCGCGCCAGCCGAGGTCATCACCAGCGAGCGCATGCCCGCCGTCGCGTCAGACTTGTCCAGCGCAACAATGAGGCCCCAGTCGGTGCCCTTCACGCCCTGGCGCCAGAGCAGTTTGGGAACGCCGTTGATGGTGACTTCCGTCAGCTTGTCGGTTTGGGTCAATGCCGTCAGCGCGCTGTCGCTCAGCGCCGCAGACAGATCGGTCGCAGGCTTGAGTGTCAGCTTGTCATCTGCATGTGCGACGATCTTGCCGGCTGCGTTGACGAGGAAGCCGTAGCTGGCCGGCGTCGGATGAATGGCCTTGACGTTGGCGATCACGCTGTCCATCGCCACGTCACCGCCGATCACACCTTTGAGGGCGCCGCCCTGCAGGATGGGCACCGCAAAGGTCACCACGAGCTGGCCCGTGCTGGCGCTGACGTACGGCGGCGTCACTACCGGCTTGCCGGCGTCCACAGCCTGCTTGTACCAGGGGCGCGCGGTCGGGTCGTAAGTACTGGGGATCCCTTCCGGGTTCGAAAACTTGTACGACTTGTCGGGGTAACCGACATAGATGTTGATGAAGCCGCCAGCCTGATGCACAGCCTTGAACACAGGCACCGGGTCAGCGGTGAGGGCAACATCTTGCAACGACGCCACCATCTGCGTCTTGATGGCAACCCACTCATCAATGGTGGAGGTACGGCCACGCACAATGGCCTGCAGGCTCAAGCGGGTCGATTCTTCGTTGTATGAACGCGTAACGAGGTAGTTGAGGCCACCAGCGAAAGTCAGTGCGCCGACCACAATGGCAACGCAGGTCAGCAAAATGCGGGTACGAATGGAAGCAAGCACGGTATGGTTTCCTACGAAGCCCATGGCGGCGGTTCCGCCATGTAAGACAAGCAGCACATCGCCCTGTCAGCTGTGCCGTCGCTCAAGAAACGGCCGTCGTAAGGAAATCTGAAGCCTGATCTGATGCCTGTTACGCACGCGACACATTGCCGTGGCAGGCAACACTCTACAATCGCCCGTCTCGTATGACGCCGACGGCCAAACGGCTCCCCCACTTACCAAAAGGAGTACACATGAAGACCAAAGCCGCCATCGCCTGGAAAGCCGGTGCTCCGCTCACCGTGGAAGAAGTTGACCTGCAAGGCCCGCGCGCCGGCGAGGTGCTGGTCGAGATCAAGGCCACCGGCATCTGCCATACCGACTACTACACGCTCTCGGGCGCCGATCCGGAAGGCATCTTCCCGGCCATCCTCGGCCATGAAGGCGCGGGCGTCGTGCTGGAAGTGGGCGCAGGCGTCACTTCGCTCAAGGCGGGCGACCACGTGATCCCGCTCTACACGCCGGAATGCCGCCAGTGCAAGTTCTGCCTCTCGCGCAAGACCAACCTGTGCCAGGCGATCCGTGCCACACAGGGCAAGGGCCTGATGCCTGATGGCACCTCGCGCTTCTCGATCGACGGCAAGCCGCTGTTCCACTATATGGGCACGTCCACGTTTGCCAATCACATCGTGGTGCCGGAGATTGCGCTGGCAAAGATCCGCCCCGATGCACCGTTCGACAAGGTCTGCTACATCGGCTGCGGCGTCACCACGGGCGTGGGCGCGGTGGTCTACACGGCCAAGGTGGAAGCCGGCGCAAACGTGGTCGTGTTCGGTCTGGGCGGCATCGGACTGAACGTGATCCAGGGCGCCAAGATGGTGGGCGCCGACAAGATCATCGGCGTCGACCTGAACCCCGCGCGTGAAGCCATGGCGCGCAAATTCGGCATGACGCACTTCATCAACCCGAACGACGTGGACAACGTGGTGGACCACATCATCCAGCTCACGGATGGCGGCGCGGATTACTCGTTCGAATGCATCGGCAACACGAAAGTCATGCGCCAGGCGCTGGAGTGCTGCCACAAGGGCTGGGGCCAGTCGATCATCATCGGCGTGGCCGAGGCCGGGGCGGAGATCAGCACGCGCCCGTTCCAGCTCGTGACCGGGCGTGAGTGGAAAGGCTCGGCCTTCGGCGGCGCACGCGGGCGCACCGACGTGCCGAAGATCGTCGACTGGTACATGGAGGGCAAGCTCAACATCGACGACCTCATCACGCACACGCTGCCGCTCGAACGCATCAACGAGGGCTTTGATCTGATGAAGCGCGGTGAGTCGATCCGCTCGGTCGTGCTGTACTGAGGATCGAGGAACCACGCGATGACCATCCCGGTGCCCGCACTTGAGCTGATCTCGGAGCACGCCTGTTTTGGCGGCGTGCAGCGTTTCTATCGGCATGACTCGTCAGCGATCGGCCTACCGATGCGCTTTTCGGTCTACCTGCCGCCGCAGGCGCTGGCGGGCACCCGCTGCCCCGCGCTGTTCTACCTGGCAGGCCTGACCTGCACGGAAGAGACCTTCGCCATCAAGGCCGGCGCACAACGCGTGGCCGCACGCGAAGGCCTCATCCTGATCGCGCCCGACACCAGCCCACGCGGCGCCAACGTCCCTGGCGAAACCGACCACTGGGATTTCGGCGTCGGCGCCGGCTTCTATCTGGACGCAACGCTGGCACCCTGGCGCGAGCGCTACCGGATGGAGAGCTACATCACCGAGGAGCTGCACCACATCGCGCGGATCGCCTTTCCGGTCGCCCATGGGCGCATCGGCATCTTCGGGCACTCGATGGGCGGGCACGGTGCGCTGACGCTGGCACTGCGCCACCGGGAGCGCTTTGCCTCGGTGTCGGCGTTCGCGCCCATTGCGCATCCATCCATGTGCCCGTGGGGCATCAAGGCGTTCACGGGATACCTCGGCGACGACCGCGCCGCATGGGCCGCGCACGATGCCACGCTGCTGATGCACCAGGCGCAGTGCCCGTTTCCCGGCGGCATCCTGATCGATCAGGGCGAAGCCGACACATTCCTCGCCGAGCAGCTGTATCCGGATGACTTTGCCGCCGCATGTGCCACCGCCGGGCAGCCATTGCAGTTGCGCCGCCACCCCGGCTACGACCACGGCTACTACTTCATCTCAACGTTCATCGAGGACCACCTGCTGCACCACGCTGCGCAGTTGCATGGCCGCAGTTAGCAGGAGGACAACCTTCAAACAATGTGGATGGCGGGATTCTTGCAGCGCCTCCACCGTCAAAATGCGGATCCAAGGTGTGGGCGACTATACATTCACCCCTGTATGTATAATCGCCCCCACTTGATCCGGTGCAGGGCTGCGCTTTGCGATATCGCGCAGAAGTGATGTAACGGCCCGGTCACCGGCCAGACGATGGAGTTGTTCGACGTGAAATTCCCCTTCCCGCTGCCGCAATCGTGGCGTGCGGCCCTGCCCGGGCTGGCGCCAGATGACGCATCGGGCACCGCTTCCGCCTCACCCGCCGCCCCGGTCGCACAACCGCTCCCCGGGGATCCCGACGCGTGGATCGCCTGCGAGCATTGCGACACGCTGCATCGCCACGAGGTCATCGCGCTGGATGAAGAGGCGCGCTGCACGCGCTGCGGCGTCAAGCTGTATCGCAACCAGAGCGAGCGGCTCTCGGTACTGCTGCCGTTAATCGTAACGGGGCTGATCGTCTACTTCGTCGCCAACAGCTTCCCGATTGCCGAGCTCAACGGCGGCGGCAACCGCAGCACCACTACGCTGTGGGGCGCTGTTGAAGCGCTGTACAACTACAACATGGTGTTCGCGGCTGTACTGGTTGGCCTGACCACGTTGCTGTTCCCCCTGCTGTACATGACTGTGCTGGCACCGCTGCTGATTGCACGACTGCGCGGGCGGCAGCATCCGGCGGCTGCACTGGCGCTGCGCGCTGCGGCGTTGATCCGGCCCTGGGCCATGATCGAGATCTTCATGCTGGGCGTGGTGGTGGCGCTCATCAAAGTGGCGCACATGGTGTCATTGCAAGCCGACGCGGGCTTATGGGCATTCGGCGCGCTCACGGTGTTCATGACGATTGCGCTGTCGATCGATCTGCGCCCGTTCTGGCGCGAGATCGGCATGACGCTTCCACCGGGCACGCATGTCAACGCACCCACCGGCATGGATGCCGCAGCCCGCCCCGGCGAAACCACCGATGGCGAGGGCCGTGCATGAGCAACACCGCAGCCCCCATCCGGGCCACCGCACATGGCCTTGCCACGTGTGAGCGTTGCGGCCTGCTCGCACGCATGCCCGGCGCACAGACCGCCGCCAAGGCCGCGCTCGCGCACGACGATACCCCCGAGCACGCCGCTGCGCCGGTCTGTCCGCGCTGTCTGTCGCCCATGCACGCGCGCAAGCCCGACAGCCTGATGCGCTGCTGGGCACTGCTGATTGCTGCGATGGCCATGTACCTGCCGGCCAACATGCTGCCCGTGATGATTACCGACACGCTGGTCGGCACGCAGCAAGACACCATCATGAGCGGCATCGTCTACTTGTGGACGTCGGGCTCGTGGCACCTGGCCATCATCGTGTTCATCGCCAGCTTTTTTGTGCCGCTGGCCAAGCTGGGCATTCTGGCGGTGCTGTGCCTGTCGGTGCAGCAGCGCTGGCGCTGGAACCCGCGCTTTCGGACGCGGCTGTATGTGATTGTCGAGGCAGTCGGCCGCTGGTCGATGCTCGACGTATTCGTGGTGGCATTGCTGGCGGGGCTGGTGCACTTGTCCACGCTAGCTGTCATCAAGCCTGGCCCCGGTGTCGGGCCATTCGCCGCCGTGGTGGTGCTGACCATGTTCGCCGCCCGCTGTTTTGACCCCCGCCTGATCTGGGACGCCGTCGACGAGCCCGATCCCGATGAGACCGACGCATGACCGACCCCATTGATAAAGAAAACGTCCCGCCGCCGCGCCGCGTGAAACGCAAGCGCTGGCTGCCTTCGCTGATCTGGCTGGTGCCCATCGTTGCACTTCTGGTGGGTGGCACGCTCATGGCGCGCGTGATCCTGGCGCGCGGCGCGCAGATCACGGTCACCTTCAGCTCGGCCGAGGGCATCGAAGCGGGCAAGACGCGTGTGAAGTACAAGAGCGTCGACATTGGCGTCGTGAAGTCCATCGGGCTGACGGACGATCGCTCCGGCGCCGTCGCACTGATCGAACTCACTCACGACGGCAAGGCCTTCGCAGTATCCGACGCGCGCTTCTGGGTCGTACGCCCACGTGTTGCAGCAGGCAGCGTCTCGGGGCTGGGCACGCTGCTCTCAGGCGCCTACATCGGTGTAGACGGCGGGCGCTCCCACGACAGGAAAACCACGTTCAAGGGCCTGGACACGCCACCCGCCATCTACGCCGACACCCCGGGCAAGCAATTCACGCTGCATGCGCCAGATCTTGGCTCGCTCGATATCGGTTCGCCGGTGTACTTCCGCCGCGTGCGTGTAGGACAGGTCACCAGCTACGACATCGATATCGATGGCAAGGGCGTGACGCTGCATGTCTTCGTGAATGCGCCGTTCGACAAGTTTGTCGCACGCGGCACACGCTTCTGGAACGCCAGCGGGATCGACCTCAAGCTCGACGCCAACGGCCTGAAGCTCGACACGCAATCCTTGCTGACCGTCGCACTCGGCGGCATTGCCTTCCAGACGCCGGAAGAGGCCGACCATGAGCCGGCCACGCCCAACACCGAGTATCAGCTCGTGCGCAACGAAGCCACGGCACTCAAGGATCCGGAGCACATTTCGCAAACGGTGGTGATGTACTTCCATCGTTCCCTGCGCGGGCTGACCGTGGGTGCACCGGTGGAGTTCAAGGGCATCAATGTGGGCGAGATCAAATCGATCGGCATCCACTACAGCAAGAAGCATCATGAGTTCGTGCTGCCCGTCACTGCCACGCTGTACCCGACGCGCTTTGGCATGGACATTCGCGACGACAACCCGCAACACGCAGCCGAGGATGTCCGCACACAGTTCGACGTGCTCATCAAGAACGGCATGCGCGCGCAGTTGAAAAACGCCAGCTTGCTGACCGGCCAGCAATTCGTGCAACTCGACTTTGTCGACCCGGGCGACCGCGAGAAGACGCCGCCTCGCTTCGGCATGCGCGAACGCGACGGCGCCTATGTCTTCCCGACCGCCGACAATCCAACCGACGACATTGAAGCGCAGCTCGCCGGCATTGCCAAAAAGCTCAACAAGGTACCGTTCGAGCAAATCGGCCAGGACATGCATCGCGCGCTCGGCACGCTGGACGCCACGCTCAAGCAGACTGAACAGCTGGCCAAGACGGTGAACAGCGACCTGGCTCCGCAAATGAAGGAAACACTGGCAGAGGCACGCCGTACGCTGGAGACCGCGCGCCAGACCTTCTCCGACGACGCGCCGCTGCAACGCAACGCACGCGACACGCTGGAACAGGTCGCCAAGGCCGCCGCCTCGGTGCGCGTGCTGACCGATTACCTGCAAACCCACCCCGAAGCGCTGATCCGGGGCAAGGCAAAGGATGCGCAATGATGCAAACGTCGATGCTGTCGTCTTCTCTTCGATTGGCCGGCGCTGTTGCCGCTGCCGCTCTGGTAGCGGCGTGCGCCTCGCCCGAGCCGACGTTGCATACGCTGTCGCTGCGCAACGAAGCGCCCGCGCCCGATGCACGCTTCCAGCGCGCTTTCCGCCTGTCAGGCGTGCGTGTGCCTGAACGCCTGGACAAGCCGCAGATCGTGCTGCGTACGTCTGACAGTGAAGTGCAGGCGCTGGAGCAACAGCGGTGGGCGTCACCCTTCGGCTCGGAACTGCGTGATGCGCTGTCGGCCAATCTGGCCGGCGCACTGTCAGCGGTGGATGTTGGCGGCGGCGTAGCGCCTGCGGGCGTGCCGCTCTACCGCATTACTGCGGACATGCGCAGCTATGACGCGCGCCCCGGCCAGAACGTGACGGCGCTGGTGACCTGGCGTGTGGCGCGTGATACGGCAACGCAAACGCAGGGCCCGGCCGCCGCCCTCACCTGCCAGAACACGTTGACAGCACCGGCCAGTGCGGGTGTCGATGCGGTGGTGGCATCGACTCAGCAGTTGGTGCAGCAGTGGTCGCAACAGATCGCACAGAGCGTGCAGGGTCTGGAGTCGCACGCAGCCATGCCGGCCTGGTGCCGGTAGTTGCGCCTCGATTACGCCTCGGTGAGTTGCCGCGTCAGCTCGCCCAGCGTGGCCAACGCAGCCTCCAGGTTGGCCGAGGGCTCCAGCCCGAAGCAGATGCGGAAGAAATGATCGAAGCGGTTCAGGTTCGAGAACATCGTTCCCGGCGCAATGCGGATGCTGTGCTTGAGCGCAGCATCAAACAAGGCCACTGACGACACGTTGGTCGGCAACTCCACCCACATCGCCAACCCGCCCGACGGCACCGACAACCGCGTACCGGCCGGAAAGCACTCCGCAATCGACTCCGCCATGCGCTCGCGCTGCTCGCGCAATGTCTGGCGCAGCGTGCGGATATGGCGGTCGTATGCCCCCGAGGCAACAAAGCGCCCGGCCACCACCTGCAAAAGCGAATCGTTCGGCCGCGACTGCGCAAACTTCAGCATCTGCACACGCCCCTGCCAGCGCCCGGCTGTCATCCAGCCCAGGCGCAGGCCGGGTGCCACCGTCTTGCTCAAAGAGGCGCAGTAAATCACGTTGCCCGTGCGGTCCCACGCCTTGAGTGCCTTGAGCGGTGTGTTGCTGTCGGCCAGCGGGCTGTAGGTGTCGTCTTCAATCAGGGCGATGTTGTGTTGCTCGCAGAAGGCCGCCATGCGCCGCTTGGCCGCGTCGGGCATGATGCTGCCCAGCGGGTTTTGCAGGTTGGGCACCACCACCACCGCCCGGATGTTGTCGTATGCCTGCACCGCCATTTCCAGCGCTTCAAGCGACATGCCGGTGCGCGGGCTGGTGGGAATCTCCACCGCGCGCATGCCCAGGCTCTCCAGCACTTGCAGCAAGCCGTAGTACGTGGGCGATTCCACCGCCACCGTGTCGCCCGGCTGCGCCACCGCACGCAACGCGAGGTTCACCGCTTCGATGCAGCCATGCGTGACAACCACTTCGTCCGGTGCAATCTGCATCCCCATGTCGAGCGCGCGGCGCGCCACGGCGATCTGCAGTTCCGGGTGCCCATTGGGCGTCACGGCCTGCGTAAGCAGGAACGGATGCCGGCGCAGCACCTGCGTGGTGATCCGGTTGAGTGCGGCCGACGGGTACAGCGCCGGCGCCCCGCTCGCCCCCGACAGATCAACACGTGCATTGGCCTGCTGCCCACGCGCCACGATGGCCGACACGCGCGCATGCACGCCCACGTAAGCAGCCGGATCCGGCGTGGCCACCTCCGGCTCCTTGACCGGCGCAAGCAAGGCACGGCGCGGCTGGCGCACAAAATACCCCGAGCGCTCGCGCGCTTCCAGCCAGCCCTCGGCTTCGAGATGCCGGCACACCTGCAGCGCCGTTGACAGGCTCACCCCATGTGTACGCATGAGCGTGCGCACCGACGGCATGCGTTCGCCCGGCATCAGCACCCCGCTGCGAATTGCGCCGAGGTAGTGATCAGCCAGCATCCGATAGAGAGGCTGTGCAGGCTGCATGGGCGGGAGGGTCAACTCGGTGACGGTCATGACGGGCGGACGACGGTGAGAGTCTCCCGCAGATCATGCAGGCAAGGACTTCACCGCAACAGATACAGACACCGCAAAACTGTACCGCAACAGATGGGCGCAATGCGGGCGCTGTTGTGGTGCAAGCGGCGCTTTCTGTGTCTGTTACGGCCCAGGGCACATGCTTAGGCTGCAGTCATGCACAGGAGATCGACATGACTGCCAGCACCCCCGACACCCCACTCCACACCGAATGGCCTGCCTTGCTGACCGGTGAATCGCGCCTTGAATGGCTGCCGGCCCGCACCACCATCGTGGTTCTGGCAGGCAGCATCACGCTGGAGCACCCGCCGCGCTGGCTGGCCGGCGAGGCGTACCGGGTCCGCCAGACCTTTACGGAGGGCCATGCGTATGCGCTGGAGACTTCCGGTTGGTGGGGCTTGTATGCGGACCGGCCGGGCGGCGCACAACTGCGCGTGCTCGTGCCCGTTGGACCACCTTACCGGTGGGCATGGCTCACACCACTGCGTCGCTGGCTGGCGTTGCTCGGCGGGCAGCAGCAGACGCGGCGCGGGCGAGCCTAGCGCTCTCGCGGCGGTGCGGCGCCAGGGTTGCGATGGCCGTCATCCCGGCGGATGGATGCGTTCTCGAAGTCTCCCGGGTCTTCCTCGCCGACCGCGCTCTCGCTGGGCAAAACGGGGAGATTCGGTTTGGCACGATCGACAGGGTCGTCGCGCGCCTGACGCTCGGCGCCGGGCTTGTGTTGCGAAGGATGCTTCTGCGGCTTCATGGTCGGGCTCCTGCTTGGCATGGCGTGTTGGCCCCTGGCAAGCCGACGCAACCGGCGTACCACGCAAGCACGGCACGCACCGCCCTGCCGTGCAGGCATCTGCCTTGCTACACCCTGGTCACGCACCGCCGATACCGCCAACGCCAACAGCAGCACATCGACACACCCGCCGCGCGTTGCGCGCCACGTGCTGCTGTGCCGCCAGCGCATGCGCAGCCTGCGCTTTACACTGGCGCTCGGACTTACCGTCCACCCCCGCCCACGCTTGGGCGCATCCCATTGGAAACCGCCATGCCACGCCTGTCTCCCACAGCCGGCAACTTCGCCGCACTGGCCATCGCCGCCGCCTCGCTCTTCACGCAAACCACCTTCGCCGCCGACAGCGCGCCGCCCACCCGCGTGCGCGCGACCATCCTCGCCACGCACGGCAACACCATCGACGTGGCCGACAAGGCGGGGAACAAGGCCACCGTCACCGTGCCCGCTGAGGTGACCGTCACGGAAGTCGCCCCGATCGAGCCGTCAGCCATCCAGGCCGGCAGCTATATCGGCACGGCCGCTGTGAAGCAACCCGATGGCACCTTGCGCGCGCTGGAAGTGCACGTGTTTCCCGACGCCATGCGTGGCACAGGTGATGGCCATCGCCCGTATGACCTGGGCCCGAACAGCTCCATGACCAACGGCACGGTCGAGCAGGCCGGCGCCATGACAGGCGCGCAGGGCCGCACGTTGTCGGTCAAGTACAAGGATGGGGAGCAGCGCATCGTGGTGCCGCCCGAGGTGCCGATCGTCACCTTTGCGCCGGGGCGGCGTGATGAACTGACGGCCGGCGCGCACGTGGTGCTGTTCGTACGCGCCGATGCGCAAGGCGCGCTGACGGCGCAGCGCGTGCTGGTGGGCAAGGACGGTCTCGTCCCGCCGATGTGACGATGCGCGGGGTGCCCGCGGGAGTGTCAGGATTTCCGTGTTCAAGGCTGGGGTTGAGAATCACACGGACGGTCGAACGAATCGATCTGCATAGAGGATAGCGAATTGGTTCATAGCGTCCTTCCAAGCGAGACCGGGGCGGTTC
>NZ_JAELUI010000539.1 GCF_016429285.1 Ralstonia sp. ASV6
CAAAGCGGGGTGAACTCGCTGTCCACTGGCTTGAGCACGACCAACAGCACGGTGACGTCGCTGTCGACTTCGGCATCGACTGGGATCAGCACGGCGCAAAGTGGAGTGAACTCGCTCTCCACAGGCCCTGTCTCTTATACACATCTGACGCTGCCGACGAAGGCCGTGGAGTGTAGATCTCGGTGGTGGCCGGGGCATTAAAAAGGGGGGGGGGGGGGGGGGGGGGGGGGGGGGGGGGGGGGGGGGGGGGGGGGGGGGGGGGGGGGGGGGGGGGGGGGGGGGGGGGGGGGGGGGGGGGGGGGGGGGGGGGGGGGGGGGGGG
>NZ_JAELUI010000540.1 GCF_016429285.1 Ralstonia sp. ASV6
CATGCCGGCCACGGTGCAGGTGAGCGTGACGGCGCGCAAGGATCCGTCGGCCGATCCGGATGTGGCGGGCCTCATCAACGCGCAGATCCAGGCGGCACGCCGTTTTGCGACCACGCAGATCGACAACCTGTCTCTTATACACATCTGACGCTGCCGACGAAGGCCGTGGAGTGTAGATCTCGGTGGTGGGCGGATGATTAAAAGGGGGGGGGGGGGGGGGGGGGGGGGGGGGGGGGGGGGGGGGGGGGGGGGGGGGGGGGGGGGGGGGGGGGGGGGGGGGGGGGGGGGGGGGGGGGGGGGGGGGGGGGGGGGGGGGGGGGG
>NZ_JAELUI010000541.1 GCF_016429285.1 Ralstonia sp. ASV6
GATGGCTTGGTGGCCTGCATGGTGTCTCCCGTTGTGGGTGGAACGGCACGGTACGGCGTGGTCATGAAGGCCGTTGGCAGCGAGAAATGTGCCACCGCCTCCTCACTCGGTCGGCTCGGGTCTGCACCTGTCTCTTATACACATCTGACGCTGCCGACGAAGGCCGTGGAGTGTAGATCTCGGTGGTGGCCGGAGGATTAAAAAGGGGGGGGGGGGGGGGGGGGGGGGGGGGGGGGGGGGGGGGGGGGGGGGGGGGGGGGGGGGGGGGGGGGGGGGGGGGGGGGGGGGGGGGGGGGGGGGGGGGGGGGGGGGGGGGGGGGG
>NZ_JAELUI010000542.1 GCF_016429285.1 Ralstonia sp. ASV6
GGGTTTCATGGCACCTATTGAAGCAGAGTCGGGTAGGTGCGGCGATTACCTGTCGCGTAATTGTGATCGCCACCCCTGCTGCCCATACTGCCAGCATCCTCGACACCCCGAGCGGAGTGCCCTATGCCTGTCTCTTATACACATCTGACGCTGCCGACGAAGGCCGTGGAGTGTAGATCTCGGTGGTGGGCGGGGGATTAAAAAGGGGGGGGGGGGGGGGGGGGGGGGGGGGGGGGGGGGGGGGGGGGGGGGGGGGGGGGGGGGGGGGGGGGGGGGGGGGGGGGGGGGGGGGGGGGGGGGGGGGGGGGGGGGGGGGGGGGG
>NZ_JAELUI010000543.1 GCF_016429285.1 Ralstonia sp. ASV6
CCCACGCCAATGATCTTGTTCAGGTCGATCTCGGCATAACTGGAGGTGACGATGTCGGCCGTGGCGTTCAGCCCGCGGATGCGTTCGCGCAGCGCGGTAACGGCATCGGCATCGACCAGGTCCACCTCTGTCTCTTATACACATCTGACGCTGCCGACGAAGGCCGTGGAGTGTAGATCTCGGTGGGGGGCGGGTCATTGAAAAGGGGGGGGGGGGGGGGGGGGGGGGGGGGGGGGGGGGGGGGGGGGGGGGGGGGGGGGGGGGGGGGGGGGGGGGGGGGGGGGGGGGGGGGGGGGGGGGGGGGGGGGGGGGGGGGGGGGG
>NZ_JAELUI010000075.1 GCF_016429285.1 Ralstonia sp. ASV6
GTTCGACTACATCGAGCGCTTCTACAATCCGACGCGCAGGCATTCGACGCTCGGCTACGTCAGTCCGATACAGTTTGAGCAAGCTCGAGAAGCTTAGGTCGGTGTCCACTGAACCGGCAGCAGCCCAGACCTCGTCCGCGCGTGGAGAGGCATGGCGCCCCGTAACAAACAGGTAATTCTTGGGGATCCGGCGGACCGGCATAAAGCGCTCCACAAATCACTCATCCGTGGATTCTTGCTTTCCCCACCCAGACTTGTCGACCCTCCATCGCGAGGGTTCCATGGCAGCAACCGCATTTCAGTCTAGGTCGGTTGAAAACACTTATGTAGTGCGCACATGGCGGCTGAGCAACCGCTGGCGCAACCCAGCGGTCCAGCATGAGTTCAACAGGAGGTGCAAATATCGGGCCACCATGGCGCGTAGCTACAAAGCAGCGATTTCGTGCGCTGACCACCGTTGATGTCTTTGCTCGCGAAGCTTTGGCCATCGACGTTGACCGGAGGTTGGGTGCATCAGCCTTTGTGCGTGGACTGGACGAACTGCGTACCAGGCGCGGGGCACCGCGCATGCTGTTGTGCGATAGCGGCTCAGAATCTACCAGTCAGGATGGACATGTGGGCTTACCATCACAAGGTCGAGCTTGCCTTTAACCGGCCCGGCAAGCCAACGGATAACACGTTCGTGGAGTCCTTCAACGGCACGCTTCGCGTCGAATGTCTGAACGCACACTGGTTCACGTAATTGAGCAGTAGGGGAATACAACGAGAGTCGGCGTCACAGAGCCCTCGGCGAAAGGTCATCTACCGAATACGTCCGTCAGTTGGGCCCATGGACCCAACTGTCGGGCCAACAGGAAACCGAAGACTAACGTTGCCGTTCTCTCTGAAAACCGAGGCCGCTCACATCATGTCGATGGACTAACACTCGCGGATTCGTCTGCGTAAGAAAATGGAGAGTCCACACGCAAAGCGTCGGCGGGATCAAGCACAAATCCACTCTCAGGGTCGTCGATGAGCCTGAGACTCGCGTAGGCATGCACACGAGCCGCTGGATCCGTGTGTCGGGCCGCCGCGTCCTCGAGTGGAGCCACGGCAGCGTCTCCAAGCGTGAGCAATGCTCGGCTCAGGCTCCGTTTAAGGTCTCTATCGCCGCGGCCTAGCGCGCGAACAAGTTCGTGCGCTAGGTCGGCTCGTTGCAAGGGCGGCACGAGCTCTGCTGCAGTACGCCACGCAGTTCGCGCCACTTCAGGATCGGAGTCATGCAAATGCTCGGTTGTAATGGCTGACCAAGTAGCGGGGTCACCAATTTTTGAGAGCGTGTGTAGCGCTTGGCTACGCGCTTGTGCTAATGGCGAGTGCAATTCGTTAAGCAGCAATGGCACTGTCAGCTCTCTTGCATGCCGAGTGAGCGCCCAAGTGAGCATGTCGCGAACGAAGAAGTCTGGCTCAATGCCGCAACGACTCACCAGTGGCTCAACCTGGGCGGAATCCGGAGCCGTGCCGGCATCAAGCGCAGCCGCAAGACGGAATGAAGCATCCGGGTGCTCGAATGCCAAAGTCAGTTGGTGATGGGAACTCGACGGATAGTGGAGTGTCATGAAATTGTTCACGGCATCGTTCGACGCCTTTAAGGTCAACTGATTCGTTGGGGAAACTTGCAAAGAATCGAACATACCGCAACAGATCAAGCAGTTGCTTTCATTTTGTAGGCCTGCCCGTTCGGCTCAAGAAGGCGCGCACGTCAACAATTTTGTTTGACGCAAAGGTATTCGCGATCAACGGTGGAGCATTCCAATAGCAGTCCGTCGAGGATCGCGATCGATATTCAACCTAACGCGCTCTTATGTCGTGACCCGCGCGGTTTTGTACGCCGATGCCGCAACACCTAAAGCAAGTGTTGCCGCAATACCGCCGATCATGAATACCGAAGCATAGCTCGCCTTATCGGCCAGCAGGCCGACCACTGGGCCCGTTACCGCATAGGCGACGTCTTGGAAAGCGGCAAATCCGCCAAATGCCGTGCCGCGCATGTGAGGCGGCACCAACTTGGCAACCTCAGTACCCATCGCCGGGAACACCATTGAGCAGCCAATGCCTGTTAGCAGCGCGCCGACCAACGCCAAATATGGGTCGGGGGCCAACCACAGAAGATATTGCCCCCCGGCTTCCACAACGAGTGAGACAACTGCGACGGGTGTTCCACCGATGCGGTCCGGGAGGTGACCGCAGAGCAGCCGCACCATAACGAAGCCGATGCCGAATAAGGTGAGCCCCAGACCGGCATACGGCCAACCTCGGCTGAGGAAATAGAGTGAGAAGAATGCGCCCAAAGCGGCAAATCCGACACCCTGAAGCCCAAGGGTAATGCCCGGACGCCAGATGCGTCCGAGGATCCGCCAGAAAGACTCCCGTTGACCGTGATGGGGAGCTACAGCCGGCAACCAATGGATGGCACTCAACCCTATCAGCGGAAGTACTGTGCAGGCGACCATCAGCCAAGCGAAGCCGAGTTGGTTCAGCAGCATAACTCCAAGCGGGCCGCCAGCTGCGTAGGCGCCATACATGCCTATGCCAACAAGCGACATGACTCGACCAGTCCGCACCTGCCCCATCAGTCCGATGGCCCAGCTGATCATTCCCACATTTGCCAGACTCTCGCCGACCCCAAGGAGAAGGCGGCCTGCGATAAGTACGGTGTAGCTTCCACCGACAGGCAGCGGCGGCCAGCTTGCCAGTAGGCAGATCAGCCCGGCTGCGGCGTACAGAAGCAGGCCGCGTTGCATGGAGTGCTTCCCGCCGAGTCGGTCTACATAGGAACCGGCCCATCCGCGCATCAGAATTGTCGAAAAGAAAGCGATTCCGACGGCCAATCCACCGCTGGCGTTGTCGAGACGAAGCTCATGCACGACATGGACCGCCACCGCCGGCAACGACATGGCGACGGTGAGATACGAAAGGAACAACGCTGCTGTAAGCGCTATGACGCGGCGACGGGCTAGGCCAAGCTGTTCCTCATCAATCATGGAAGTTCGCTTCTAACAAAAGTTATTGCCGAGCTGGCACAACATGCCGCGTCCGAAATAATTGCATTCCAGCTAGAATGCTAGCATACTAGTACCATGGCCAACGAAGAAGTCAAGCAGTTCAACGTGTACCTGCCGACCGAACTAATCAGGCAGATCAAACATCACGCCATCGAGGCGGAGTTGTCGCTGTCGGCGATTGTGGCTGCAGCGCTTCGTGCTTATCTGAACGAACAGCAAAGAAAGCAGAGTGAAAATGAAAACCAGCGGCATCAACGGAATACTGATTGAGACCCACAATTGGGGGAGCTCAGTTGCCTTCTGGCAGGATCTGGGCTACGAACTCGAGTTCGAAACCGATCATCACTCGGGTCGCTTACGTCATCCGAGTGGTGGCCCATATATATTTATCGCCGAACGCCCCCACGATCACCCTCTTCAGGTTGTGCTCGGCCTTTCTGTGTCTGATGCAAAGCAGTTCGCACAACCACGCGGCAGCACTGTCGTACAACCGTTCGAACAACAACACTGGCCTGCCTTGCAAATGCTACTCGCCGATCCGGACGGGCGGCACCTTGCAGTCGAAGCACCTCTACCCGTGACTAAATAGCCCGCAATATAACCATTGAAGGAAAGAGGCCTTATGCATAACGGCATCGAAAATGCTCCAGACAGCACGGCAGTTCGTGTTGCCCTATGGCGTGCTATGCATATGCAATTGGATGCGCATCCTCTTGTCTTTGAGGATGACATCGGTCTCAAGTTGGCGACCGTAGGTGAGAGTTGGCGCGATCGCGAAGACATGGATCCTCAGTTCACGCGGCCATTTCGCGCCTCAATCGTGGCGCGCGCGCGATTCGTTGATGATCTGGTCGTCGAACAAGCGCACCTAGGGGTAACTCAGTATGTGATTCTAGGCGCAGGTCTCGACAGCTTTGCCCAGCGAAGGCCTGAGATCGCGTCCCGTCTTCAGATCTTCGAGATTGATCGGCCAGGCCCCCAAGCTTGGAAGTATCAGCGCCTTATCGAACTCGGCTTCGGTGTCCCTGATTGGCTACATCTTGTCCCGGTTGATTTCGAGATGGGTGTGTCTTGGTGGAGCGAACTCATTACTGCCGGATTCGATGTTACCAAGCCGGCCATCGTCGTCTCCACGGGCGTAAGTATGTATCTCACCAAGGACACCAACGCCGCTACGCTGCGTCAGATCGCTTCACTTGCCGCTGGATCTACCTTTGCGATGACGTTTCTGCTGCCTCTGGAAAGGTCGAATCCCGAGGAGCGCAAGGGACTGGAGACGGCGGACAAAAATGCACGCGCCAGCGGAACACCTTTCATCAGTTTCTTCACCCCTTCCGAGATTCTGGCGTTAGCTCGTGAGGCTGGCATCAAAGAGGCAAGGCATGTGTCTGCTAGCGATCTCACCGAGCGCTATTTTTCCAATAGAACCGACGGCCTTCGTCCACCAGCTAATGCGGAAGAATTTTTAGTTGCGACAACGTAACTTGGAAAATATTCGAAGAAACGGACCTGCCGGTTCACGACTAACAGACGCTCGATTCGATCACCCGTTGTCATGAAATGCCTTGTCGTTGTTGCGCATCCAATCACTGACAGCTTGTGCCAAAGTCTGGCCCAGTCTGCCATCGCTGCATTGACGGCAAAAGGTCATGAGGTGATCGTCGAAGACCTCTATGCCTCGGGATTTTCACCAACGCTGACGCTGAAGGAGCGCGATAGCTACTACGCTCCCTCATTTGACGCTGCTGCAATACAGGAGTGGATTGACCGCTTGCAATCCGCCGAAGCACTGGTGATGGTCTTCCCGACCTGGTGGTTTGGGTTTCCGGCAATGCTCAAGGGCTGGTTTGATCGCGTCTGGGCTCCTGGCGTCGCATATGATCATGCCAGTGACCTGGGGCCCATCAAACCGCGCCTTCACAAGCTTAGGAACGTGCTGGCTATTACCTCCCTAGGGTCTCCATGGTGGGTCGATTATTTGGTGCTCAGGCAGCCAGTAAAACGGATTTTGAAGCTGGCGTTACTAGGAACTTGCGCACCGAAATGTCAGTTTAAAATGTTGTCGCTGTACAAGGCGGAATCTCTTACATCCGCGCAGGTTCAAGCGTTTTGCTCCCGTATTGAACGCAAGCTCTTCGTCTGGCACTGAGCATCAGCCAAGCTACGTTGCTATGCACTTACCGTGGGCGATCATCGTCCCTGTTGTGCACGCACGCCCAAGAAAATCAAATCGCTGATCGAAGGTTCCGCCGCGCCCGTGGGCTGGGTTTCGAACCTGGTGGCACATACCGGCAAGACGATGGGAGAAGACGCCGTGGTGGTGAAGCACGTGACCAACATCATGGGCGAGATCAGCGCCGGCTGGGCCGAGCAGAGCAGCGGCATCGAGCAGATCAACGAAGCCGTCACGCAGATGGACGACGTGGCGCAGCAGAGCGCTGCACCGGTTGAGTAAGCTATCGCTGCAGCACAAGCGCTGGAAGAACAGGTCGACGAGCTGCGCCGTGCCGTGGCGCTGTTCCGCCTAGAGATCTAACGCTGTCGCCAAGGCAGCTGGATGGCAGAAGCGACGAGCTCAACGGCCGTGAGAAGGCAGCGCAAAGTTTTTCGTATCGCATAGCGGATGGGTGACCCATGCTACGTGTGCTTCACAACGAAGCTCTCGCTCAGAAGCCCTGCTCAGCAGTGAACCTTGTCATTTTCTCTGCCGCTCCTGCGGTGAATACTAGACGGAGTGACCGTGCGCTGTGATGAGCCGCTCGGTTTGGATGACTACCTGATTGCAATCAGGTAGTCATCCACTGCAACTACATTCGCTATTTTTTGCAGTCACCTTCGCTATTTTCAAGATAATTGCTGGCATTTTTTGCAGTTTTCTTCGCTACATCGACATGACCTTCGCTGCCGACATAGCGAAGTCGGCTGCATGCTGTCGAAGCGACTCCGCAACCCGGATTCGCCTGGCCCCTTGCCTGCGGCTGTTCTACCGGCAACGCCCAGACCGGATGCATTCCGCGCCGCCCAAGTTGGGAGTCCCCCCAGGGGACACCGCTTTTTGGGCCCGTACATACCGCGGTGGCCAGAACGCTCACAACAGTAGCGAACGCGGGGAAGCTACGCCCGCTTGCCGGATTTGGGAGCGCGCTTCGATCCACCTGCGGGTCTGCTAACAGTGGCGACCGGGTATCTAACCGACGCCGTGGGGCTCGCATCAAGTGCGACGCTGTTCGCGCTGGTGCTGGCGATCGTCGCGTTGAGCGGGGGAACCTGGGCTGTGCCACCGGCTCCCTACCTTGCACGGGGCGCGACTGGGATCACAGCCGCAATCCATTGCAATCAACTTCGCTGGTGACGAGCCGAGAGCGGACCGTATTGCACTTGCCTTCGCTCTGTCGACATCCGCCTGGCATCGTCTCCAGAATTGGAGAGGGTCAGGCTGGAGAGTCCGGCGTGGTTAGCGGTTGACAAACTGCCGCGCAAAGCGCGCAGGTGCGATGTCAGGCAACGCCCATGTGGCCGGCAGTGACCGTCATCGAAACCGACGGGCTCCTACCTTGGCGCAATTTGACGCCGACGCAAACGTGCAACTCACCACGTGAGACACGGTAGCCGAAACAATCTGCAAAAACGCTGCCGCTCGATCTGGCTTCACCCGCCTTGATCCATATCAGCCAGCTTCGTCATCAGATTGACAACATCAACTCAAACGCCTTCCATGTTTGAGCGTGCAGGTGAAAACCAAAAAAAGCGGAGGAGCACCATGCAACGACCCATTGCGGCGCTCAATGCGCTTGTCTGGTTGCTGCTTGCCGGCCTCATAGCGTGGTCAGACGGAGCAAGCGCGGTACCCGCCTTCGCACGACAAACCGGTATGGCCTGTATGGCCTGCCACGTCAGCTTTCCCGAGCTCACTCCGTTTGGCCGTTTCTTCAAGATGACCGGCTACACGTTGTCCAACTACAGCACGATCCCGGTCTCGGGCATGGTGCAGATCTCGCGCACCAACACGCGAACGATTGATCAGGACAACTTCGATTTCGTCCGCAACGGAGACACTGTCCCACAGCAGGCTAGCCTCTTCTATGCCGGGCGCATCGCCGGTCCGGTCGGCGCCTTCGCGCAGTGGACGTACGACGGCATCGCCCACCACAGCGCGCTAGACAACACTGACATCCGCGCCGCGTGGCACCTGACGCGCGAGGACGTCGATTTCATCTACGGCATCACGGTCAACAACAACCCGACCGTCTCCGATGTCTGGAACAGCAGCCCGGCGTTTGGGTATCCGTATGCGGCGCCCAACATTGGCGTGCCACCGCTGGCCGGTACGCTGGTCGATGGCGGTCTGGCCCAGCAGGTTGTGGGCGCGAGCGCGTATGCGTTCTGGCAACGCCATGTCTATGCAGAATTCGGTGCCTACCGCACTGCCGACCAGGCGTTCTCGATCTTCCGCGCTGGGCAAGACACGGCCACCCCAGGCGGCGTGGCCAGACTGAGCGGCGCCAATCCGTATTGGCGCGTTGCCTACAACCAGGAGTGGGGGTCGCATTCGATCATGTTCGGCACCTTCGGACTGCTGGCCAAACGGTATCCGGACAACACGATGCCAGGCACGCCGACCGACCGCTTTCAGGACTACGCACTCGACGCTCAGTATCAATACCTGACCATGACACACGCGTTCACCGCGCAGGTGGCTTGGATCTACGAACATCAAGACTGGCGCGCCAGCTTCCCAAGCGGCGGCATCGGCGCAGGCCCGACGCCCGCCAACCCGACTGATCATCTGAACACGTTCAAGGCCAAGGCGTCGTATTACTACCGGCGCAAGTACGGCGCCACCCTGGCCTACTTCTCAACCACAGGCAATGCAGACCCCGGCCTCTACGCCCCCGCGCCCGTAACAGGCAGTGCCAACGGCCGCCCCGATACGCAAGGCGTGATCTTTGAACTCAACTACCTACCGCATCCGCAGATCAAGCTGGCATTGCAGTACACGTGGTACCTCAAGTTCAACGGTGCCCACACCAACTACGACGGCAATGGCAGAAATGCGATCGACAACAACACGATCTATCTGCTTGGCTGGTTCATGTTCTAGCCGCCACACGGGCACGACCAAGTGAGGGGAGGCGCGAGATGAAGAGACACCGAAAACCCTGGTGGACTTGGCTTGCGGGCCTGGTCACCTTCGCGGCAGTTGGCTGGTCCGCGACGGCTGGCGCAGCAGACGGCGAAAAGCTGGCGGCGCAACTGTGTTCGTCCTGTCATGGCGCGCACGGCAAGAGCGAGTCGCCGATGTTTCCACGCCTGGACGCACAGGTACCGCACTACCTGGAAGCTCAGTTGAAGGGCTTCCGCGACAAGGGACGCGGCGAAACCGACGCGCAGGCGTTCATGTGGGGAATCGCTTCGCAATTGGACGATGCGACCATCACCTCGCTGGCGGAGTACTACGCGCGCCAAACCGCCCCGCCTGGCCCGGCCGGCGACCCGGCCCTAGTGGCACGAGGGAAAGAGATCTTTGAGCATGGTCTGCAAGCCGAAGGGGTACCGGCATGCGCGTCGTGCCATGGCGCCCATGCGGAGGGCATCGACACGTTCCCCCGCTTGGCGGGACAGCATGAGGCTTATCTCTTGCGGCAGATCGGCGTCTTCAAGAATGGCACGCGCGCCAACGCCCCGGTGATGAGTGCCGTGGCGCACACGTTGACGGACGAACAGGCGAAAGCGGTGGCTGCCTTTCTGCAAGCCCAATAGCAGGCAGCCACGATTCGTAATCGTGTTACAGAGCACGGCTTACGTAGACCAACCGAGCCTCAGCAGTTCATCACCATGCCGCTGTTGCGTTGAAGGGTGACGGGGCCACTGTCGCCGTAGTCCCGTACCCCCCTTCCTCCTTGAGGCGGAGCACGAGGCCGCGAATCGTTGCGGTCATCATCGCAATTTTCTGAAATCAACTTCGCTGGTAGTCGGCTGACTCGCCGCCGCGGCCAGCATGCGCCGGCCGCCGTGCCCACCTCCACTGCAGCGGCCAGCAGATGTGACGGCAACCCGACTATCGCCCCACATGGCAACAGACCATCCACTCGGCGATGATGCCGGTTGGGCCCAACATTTCAGGAAAGTTCTCGAAGCCGACAGATTCAACCGCCAGAATGGATCTCGCATGCCGTTGCGATGCTGGCCGCGGGCCTCAAGTGAAAACGCGACCGTTTGCCGTGGGGTCAGGAACCGACAACGCTTCTCATGGGCAACCTTCTGGATTGGATCGAACAGCACCCTGCGTTAGCGGCGTGGGTACAGGCGGTCGCCATCATTGTCGCGATTGCGGGAACATGGCTTGCTGGATGGCTCCTACAGCGCACGGAACGGCGAATGGAGAGGCGCACGCTGGCGAAAGCCGTCAGCGAAATTGCCTTGGCGGCAGAGGAGCTGGTGCGGCGCGTTATCGGCGAACTGCCGGATAAGCAAGCCGTAAGTGCAATTGCCACAGGAGAAAAGTCATTCGATATTCGCGCAGTTGATGAGATTGAAGCAGCGATTGCCGCAATTCAGCTGCACAACCTCAGTACCCCCGAACTGGTGCGCGATGTCATCGCATTGCTTGCCAACATCCGTCAGCTTAGAGAACAACTGGCCAATGCAATCGCAACGCATCATCGTATGGACGCCGCGCATTTCAGCGAGTTCTTTGACACGCTAACGAAGGTTCACGCGGCGATCAGCAAGATCAGTGCAAGCATCGCGACGCACGTGAGCAAAATCTAACGATCAGGGCTCGCTTTTCTACAGCCCCGACAGGGAGGAATCGTCATGCTCGGATTTGATCCACGCGCCGGCAAAATTGCCTGGACAGTTTTCCTATTCGCGCTGGCCGTATTGATCGTCTACAAGATTGCGTCCGTGCTGTTGGTCACGATATTCGCGGTGTTCTTCAGCTACTTGCTGTACCCGCTCGTCGAGCAACTCGAACGGCGCATGCCGCGCAAGGTTCCACGTGGCGTATCGATCGGCATCGTCTTCATTCTGGTGATCGTCGTGGCGATTGTCGCAGGCTCGGTGTTTGGTGTAACGGTTCAGGAAGAAGCGGGCAGGCTCGCCGATCAACTCCCAAAGTTGCTTGATACCGCCACCATGGCGGATCGTCTTTCGCTGCCGAGCTTTCTGGAGCCATTGCGCGCGCGCATCCTGGAGTTCATACGTGAGCAACTATCGACAAGCTCAGACCAGGCCATGCCGCTGGTTCGCAACGTTGGATTGGGTGTGATGCACGCGGCAAGCAATCTCGTCTATCTCGTGCTCATCCCAATCATGAGCTTTCTGATGATCAACGAAGCACCGTCGATTCATGCCGCGCTGCTCTCGTGGATACGGTCTTCCGACAAGCGCATGTGGGCGGGCATTATTGAGGATCTGGACACGCTCCTGTCCCGCTATGTCCGGGCACTTTTGCTGTTGTCGCTGTCCACACTGATTTTCTACAGCATCGCGTTCTACGCTCTGGGTGTGCCCTATGCGCTGTTGCTGGCAACCACGGCCGCGGTGCTGGAGTTCATTCCATTCGCTGGGCCGTTGGCTGCGGTGGTGGCAACCATCACGGTTGCCGGCTTCAGCGGGTATCCGCACTTGCTCTGGCTGATTGGATTCATCGTCGCGTACCGCCTCTTCCAAGATTACGTGCTGAACCCGTATCTGATGAGCGAAGGAGTGAAGGTCAGTCCACTCCTCGTCATTGTGGGGCTGCTTGCAGGGGAACAGCTCGGTGGGGTGGCTGGCATTTTTTTGTCCGTGCCCGTGATCGCCGCACTTAAAATTGTGTTGTCACGAGCGTGGGCTGCGCACAGCCTAGGCAACGAGGTGCGCTGACCCACGGCAGCCGTCACCTCTGTCACCCGACAGTCATTGATGGCTGGGATACGAACCCACGGCGAATCGAAAGGAGGCTGCCATGGTGGCGCAACCGAATCCGAAGCTGAACCATCTGCTGTCAGTACTTCCTCCTGATGAGTGGTCGAGAATCGCCTCAGAGCTTGTCCTGGTCGACATGCCGCTGGGGCACGTTGTCTACGAGTCGGGCGACCGACCCGAGTACGTCTACTTTCCCATCACGGCCATCGTGTCCCTGCTCTATGTGATGGAGAACGGCTCGTCAGGAGAGATCGCGATTGTCGGGAACGAGGGGCTGGTCGGCATTGCCATCTTCATGGGCGGCGAAACCACGCCCAGCCGCGCCGTGGTCCAAAGCGCGGGAACGGCATACCGCCTGAGCTCCCGCCTTCTCAAACAGGAGTTTGGCCGCGCTGGCGCCATGCAGCGCCTGTTGTTGCGCTACACCCAGGCACTCATTACGCAAATGGCGCAAACGGCCGTCTGCAATCGCCACCACTCGATCGATCAGCAGTTGTGCCGTTGGCTGCTGCTGAGCCTGGACCGCCTGCCCTCCAACCAGCTGCGCATGACGCAGGAACTGATCGCCAACATGCTGGGTGTGCGCAGGTCCGGCGTCACCGAGGCGGCGCTCAAGCTGCAGAATGCTGGATTGATCCGCTATAGCCACGGCAATATCGAAGTGCTGGACCGTCCGGGCCTAGAAGGCCGCGTCTGTGAATGCTACGACGTGGTCAAGCGGGAGTTTGACCGTCTGCTTCCAGACCTTCAGGCGCTCTGATCGCCGGTCCGTCTGTCCGTCACCTTCAGGGGTGATCGGCGTATCGGTATGGACCGCACTGCCCGCTCAGGGCTTATGTTGCTTCTTGAGAGCTTCCTGTGCGTCGCCGTATGCGGCTCTCGCTTTTCCTGCAATCTGCTCGACCTTTCCCTTCGCTGCGGTCGCGTCTTTTCCGGTGACCTTGCCGACGGCTTCCGTCACCTTTCCCTTCGCATCTTCAAGGCGGCCCTTCACTTGATCCTTGTTCATGGCAATGCTCCTTGCAAATTCAACACCCGCGTTGGTCGCCGGGTACGCCGTGTCTTAACCGTGCACCGTGTGGCGGGGTTGCGCCCCGAACTCCCACGTGACCGGCGCAAATAAAGCCCCCGTCCAACGAATCATCATTCTTCTCCTGCGTCGCAGTGCCGTCTGTACGGAAGCGGACGATGGCAGCATGTTGCCGTGATCACCTGCTCCGTTGCAGCGCATCGCCTGCCGCGTTGGAGAAAAACCGCTGCGTATCACGCACTACGCGCCCTCACAAATTCTGCTCGCGTCGTGCCTCTCGGTACGCTGTCGTACCGTCACCACCTCCGCCGTGGCATACGCTGAACATAACCTGAGACACGGTGGAGGCAGAGATGCGAAAAGAACGTTTGGCAGCAGTGACAACGATGGCCGTCGCTACGGCAATCGGTCTCATGACTCCCGGCTGTACGACGACCGGAACGTCGGAAGCAGCCGCACACCAACCCGACAAGCGACACACCATCGATACGGCCGTCGACTCAACGCTTGCGCGTCTTTACACCGCTGCCAATGGCTCACGTGAACTGGTTGGCAAAGCCCGGGGCGTACTGGTGTTCCCATCAGTCATTGCCGCTGGTTTTGGCATCGGTGGCCAGTACGGTGAAGGATCGCTGCGTGCCGGCGGCAGCACGACCGGCTACTACAGCACAACAACGGCTTCGATTGGATGGCAGATCGGCGCGCAATCGAAAGCCATCATCTTCCTCTTCATGACACAGGATTCGCTTGACCGATTTCGCAGCAGCGAGGGTTGGTCCGTGGGCGGTGATGCGTCAGTTGCCGTGCTGAAGGTGGGTGCAAACGGCAACATTGATAGCTCCACAGCAACCGGGCCCGTCCAGGCCTTCGTGCTCACCAACAGCGGGCTGATGGCAGGCGTGACGCTCGAGGGCACGAAGATCTCGAAACTCAAATCGCTGTAGCGCAGGAGTGATGCCACCGGCCGCCTATGCAGCTTGTGCCACCGCCTCGTTATAGGACCACGTTGTCAGGAGGACATCATGCGCGCAGTTATCTATACGGTCATGGGGATATGGATCGCCGCGTTGGCCGGTTGTCTGTGGGTTCCTGATGGCGGCTACCACGACGCTCGCCAGGGCGGCTATGAAAATGGCCAACATGGCGGATACGGGGGTGACCGCGAGGATTCCCGAGATCATGAGCACCACTAGGAGAGCCGGTATTCAATGCACCGGCTGGCGACCGGTCGATCGATGTTTCTCGATGGCACAAGGTGCGCAATCTTATCCGCCAGCGCGTACGCTACCGGACCGTTCTCAAACCCGTTCCCATCTATCCTTCAAAAAGATGAGGCGCGCCCAGCCCCTCGACGAGCCCTGAAGAAGCGGCGCGCGCCAACCTCATGATGAAACAACCGTGGAGCGCTTTTCGCCCAGCGTTGGGCACACGGGTGGGGGGAATCTACTCAACGAGGAGGACATCATGTCTCTCGGAATCCTACTGCTAATCGTCTTGGCCGTTTTGCTGGTTGGGGCGTTCCCAAGGTGGTCCTACAGCAATGGTTGGGGCTACGCGCCCAGCGGGGCGATCGGCTTGGGTCTGCTCATCGTTCTCGTGCTGTTGCTCATGGGGCGACTCTGAAGTTTGTGCTTCGATACGCGCCAAGGAGCCGGCGACACAGGCGACGGCATATCGCAAGAATGAGGAGAACGTGATGCTCGATCAATCCATCCGCCAATTCCCGGAGCTGGAGCGCGACGCGTTTCGTGACGTCTGTTTGCGGAACGGCCTGGCGCCCGATGGCTTCGACGTGTCCTCTGTTGAGCATTTTTCGAGCACTGCACCAGCCGAGGCGCTCGACCGCAGCGTCACCGTACGGATGGGCAAGACTGTCCGTGAATACAACGGGGCGCTGGGCCCGGAATGGGTCATTGATTTTGAGGACGATATCCGGTCACGCGTCTTCGGATAGTCAGGGGGCTCCGGTATCTCGAATCCCCGGCCCCAAAGTGCGTGATCTTTGGGCCATCGGTTGCAGCTTCACTCGCTTGCGAGGTCCCCTATGAATCCCATCACCGCATTCCTCGTTGTCCTGCTCCTGTTCCTGGGTGCTGTCACGGGTATGTTCGTCTCCGTTCTATTGGCGCCGCTGTTTGCCATCGCCGCCATCCTGCTCGCGGCAACGCTCAAGATGGCCAATGCATGGCAGAAGTTCGTCATCCTGCGGGCGGGCAAGCTGCAAAGCGTCAAGGGGCCCGGGCTGTTCATGATCCTGCCGATTGTCGACAGCGTGACGGCGGTCATTGACGAACGCATCCAGACCACCGGATTCAATGCGGAGCAGGCATTGACCAAAGACACCGTGCCCGTCAACGTTGACGCGATCATCTTCTGGCACGTCCACGACGCGCAGAAAGCCGCATTGGCCATTACCGACTATCGCCAGGCGATCGACCGCGTCGCGCAGACTTCGTTGCGTGAAATGATCGGTGCCTCGATGCTGTCGGCGCTGCTGTCCGATCGTAAGGCGGCAGATGAGCAGTTGCGCGCTGAGATCGGCGAGAAGACCGCAGCATGGGGCGTAACCGTATCGTCGGTGGAGGTGCGCGACGTGGCCATCCCCGTCGCACTCCAGGACGCGATGTCCAGGCAAGCGCAGGCGGAGCGTGAGAAGCAAGCCCGCGTCATCCTGGGCTCGGCAGAGGCGGCCATCGCGGCCAAGTTTGTCGAAGCTGCGGGCATGTACGAAGGGCATCCACAGGCGCTGCAGTTGCGCGCCATGAACATCATCTACGAGACCACGAAGGAACGTGGCGCTACGATCCTGATGCCAACGTCGATGGTCGACAGCATGAATCCTGTTGCGGTTGCATTCGGGGTCTCCAGTAGCACAGAGCCAACGAGCGCGGTTCTTCCGCTCAAGACAGCGGTAGCGGCGGCGTAGCGATACGGAACACGGCATTCCCGCAGATGTGGGAATGCCGTGTTTCATTTCCATAGTTCCATGGTCATGCCCAGGCTATCTTCCGACCTGGTTGCCCACCACCCCGCCGACGACGGCACCGCCCACTGTCCCCACGGCACTCCCGCCTGTCAGCACTGCGCCGGCTACACCGCCAACGCCAGCACCGATTGCTGTATCCGCGCCGCGTCGAGACATCCCGGCACACCCAGTCGCAAGCGTCGCGATCAACAACATCGCACCGCACAGTCCTGCCATTCGATCGTTACGCATTTTGTGCACCTCCGTCTCGATCGCACCCCAAGCGTTTTGTTGCAGAGAGCGCTGAAGCGAGACTTGAATTTTCTATACAGGCCACGAACGTGGTGTATAGCCCATCAGGTCACCCTTGCGGCAATCGGTATGTGTCGCGCGAATGCCCCAAGCACCAAGATCCTCGTTCACAGCAAAGGTGTCGGTACGGCGGCAGACGCATTCATCGCGCGGCTTGATGCTGGATTGTCTTCGCATGTTGGCCAGGCATGCGGCGCGGGGATACTACTGGCGGCACCAATGCACCGACCCTGCACGCTAAAGCAGGCGGTGCCGACCAGGGATGGCACACCGCTCCAAGCGCGCCACGGGATATGCCAAGGTTCTGTACCAGCCTTGGTGCCATCGCATATCAACTAAGGATGTGCGCAGTCCTCAACGTCTTCTGGAGCCGGCAAAAGGAACCCACTCTGGCTCGCCGCATAAGACACGCACGGCCATTGCAATCATCAATAGCGGCTATCGTTCCCGGTTCGATGCACTACGCTTGCAGAGGCGGCAGAAAAATGGAGGCGCAGCATGCCACGCACAATCGAGTACCGTGGCTTCGAAATTCATTTGCAGTTGATCGGGACTCACAAGGACATGTTCGATCTGTGGTTCAGCATCGACGGCCCCATGAAGCCGTCTGGCGTCGCAGCGATAGGCAAGCGCATCAAGGTCCATGGCGGCCCTTTCTCTCGACGCTGGGCGCACCTGATTGGCGAATTGGCCGGCCGCGCTGCGGTAGACGTGATTCTCGGCCCCCAAGAAGAGCCTTCTATGAAGGACGAGGGATAGGTCGAAACTTCGGCATCTCACCACGTACTGATTCCTTGAGCCGTGTCGATTGGCATGCTGGTTTTCAGATCCACGCTTGCCAGGGCCTGAACTTCCACGACCGGCCGCGACAGTTTGACGTTGCCAAACACCAGGGCAATGGGCACATCTGCCGCATCGCGTCCGGTGCCGATTCGCAAGAGTCCCATGGGCACCGCTGCTTGCGACGGGTCGACCAGATACCATTGGTTTCCAAGAAAAACCTCCACGAAGGCGTGGAAGTCGGGCAAGCCCAGCGATGGATCAGCGCCATAGTCGAGACTGGTTGCGAAGCGCGCCGGTATGCTCAACGCGCGGCACAACGCAATCATCAGGTGCGCATAGTCGCGGCACACGCCCTTTCGCTCTACGAGTGTGCCAACCGCAGACGTTCGCTCGCTTGTCGATTGCGGCACGAACCGTACGTGGCGATAGACCCAGTCTCGAATCCGGATAACCAGCGGATAGCCGCGGTGGCAGCCGCCGAATTCCTGCTGCGCAAACTCCATGAGCCGGTCCGACTCGCAGTAGCGGCTAGGGGTCAGGAATGGGATGACATGGAGCGGCAAATCCGCAATGGATACTTCGTGCAGCAGTTCGGCGGGTGTCAGTAGGTGGTCCATATCCACCGTCGCCTCATAGGCCAAGATGAAGTTGCCACGAGGCGCCCGTACACGCAGACGGCGATTGAGCAAGATCGGCTCGGTGTGTGGCACGACTGATATCGCCGGCATCAGATGCAGCGATTCGGCAACGATCGTCTGGCGAGACGTCTTCGCGGCGTGAACATTGAAAATGAAATCCGCAGTTGGATCACAGACTTCATAAGCCAAGCGAACCGAGTAACGCATGCGAACCATACGACCCTCCTGTAGCCCCCGGAACCACGTGGTCGTTGGCAAAACAAGTGATGGGTGAAAAGCAGTGTCAGTGAGTCCCACCGCTGCCCACGAGCGGGTGGGCGATTACGCGAGGGGCATGGACTGACCGGGAACGAAGCCATCGATGATGTCTTCAGCGCCCCTCATGGCGGCACGCTTGGCCGTACCGATGCTCTCCCATGGTTCACCGTTCAGATGAAAAATACGGGAGTGCGCCAGATCCGGAGATGCCCCTTCCTGGCAAATCACCACGGAGGCGCTATATGCCCGGTCTGGACGGCGCTCATGCCATTCCCGAGGCGGGTCAAACAGGTAGATCAGGGGATAGACATCGAACCCCTTGTAGCAGCAAGTCGGATAGGCATCCACGTCGATCTCCGTTGAAAAGAGGCACCCGTGCGGCAATCGGTATGTGTCGCACGAATGCCCCAGGAACCAAGATCCTCGTTCTCCGAAAAGGAGTCGGTACGGTGGCAGACGCATGGATCGCGTGGTCTGATGCGCCAATGTCTTCGCGCATGGCGGTGGCGGTGGCAGTGCCACAGCTTTGAACGAAGAGACCCATAACGGACTGACTTCTGTACGGTACCGAGCCGACAGGTCCTCGCCAGCAAACTACGCTGAAAGCACAAAAACAGTGAGCCGGCACGTTCCGGCATGCCGAGGTAACCGCTACGAGGATCTCTATGATCAGTTCGCTTGACCTGCCAAACGGAACGCTTGAAATACGCACGACGCAGCGTAGTGACCGGCGCTGGATCTCCGAGTATCGCTTCACACCCAGCAGTGGACGTGCCACCGGCTGGGAAGAGGCCGCCATTCCGGAAGGATTCATTTCCTCCGGCATCGCATTCAGCGCTGGGATACTGCTGGGACAACAGCGTGCTGAGTTTGCGCGCTGAAGCACGGAGTGCCATTGAGGGAGGCACGCCCCCCTCTTTCGAGAGGTCGGCGTCGACATGCGCACAATGTGTTTGCGTGTCGATGCCTGCAATAGGAGCATCGTCATGGCGGCCACGCTCATGATCGACATGGCAGCCCAGCCAGGACAATCATGAGCCGGCTGGCTGTGTAAGACCCCATTGCAGCGGGCTGCGAGACGGGCAGGATGATGACCGCCATCAGAGGCACTGCCCGACCACGCCATTGACGGCAGCGCATATGCACGCCCACCGGCACGCACACCGAGTGCGCAGAGCCGGCGGTGCGAAACGCTGCTTGCTCAGTCCAATCGCTCGATGGCGGGCACGCGCACCCGGCCATCACGCAGCTCGGCCTTGGGCTCATATGCGCGCAGCACCAGGGCGAAGTCACCGGCCGGGGTCGGCAACCAGTTGGCCCGTTGGGCCGGATCGGCCGGCGCGTCGCGCTGGATCACGATATCGATTGCGCCATCGCTGCCGGTCTTGAGGCCGGCGGTGCGGTCGCCAACGGCGTAACGTCCGATGGGGTTGGACGTGAAGAACAGCTTGCCGTCCGATTCCACTTCGTACATCGACAGCGACCAGAACGCGTTGACTGGCAGCGCACCCTTCGGCAAGTGCAGGCGATACCGATGCGCACCGGAAAGCCGCTGCTTCTGTTGGTCAACAAAGCTGATCGGATACATGGCCTCAACGGTCTTGAGCGCCAGCAGGCCGCCCAGGGCGACTTGCGCGCGGTACGCATAGTCGGTGCCGAAATCGCCCAGGTTGTCCTTTGAATACGACCAGCCGTCACTCTTGGGCCCAGCGGCGGACAGCCCGCCCTTGAGGGAGGCCAGCATGGCCGGCAACTGCTGCGCCCACAGCGTTTTGATCTCCGGCGACAACGCATCCCACCGGCAAGCCGCGCCGCAAACGCCGACCGACGCCAGACGCTGGATCAGCGCATCTTCATAGCGCGGCGCGGGGTTGCGCGCCAGCATCAGGTTGGCCATGTCGACAAAGGCTTGCGGGCTCTGCTCGACCGGCGGCGGCGCCTGCCACAGGGGCGGCGTCTTGCTGGCACCCAACGGCTGCACCTTGAACTGGTCTTGCAAGGCGATCACGGCGGGCATGTCGGCATCGCCATTGACGAGAATGCGCGCAAGCACGAGCACGTCGTTGGTTGGCGCGCGAATCACCTGCGTATTGGGCGGCAGCGGCTGTGTTGTATCTGGTCCGACCACGACGAAGGTGCCGCCACGTGTGCCGTTGGCGCGCCGACCGAGTATCTCGAAATTGTTCGTCGCCATGTCGAGGAAGGCCAGCGAGTAGTAGCGGCCGGCCATGTCCGGAATCGACAGCGCCACCGGCCCTTGCCGCAGGTCCAACCACAGCGTGGAATACGCCGTGTCACTGTTGGGTGTGGTCACCCAGCGGTCATCCGGGCCGGACAGCTTGTGCTGGTGCAGCCAAGTGTTGAGCTGCGAGCGGCCGGGCTTGGCGTCTGCGCCCAACATGCCGGCACGCAGGCGCCCCATCGCAACCAGCGGAAATGCGTAGTCGAACGCCTGATGCAGCGTGACCTGCTGCGACGGCGCCGCATCGGTCGGGCTCCAATCCTGAGCGGCTGCGACCGCCACATGCGTGCACAGGCACGCGGCGGTGAACGCAAGCAAACGCGTGGTCAACGCAGGGCTTCGTCGGCTGGGCAACATCGATCTCCTCCTCGTATTTTTGTAGATACCTCGCCCATAATATGAGCCTTGCTCATATCCTGCCACTCGCGTTCCATGGCCGCGCCGCCGAAGACAAAAACCAAGATGGATCAATCACTTGTGCGACGCCAGCCGTGCCAGGTGCGCTCGCGCGAGAAGGTCGAACTCATCTTGGAAGCGACAATCGAGATCCTCGACAAGGAAGGGTTGGAGGCGCTCACGACCAACCGCATTGCCGAGGTGGCCGGCATCAGCATTGGCACGCTCTACCAATACTTCAGCAACAAGCAGCAGGTGGTGGACGAGTTGGCCCAGCGCGAAAGTGACTACCTGACGACCGAATTGCTGGCGGTCCTGACGGCACCGGATGCCCAGTCGCCGGAGGCACGTCTGCGGCAAATCATCCGCACCTTGCTCAGCGGATTCGGCGGGCGGCACCAGGTACGCCGCATCGTGCTGGAACAGGCCATCGCGCGCGGACACAACCCGCTGATCACGCCTGGACACGTTTCAACATTTCTGACTTCGGCTCCGCTGCGAGACACCGACGGGAGGCGCGTGACGCTCTCGCCTATCGAGGCCTTCGTGCTCACACGCTCGGTGATGGGTGCCATCGGCAGCGCGCTATCGCACAACGAACAATGGCTCGCCAGCGCGGCCTTCGAAGACAGCCTGCTCGCGTTGATCCAGGGGTTCCTGCACGCGTGCGGCAACAATCACCAAGTACATGCCGCCTCCGCTAAAACCTGATGACAGCGTGCACCGGCCCCGCCAACTGCACGGCCCGGTGCTGGATACCAAGAGCTTGAACCCGCTGGACTACCAGAGCACGCCGGGCCTGGCGGCAGTGATGCCCAAGCGGTTCCCCAACGGTTTCGTGGTGGCGGCACACGCGCACGCACGCGCGCAGTTGATCTTCGCGACGAGCGGTGTGGTGGAAGTCACGGCCAACCACGCGCTCTGGCGCATTCCGCCCCAGAAAGCGCTCTGGGTTCCGCAGGGCATACCGCACGCCATGCGCGCCTGTGGCGACGTCGAGATGCGCACGGCGTACGTCAGCCCCGAGGCTTGCGGGCAGGGCGCACCGCCGGTGCCGCGCATGGTCAATGTGTCGCCACTGCTGCGCGAGTTGCTCGTGCGCGTGGCGGCGTTGCCTGTCGGGCATACGCCGGCGCGCCGCGAGGCGCTGATGACCGAGCTGATGCTGGCAGAAATCGAGTGGTCGCCAGACCCGCCCCTACCGCTGCCATCGGGGTCGGACCGTCGCCTGACCCGCATCTGTGACGCCATCCTTGCCAACCCATCAGACCCGCGCACGCTGGAAGATTGGGCCGCCGAGGCGGGCGCGTCGAGCCGCACGCTGTCGCGCCTGTTCATCGCGCAGACCGGGTTGTCCTTTGTGCATTGGCGGCAGCAGGCCCGCATCTGTGCGGCACTGCCCCTGCTGGCCGCTGGCATGCCGGTCACGGCAGTTTCGGCCGAGCTGGGCTATGAGACCGTGGGGGCGTTCTCGGCCCTGTTCAGGCGCTTTATCGGTGTGCCGCCCAGCGCGTACGCCACGTTGTCCGATTCGGCGTAGGAAACGTCCGCCACGCAGATGCGCCGCTGAGGTGCGCCGCCTATCGTGTTGCCCAGCACAATCCGTGCAGCAAAACGAATGAGGACCCGACATGGTGCGTGAAGACGTTGAATTTCTATCCGAAGGCGTGATCCTGCGCGGCTGGTTCTACCCGGCCGCGGATGCGCGCCCAGACCGGGCCAGCGCGGCCATCGTGATGGCGCATGGCTTTTCCGCGGTCAAAGAGCAATACCTTGATCGCTATGCCGAAGTCTTCGCCCGCAGCGGCTTTGCCGTGCTGGTGTATGACCATCGCAACTTTGGGGCGAGCGACGGGCAGCCGCACCAAGAGGCCGACCCCGTGCTGCAAAAGCGTGGCTATCGCGACGCCATCAGCTACCTGCTGACGCGGCCAGAGGTAGACGGCCAGCGCATCGGCGCCTGGGGTACGAGCTTCAGCGGGGGCCATGTGCTGGAGGTCGCTGCCGTCGACAAACGGGTCAAGTGCGTGGTGTCGCAAGTGCCCACCATCAGTGGCTACCAATCCGCCTTGCGGCGCACGCGTGCCGATCTCGTGCCGGTCGCGCTGGCGCGCTTCGCACAGGACAGGCAGCAGCGCTTCGAGGGTGCCGCACCGATGACGATGCCCGCCGTGTCCGCCGACCCGACTGCGCCGTGTGCAATGGCCGGCGCGGATAGCTTCCGCTTCTTTACCGACACCGCACCGTTCGCCCCGAACTGGCGCAACGAAGTCACCCTACGCAGTGCGGAGCTGTCGCGCGAGAACGAGCCGGGCGCCTTTATCGACCGCATCTCTCCCATCCCCCTGCTGATGATCGTGGCCGACAAGGATGTCCTGACGCCCGTCGACCTCTGCCTGCAGGCCTACGAGCGGGCACTGCAACCAAAGGCGCTGGTGCTGATCAGGGGCGGGCACTTCACGCCGTATATCGAACACTTTGAGCAGACCAGCAGTGCCGCAGCCGAATGGTTCGGCAGGCACCTTTGATCGGATCGGCCAGGGGCAGCACGTGCAGTTACGGCGCCGATGCCCCTCAAGCCACCTCGGGCTTGACGAGAAACGTGGCCTCCATGGCCCGCCGATCACGACAGCACGAACCCGTCTTGATGATCTGATACCGTTCCGGTCTGACAAGCCTTGGCCATGCCACGAGCACGTCACCACACAACATTCAGTACATCGCCCCCACCAAGCATGACCACGCTCCACATCATCATCCTGGCCTGTGTACAGGGCCTTGCCGAGCTGCTGCCGGTTTCCAGTTCGGCCCACGTCATCCTGGCCGAAAAATGGCTGGGGCTGGACCCGACCTCGCCCGACATGACGCTGATGCTGGTCATGCTGCACACGGGCACCATGTTTGCGGTCATCGTGTACTTCTGGCGCTCGTGGCGGCAGACGTATTTCTCGTCAACCAAGGCGCTATGGAACAACGGCGTCCAGCTGGCCGTGGCCACGGCGGCCACAGGTGTCGTTGGGCTGACCTTGCTCTATGTGATCAAGCACGTCTTCATGGGCGGCGCCGACAGCTTCGAGGTGGAGCACCTCTTTGGCAATTCCAGGTTGATGGCGGTCAGCTTGGCCGTGGCCGGCGTGCTGATCATCGTGTCGTCCCGGTACGCCAACACTGCCACCGGAGCGCTGACCGGCTGGCGCGCCCTTTGGATCGGAGCCGTGCAGGGGCTGTGCCTGCCGTTTCGTGGGCTGTCGCGCTCGGGCGCGACCATCTCCAGCGCAATGCTGGTGGGCGTGCAGCGTCGCCGTGCCGAGGAGTTCAGCTTCGCCCTCGCCGTGGTGCTGACCCCGGCGGTCATCGTCAAGGAAGGCTATCGCTTCTACAAGGCCTACGCGGGCACAGCCGACAGCATGCTGCACATGCTGGCGCCGAGCCTGCTGGGCATGGTGTTCAGCTTTATTGCCGGTTTGGTGGCACTGCGCTGGCTCTCACGCTGGCTGGAGCAGGGCCGCTGGTATCTGTTCGGCTGCTACTGCCTGGCCGCATCGGCTGCCGTGTGGATGTTTGCGGGCTGAGACCGCGTTTGGCTAACCGCCAATCACCGCCGGTTATCGACGGACGCTCTCGCATCCGTCGATAACCGGCATCCGGTTGCCCCGTTGCCGATCAGGGCAGCGGCGTCAGTCTCGGATAGACATGGCTGACCGGCACCTTGTTGGTCGTATGGCACGAGAAGCAGTTGGCACTCGGGGCAGATGGCGTCGCGCCCTGCACGAAGGTCTCCATCGTCGCGTTGGCAAGATGGTTCGTGCCGACCTCGTTGCCACCGTTGGGCGGTGCACCGCCAATCGTCCACGTCGTGCCCAGCTGGAAGTACTGCCGGCGCACGTCTGCCGCGTTCAACTGCGAGATCACGCTGGCGTTGGCAGAGATCACCTGCGTATTCAGGCCGGCCGCGTTGGCAGGGTTGCCGCCGTCGTTCGAGCCCCACGGCTTGGCACGCAGCACGGGCGACGGCCCCACCGGCGTGCCGGTGATGGCGGTGCCTGTCCAGCTGTTGTTGGTGGCGTTGAACGGACCGCTCGACCCGCTGGGCGTGAAGAGCCAACTGCCCGAGGTGTTCTGCGCAACGGTCTTCAGGCCGCTCGTCGAGTTGTAGGCGTAGGTGGCATTCGGTGCATTGCCCTCGTGCTCGAACGTGCCCCACACCATCTCGCCGTGTCCGCTGGTTGAGCCCACCACGTGCAGGCCCAGCATGACCAGCTTCAGCGTCGTCTGCCCGTTGGGAACCCAGTTGTTCGGGTTGCTCTTGTCGAACGTCGGGACCACGGCTTCAACCTGGATGTAGTCGTTCGGGTTGGGCACCTTGCTGGCATCCATCCAGCTCGACTTGGTCTCGATGGCCAGGGCCTTCGGGTCCTGGATCGTGTGGCCCTTGCTGGCTGCAAAGCTGACCACGGCATTCACATCGGCCATCGAGGTTGGGAACGCGATGTTCGTGTTGCCCGGGATCACCGCCGCGCCTTGCATCGTGCGGTGGAAGGCAAAGACATCGTTCACGGCGATGATGTAGTAGATCAACGACCCGTTCTGCGAGATCAGCACCCCGCTGTCTGCCTGGCCGGGCTCGACGTCGATCACATTGCCTGCGGGATCAATGAAGATCGGGATGCCCTTGATGACCAGCTTGCGCGCCTGGATGGCGGAAGTGAACGCCTTCATGGGCACGATTGGCACCGGCCGATCTGCCGACAGCAGCGCGCGCTGGCGAACGATCGGCGCGAGCTTGAGCACCTTCGGCGCCAGCAGCTTGCCGCGTGCATCGAGCAGTTCCAGCGTGCCCCGCTCAGTCTTGCGCACGTTCTGAACTTGTGTGCCCGGGATCAGCTTGCCGTTGGCCAGGCGAATTGACGGCGGTTTCTGCCCCGGCGTTTCGTGCGGCACTTCCACGATCTGCCCGGTGCGCGCCATCACGATCGGCAGGCCATGCGGACCCAGCTCCATTGCACGCAGGAACATGTTGATCGGCCGCCCCGGCGAGTTGGGGATGAAGTTGCGGCGTCCGCTGCTGTCTTCCGGGCTGACCGTGTAGAACTGCGGCGAGAACATGACGTGGCTGCCGCCGCCATACGTGGCCGGTGCGGGTGACGTCAGCCACAGGAACATCTGCTCCGTCCACTGGAAGAAGCCGCAGTTGGGCGCAAGCGCCACGGTGCTGTCAGCGGGCTTGACCACGCCGTTGAGCGTGACCGTACCGCTCTCAAAGAAACTGGCAACGGTGGCCGGCGAGATCGGACATCCTCCGGCGGCATCGGTCGGCACGGCTTGCGCCGCAGCTGTCTGTGCAAGGCTCAGTGCGGCCAGTAGCGCCGCACCACGCAAAGCTTGCTGAACTCCGAAACGCAGTGACATAGCTCCTCCCCAGGGTCGTGGTCATTGCTTCTTTGGTGCTGAATCGGACATCGGGAATCGGGTGCGTTCATCTCCTGCATGGATGTGTCGCGAACCCTGCGGCGCGCAAGCGCAACGCGGGCAGCGGCATGAACGGCGCAGTCAAACCGGGGGGCTGGTTTGCGCGCTGCAGTTCGGAGGGGGCCCCGATGACTGCACTCGCTTGCACAGTGCATCGCCGTAATTGTTGTGTGTGGATCCGGCGCGCGCTGCGCGGGGACTGCGCAATGGCAGTCCTAGCCTAGGAGATGGTCTGCGCGGCCAAGCATGAAATTTTCTTTGCTCTGATGTGCATGCAACCGCATGAGATACGCCTGCATTTGGATACGCTCGGGGCCAAACGTTTCCGACACAACCTGATGTACTGCGTGCGTTGCTCGCTGCTGTTCGTGAAGCCATGCGCGGTCGCTCCGTGGAGCCCCTGCCAGGCATGAAGTCATGGCGACTCACCCGCCAGAGACACCATGCATCCCGCGTCTCAGTCACGCTCGGTCAATACATCTCAACCCGGTGCATGAAGCGAGCAGCGCGCATGCATCACGCTTGATTTCCCAACGAAAGAGCGCTGCCGCCACATCACTTGCGCGTACCAATACGAGGTATCCGAACACCCTAATCCCTCGGATTCAGCAGCAGCAATTTGATCTACGCAGTTTGGCCGACCACGCTAGAATTTGCGACTCGAATGACCCGTTTTGCCGCCGCATGTCGACCTTCCATCACGCCAGCCTGCAGGACCCCGCCACCCTCATCGAGATCGTGCGAGCGCAGTCCGAAATCGCCAAGCTTGGTACGGACCTTGGAGCCATCATGGCGCTCGTCACCGAGCGGGCGCAGCGCCTGACCTGCGCGACCGGTGCCGTGCTGGAACTGGCCGAGGGCGAAGAGATGGTCTATCGCGCCACGTCCGGGCTGACTGACTCGCTGTTGGGCCTGCGCTTGGCGCGCCAGGGCAGCCTGTCGGGCCTGTGTGTGCAGACCGGCGACATCCTGCGCTGCGAAGACGCCGAGATCGACCCGCGCGTAGACCGCGAAGCATGCCGCCGCGTTGGCCTGCGCTCAATGGTGGTGACGCCGCTCAAGCATCTGGATACGACGGTGGGCGTACTCAAGCTGGTGGCACCCGAGGTGGATGCCTTTACCGAGCGCGATGTCGGCGTGCTGGAACTGATGTCTGAGCTGATTGCCGCGGCCATGTTCCATGCCGCCAATGCCGAGCGCGACCAGCTCTACCTGCGTGCCACGCACGATGCGCTGACCGATCTGCCCAACCGTGCACTGTTCTACGACCGTCTGCGCCAGTCGATCCACCTCGCGCAGCGTGCGCAAGGCGCGCTCGGCGTGCTCAACGTCGACATGGACAACCTCAAGACCATCAACGACCGCTACGGCCACCGCGCCGGCGATGCGGCCATCCGCGAGACCGCGCAGCGCATGAGCCGCAGCGCGCGCCGCTCCGACACCGTGGCTCGCGTGGGCGGCGATGAATTTGCCGTCATCCTGCCGGGCATCGATGCGCGAGACGACGCGCAAACCCAATGCGAGCGCCTGATTGAAGAGGTGCAGCAGCCCTACGCGTTTGAAGGCCAGCCGCTGGACCTGCGCGTAAGCGTAGGCGTCGCATTCATGCCCGAAGACGGCACCGAGATCACCACCTTGCTCGATCAGGCCGACCGCGCGATGTACGCCACCAAACGCCTGCGCAAGCAGGCCCTGCCGACGGCCACCGAGCATTGAAGGCCGACGCATCGCTTACGTCACCCGGCAATAAACCGTTACACCTGCAACGTGCCCGCGCCGGAATAAAGCGCGGGCCCGTTCGGTTTACGTGGGTGCAGGATGCGTTGTGCGAGCACGCCCGCGCCATCCCGCAGGCAAACCGATGTGCCAGGCAATACGACCAGACCGGTCACTGAACTACCGCTGCAGCACGTATTGAGACGTCGGGCATTCCTGGTGTTGGGGGATGAACATGAAGCGTCTGACAACCTTGACGATGGCGCTGATCACGCTGGGCATCTGCGCATGCGCGACCGCGCAGGACATGCCGGTCGGCACCTGCCAGCCGATGACTGGACAAACCGAGATCAACGGCGTCATGCAGGAGGTGCAAGGCACCGCGTGCCTGCAACCGGACGGAACCTGGCAGATGGTGGACACCGACGGCAGCCCCACCACCAACTACGGCCCACCGTATTACCTGGATGACACGTGGTACTGGGGTCCGCCCGTGTTCTTAGGCAGCGTGGTCTTCGTGGATCGCTTTCACCACATCCACCGCATGCACAACGTGTTCTTCCGCCATGATGGCCGCGGCTTTGCACGCGGTGGTTTCCGTGGCGGATTCCACGGCGGGCATGAGGGGAGTCATGAGGGGGGGCATGAAGGCGGCTCGCGCCGCTAGCGCCTCGGGCGACTAGACCCGCAGATAGTGCTCGCGCTCGCCCAGCCAGCGCTTGAGGTGCGCCTCCACCGCTTCGGGAAAGCGCGCGAGCATCTGCTCTGCGGCACCCTGCGCAAACTCGACCAGCCACGCATCGTGGTTGAGATCGGCAAAGCGCAGCATGGCTTCGCCCGACTGCCGCGCGCCAAGGAATTCACCAGGGCCGCGAATGTCCAGATCGCGCCGGGCAATCTCGAAACCATCGGTGGTCTCGCGCATGGTCTGCAGGCGCTGCTTGGCCGTGGGCGACAGCGGCGCCTGATACAGCAGGATGCACACCGATTCCGCCGTGCCCCGCCCCACGCGCCCGCGCAACTGATGCAACTGCGCAAGGCCAAAGCGCTCGGCGTGCTCAATCACCATCAATGAGGCATTGGGTACGTCCACGCCCACTTCGATGACGGTGGTGGCAACCAGCACGTGCAGCTCTGCGCTGGCAAAGGCGCTCATCACGGCGGCCTTGTCGGCGGAAGGCAAGCGGCCGTGCACCAGGCCCACCTTCAAACCAGCAAGGCTTTGAGAGAGTGTCTCGAAGGTCTCCACCGCCGTTTGCAACTGCAGTGCTTCACTCTCTTCAATCAGCGGGCATACCCAGTAGACCTGTCG
>NZ_JAELUI010000076.1 GCF_016429285.1 Ralstonia sp. ASV6
TGGCTGAAACCTGCTACCGATTCAACCACCGTGACGAGGACTTGAAACCCTTACTGCGCAAGCTTCTGCAGGCAACCCCTACCCTCGAAATTCAACCCATTTTGGTCCGGTTTGGGTAGGAATTACCAAAGAAAAAGCCCGCACGGTCATCCATGCGGGCCACTCTTTAAGCTTGGCGCAGAGAACGAGGTTTAAACCTCCAGCCACTCCTGCCGGACCTTCGCATCTGCCTTCAACTGTTGGGGCGTTCCCTCAAACACAATCTGCCCATGCCCCATCACATACACCCGCTGTGAAATGTCGAGGGCAATCGCCAGCTTCTGCTCTACCAGCAGCACCGAAATCCCCCGCTCCTTGAGCGTTTTCAGGTACTCGCCCACCAGCGTCACGATCAGCGGTGCAAGCCCTTCAGTCGGCTCATCGATGATGATGAAATCCGGATCGCCCATGAGTGTGCGGCACAGCGTCAGCATTTGCTGCTCGCCGCCGGAGAGCACACCTGCCGGCGTGTTTTCCCGTTCCTGCAGTCGGGGGAACATGCGGTACATGTCTTCCAGCTGCCAACGCGGCTTCGGTTGACTCGGGTTGCGCTTTTCGCCCAGCAGCAGGTTCTGCCGCACGGTCAGCGTCGGGAAGATGTCGCGGTTCTCCGGCACGTAACCGATGCCTTGATGCGCCACCTCGAAGGTGCGCAGACCGCTCACGTTCTTGCCGCGCAGCAGGATCTCGCCTTCGTGCTTGACCATCCCCATGATGGATTTCGCCAGGGTCGAGCGCCCCACCCCGTTGCGCCCGAGCAGGGCGACGATCTCACCCTCGCCCACGTGCATGTCGACGCCGTGCAGGATGTGGCTCTTGCCGTAGTACGCGTGCAGGTCGCGCACCTCCAGCATTGGAGTATTCGTTGCCATCAATGCGCTCCTGCAGACTCAGTTTCGTTGGTATCCAGCGTGGTGCCGAGGTAGGCCTCCTTCACGCGGCGGTTGTTGCGAATGGCCTCGGGCGTGTCGGTGGCAATCACCTCACCGTAGACCAGCACCGAGATGCGATCGGCCAAGCCGAACACCACGCTCATGTCGTGCTCGACCATCACCAGCGTCTTGCCGACCGTCACTTTGCGGATCAGGTCGACCGCATGGTCGGATTCTGATCGGCTCATCCCGGCAGTCGGTTCGTCCAGCAAGATCACATCGGCTCCACCGGCGATGGTGATACCGATCTCCAGCGCGCGCTGCTCGGCATACGTCAGCATGCCCGCAGCCGCATCGCGCCGGTGCGTCATGCCGATCTGCTCCAGCACTTCCTCGGCGCGTTCACGTGCATCGCGCAATTCCGCCAGCTTGTGCCAGAACGAATACTTGTAGCCGAGCGACCAGAGCACTGCGCAGCGCAGGTTCTCGAACACCGTCAGGCGATGAAAGATGTTGGTGATCTGGAAGCTGCGCGACAGGCCCTTGCGGTTGATCTCGAACGGAGCAAGGCCGCTGATCTCTTCCCCATTCAGGCGCATGCTGCCCGAGCTGGCGGGGAAGCGGCCCGAGATCAGGTTGAAGGTGGTCGACTTGCCGGCACCATTCGGGCCGATGAGCGCGTGGCGCTCGCCTTTGCCGATTGTGAGGTTAACGCCTCGGATGATCTCGGTCTGGCCGAAACGCTTGCGGACGTCGCGCAGTTCGAGTGCTGGAATCGGTTGGCTCATGGTTGCGGCTCCTGCAAGGCGTTGTCCCAGGCGGTGCGCAGCTTGCTTACTGCGGCACGCAGGCCGAAGGCTCCCACCAGCCACAGCACGGCGGTCACAACCCACGGCATCCAGGTGGTTGGTTCGACAGACATGCCGAACAGCGTTGCCACGCCGCCCGAGCCCTCGTCCTGCACGGCGTAGATCATCTCGACGGTAGAAATCAGAGCCACCAGCAGGATGACCGCTGGCACGAATGCCACGCTGTAGGCCGGCAGCAGCGTCTTCAATTTGCCGCGTCGTGCAATCGGCAGATGCATCACCAGCAGGCTGGCAATACCACCGGGCGCATACATGACCATCAGCACGAAGAACAAGCCCAGATACAGCAGCCACGCCTTGGTAATCCCCGACAGCGCCACGGTAAAGAACACCGTGAGCACCGCACCGATGATCGGACCGAAAAAGCTGCCCATACCACCGATAAACGCGGCCAACAGCACCGCCCCCGAGCGCACGGCCGATACGTTCTCCGCCGTCACGATCTCAAAATTGATGCACGACAGCGCCCCAGCAATGCCCGCGAAGAACGCAGACAGGATCACCACCAGAAAGCGCACGCGCTGCGTGTTGTAGCCGATGAACTCCACACGCTCAGGGTTGTCTCGCACGGCGTTGGCGATACGGCCCAGCGGCGTCTGCGTCCACGCGTACATCAGCGCCATCGAGATCAGGCACCACGCGGCGATCAGGTAGTACACCTGGCGCGCCGGCCCAAAGGTAATGCCGGCAAGCGCATCACCGATGCTGCGGTTGGTCGACACCCCGCCCTCGCCGCCGAAGAAGTCCGGGAACATAAGCGCGCTGGCAAAGACCATCTCGCCGATACCCATCGTGATCATCGCAAACGTGGTGCCGGCCTTCTTGGTGGTCACGTAGCCGAAGATCACGCCGAACAGCGCACCGCCCAGGCCACCGACAATGGGGAGTAGCGCCACCGCCAGCGGCCCGGCAACCCCTAGCGTCTGCATGGCGCCAATCTTGTTGAGCAGGTGCACTGCCATGAAGGCACCCAGCCCAGCGTACACCGCGTGCCCGAACGACAGCATGCCGGACTGCCCCAGCAGCATGTTGTACGACAGCGCGAAGATGATCATGATGCCCATCTGCGAGAGCAGCGTGATGGCAAAACCCTGCGGCCAGATCAGCGGCAGGACAATCATCACCAGCGCAGTGGTGCTCCAGATCAGCCAGCGGGCGAGGTTGACGGGCTTGAACTTCATCGCGCGCGCACGATCATTGGCGGGCAATGCCCCTTGTTGTTGCGCTTGTTGGTGCATAGTGCGTTCCATTTAGCTCTCCCGCGTACCCATGAGCCCACGCGGGCGGAAGATCAGCATCAGCACCAGCAGCAGGTACGGCAGCACCGGCGCGACTTGCGCAATCGTCAGGTTCCAGACCGAGATGAGCGGTACGTCCGGATTGAGCGTGACACCGATCGCCTGCAGCACGCTCGTCACCGAAATATCCAGCGTGACGGCAAAGGTCTGAATGCATCCGATCAGCAGCGATGCGATGAAGGCGCCGACCAGCGATCCCATGCCGCCCACCACCGCCACCACGAAGACGATGGAGCCTACTGCCGCGGCCATCGACGGCTCGGTCACGAAGGCGTTGCCACCGATCACACCAGCCAGCCCAGCCAGCGCACAGCCGCCGCCAAACACCAGCATGAACACACGCGGCACGTTGTGGCCGAGCGCCTCCACCATGTCCGGATGCGTGAGCGCGGCTTGAATGACAAGGCCGATGCGCGTGCGCGTGAGCAGCAGGAAAATGCCCACCAGCATCAGCAGCGACACCAGCATCATGAAAGCGCGGTATTTGGGGAACGACGACGTGAACAGCGTGAACAGCGGGCCGTCCAGCATCTCCGGCACGCGGTACGGCACAGCGGGCAGCCCCCACACCAGCTTCACGCCTTCTTCAATGAGGTAAGCCAGGCCAAAGGTGAACAGCAGTTCGGCCACGTGACCGTAGCGGTGCACGGTACGCAGGCCAAAGCGCTCGACCACCGCGCCCAGCGCGCCCACCAGCAGCGGTGCCACGATCAACGCGCTCCAGAAGCCCAGATACCCGCTGACAACGTAGGCGAAATACGCCCCCAGCATGTAGAAGCTGGCATGCGCAAAGTTGAGAACGCCCATCATGCTGAAGATCAGCGTCAGGCCCGAAGACAACATGAACAGCAGCAGCCCGTAGCTGATGCCGTTCAAGAGATTGATGACTAGAAATTCCACGCTACAGCCCTCTCGGCAAGGCATGGACCATTCCGCGAAAATGCGGCACTGGTCCACGCCTTTCTCCGTTTAAAACATCGCCGCACGATAGCATCGGGCGGCCCTTTGGCGCACCATCTACCGTTTTACTGCGGCCGTTTCATTTGGCAGGAGGTCGGCTGCGACGCTACGTACTGGTCGAGCACGGCGTCGGTCTTCCAACCGTAGCCGGTGTTTTCCTGGTCGTACTTGACGTTCTTGCCGTTGGTCTTTTCCCAAGTGGCGATGTAGAGCGGCTGCTGACCCTGGTGGTCAGACGCGCGCATCTCGAAGGTACCGTTCAGGCTGTCGACCTTCATGCCTTCAAAAGCTTTGGCAACCTTGGCGGGCTCGGCTGACTTGGTCTGCTTGATGGCCTTGGCCAGCATGGCAATGCCGGTGTACGAGGCCATCAGGTAGAAGTCGTCGTTGTACTTCTTCTTGAAGCCATCGACGATGTCTGCGCCCTTGTAGCCGTCGTTGTTGACGTTCCAGTAACCGACAAATTTCACGTGGTCGGCACCGGCTGCGCCCATGGCGGTCGGCACACCGGTCGTGGCACCGTAGTACGTATAAAAGTTGGCGTTCAGGCCCGCATCCTTACCTGCCTTGATCAGCAGAGCCAGATCGCTACCCCAGTTGCCGGTGATGACGGTGTCCGCGCCCGACGACTTGATCTTCGAGACGTACGGTGAGAAATCCTTCACCTGTGCCAGCGGGTGCAGGTCTTCCCCCACGATCTCGATGTCCGGACGCTTGCGCTTGAGGTATTCCTTGGCCGCGCGCGCCACCTGGTGACCGAACGAATAGTTCTGGTTGATCAGGTAGACCTTCTTCACCTTCGGGTCCTTGGCCAGGTAGCTGGTCAGGGCTTCCATCTTCATGTCGGAGTTGGCGTCCAGACGGAAGTGCCAGTAGTTGCACTTGCTGTTGGTCATGTCCGGATCGACCGCCGCGTAGTTCAGGTAGATGATTTCCTTGCCCGGATTACGCTCGTTGTACTTGGCCACGGCATCTTCCAGCGCCATGCCAACGCTCGAGCCGTTGCCCTGCACGATGTAATGGATGCCCTGGTCGGCCACCTGCTTGAGCACGGTCAGGCTCTCCTGCGGCGAGAGCTTGTTGTCGAACCCCACCACCTCGAACTTGGTGCCGTCGCCAGCCCAGTTCTTCTGCGTGGCCATGTCGGCGATGTACTGCCAGCTGCGCAACTGGTTCTGGCCCAGTGCGCCCATGAGGCCAGACAGCGGATCGATCCAGGCGATCTTGACGGTTTCAGCGGCGGATGCAGCGGCGCTCCCCAGCGCTCCACCAATTGCCACCACACTTGCCACAGCCACAATCAACGGACGGAACTTCGTCATGCGTGTCTCCTTCAGGTGGTGGAGTCGCCGGCGAGTCACTCTCCCGCGTGCCATTGATGGGCACGTCGGCTGCTTGCGTCTCCAGGTTGCAACGCGCCCGGGCTTCATTCCGCCGCGCCCCTATTGCTGGTAGGTGCGTGGCGGCTGGCCCTGATCCGGTTGTCTTACGTCCGCCGTCCTCACGCCCGGCTTGTTGCCGGTGCGCGGGCGGCGGTTTCTGTTCTGGCTGCTAGGCCTGTGCGGCCGGGAACTGATAGTCCTTGAACTGCTCGCGCAGCTTGAGCTTCTGCATCTTGCCGGTGGCCGTGAGCGGAATCTCGGTGACGAACACCACGTCATCCGGAATCCACCACTTGGCGACCTTGCCCTCGAAGAACTTGAGCATTTCCTCACGCGTGAGTTCGGTGCCCGGCTTCTTCATCACCACCAATAGCGGGCGCTCGTCCCACTTCGGGTGGTAGCAGGCAATGCACGCTGCCATGTGCACGGCGGGGTGCGCAGCAGCAACGTTCTCCACGTCGATGGACGAAATCCACTCGCCGCCGGACTTGATCACGTCCTTGCTGCGATCGGTGATCTGCATGTAGCCGTCGGCGTCGATATTGGCAACGTCACCCGTGGGGAACCAACCGTCCACCAGCGGCGAATGATCGCCACGGAAATAGCTGTCGATGATCCACGGCCCACGCACGTACAGGTCGCCAAACGCCTTCCCGTCCCACGGCAACTCGTGGCCTTCCGCATCGACGATCTTCATGTCGACACCATAGATGGCACGCCCCTGGCGTTCGAGCACATGCTGCTTAGCTTCGTCAGACAGATCGGTGTGCTTGCCCATCAGCTTGCAGGTTGTGCCCAGCGGCGACATCTCGGTCATGCCCCAGGCGTGGATGACCTCCACGTCGAGCGATTTCAACGTGCGGATCATGGCCGGCGGCGCAGCCGAGCCGCCAATCACGGTACGTCGGAACGTCGAGAACTTGAGGTTGTTGCCCTGCACGTGCTGCAGCAACCCCAGCCACACGGTCGGCACACCGGCAGAGAAGGTCACCTTCTCCTGCTCGAACAGTTCGTAGATGGAAGCACCGTCCAGCTTCGGCCCCGGGAAAACCAGCTTGGCACCCACCAGCGGCACCGAATACGGCAGTCCCCACGCATTGACGTGGAACATCGGCACCACCGGCAGGATCACGTCCTGCGCCGAGCATCCCAGCGCATCCGGCAGCGCCGATGCGTACGAATGCAGCACCGTGGAGCGATGTGAATACAGCGCACCCTTCGGGTTACCCGTCGTTCCCGATGTGTAGCAAAGACTGGAGGCCGTGTTCTCGTCGAACTGTGGCCAGGTGTACTCCGCAGTCTGCGCATCCAGCAGCTCTTCGTAACAGAACATCGGCACGCTGGAGGTGGGCATGTGCGCGCGATCGGTCATCGCCACCCAGCCCTTCACGTTCGGGCAATGCGGTGCAATGGCTTCGATGAGCGGCACGAAGGTCAGGTCAAAGAAGACGTACTGATCGTCGGCGTGGTTGACGATGTAGGCGATCTGGTCCGGAAACAGCCGCGGGTTGATGGTGTGGCACACCGAACCCGAACCGGACACGCCGTAATAGATTTCAAGATGGCGATAGCCATTCCAGGCGAGCGTACCGACGCGCTCGCCGGGCTGCACACCCAGTGCGGCCAGCGCATTTGCCAGTTGTTTGGAACGATCCCGCACTTGCCGGTACGTGGTGCGATGGATATCGCCCTCGACACGGCGCGACACGACTTCAGTCGAACCGGAATTGCGCGCGGCATGTTCGATGATGGTCGAGATGAGCAAAGGGTTGCTCATCATTTGTCCCATCAGGGCCATGGTGTCTCCTAGAAAAACTGAACAACCGTTCTATTTTTTGGCCGATTGTTCCCGTGATCGTCTAACGCGTCAACGGGTTGTTGTTGTGCGCTGCCGCATCGGCCCCCATGTTTACCCGGCCATCTGAAAAACCCTGCGAACCGTTGTGGTGCAAGGGTTCGCAGGCTGCAGCTTTTTTTACTGCCAAGTACAATACGCGATAGCGTTGCTGCGTCTCAACATGGCGTTTTCCCCTACGCAGAGCGCATTTTTCTGCACCGCGGAATCCATAACTCTTGACGATTCAGCGCTGTTTTTGCGCAGTTTCCTGTGCTAATCGATCGCCCGATCCATGCCGACTTCCCCTGCTGTCCTGCCTGACGATTCCCTTATCAGCACATTCGACTGGTCGAGCCGCCCCGTCGCCGCGCCCGGATTCTCCGCACTGGGTGAACGTTTTCTGACGCGCCTGCCCCCCATGCCGATGTCCTCGGCGGGCACGCCGTATCTCGTGGGCTTCTCACCCGATGCGGCCACACCGTTGGGCATTGCGCGTGCAGAACTCGATACCCCTGCTGGCCTCGATGTGTTCACGGGCAACACGATTGCCGCATGGAGCGATCCGCTCGCCACCGTCTACTCGGGCCATCAGTTCGGCGTGTGGGCCGGTCAGCTGGGCGACGGCCGCGCGCTGCTGCTGACCGAGTTGCAAACCGCTGACGGCCCCTGCGAAATCCAACTCAAAGGCGCAGGCCGCACGCCGTATTCGCGCATGGGCGACGGGCGAGCCGTGTTGCGCTCATCCATTCGCGAGTTCCTGTGCTCGGAAGCGATGGCAGGCCTCGGCATCCCCACCACGCGCGCGCTGTGCGTGACCGGCACCGATGCCCCGGTGCGCCGCGAGGAGATCGAAACTGCTGCCGTCGTCACGCGCCTGGCGCCGTCGTTTGTGCGCTTTGGTCACTTCGAGCACTTTGCCGCCAACGAGAAGCTGCCCGAATTGCGCGCCCTGGCCGACTACGTCATCGACCGCTTCTACCCGGACTGCCGCACCGCACCACAGCCCTACCTGGCGATGCTGCGTGAAGTCGCGCGCCGCACCGCCGAGCTGATGGCGCAATGGCAGGCCGTCGGCTTCTGCCACGGCGTCATGAACACCGACAACATGTCGATCCTCGGCCTCACGCTCGACTACGGTCCGTTCGGCTTCCTGGATGGCTTCAACGCCAACCACATCTGCAACCACTCCGACACCGGCGGTCGCTACGCCTACGCCCAGCAACCGCAGATCGGCTACTGGAATCTGTTCTGCCTCGCGCAGGCCCTGCTGCCGCTGTTTGGCGAAGATCCCGACGTTTTCGTCGACTTGAGCGACGAAGCACAAGCGCAGCCCGCCATCGACGCCGCGCAAGACACGCTGCTCACCTACCGCGACGTCTACGGCGCAGCCTTCCACGCCCGCTACCGCGCCAAGCTGGGCCTGTCGACCGCGCAGGATGCCGATGAAACCCTCTTCGGCGATCTGTTCAAGCTGCTGCACACCCAGCGTACGGACTACACGCTCTTCTTCCGCCACCTCGCCGATGTGCGGCGTGACGACACACCCGCCGCGGCAGAAGCGCGCACGGTGCGCGACTTCTTCTTCGACCGCGCCGCCGCCGACGTGTGGCTGACCGCGTATCGCCAGCGCCTGCAGGCTGAGCCGCAATCGGATGCGGAGCGCGCGCCGGCCATGCACCGCGTCAACCCGAAATACGTGTTGCGCAACCACCTGGCCGAAATCGCCATCCGCCGTGCCAAAGAGAAGGATTTCTCCGAGGTCGAAAACCTGCGTGCCGTGCTGGCCCGCCCGTTTGACGATCACCCAGGCTTCGAGCACTACGCGCAGCCCGCACCGGATTGGGCGTCATCGCTGGAAGTGAGCTGCTCGTCGTAATACGACATGCGGTGCACGTGGTGCAGAGGAACTGACGCCGTGCTCTAATCCGCGCCTGTCAGGATCACCGCCGCAACACGACAAAACAACGTTGGCCGCCCACGAAGCCGCCAACGAGACCAACAAGGAGCCTCATCACCATGACTGTCCAGAAAACCAACGCCGAATGGCGCGACCAGCTCTCCGACATCGAATACCGCGTCACCCGCGAAGCTGCCACCGAGCGCCCCTTCACCGGCGAGTACTGGGACCACTGGGAACGCGGCGTCTACAACTGCGTGTGCTGTGGCACGCCGCTGTTCGAATCGTCGACCAAGTTCGACGCCGGTTGCGGCTGGCCGAGCTATTTCCAGCCCATCAACGGCGAGGTGATCGCCGAGAAAACCGACCGTTCGCACGGCATGCTGCGCATTGAAGTGCAGTGCAAGAACTGCGGCGCACATCTGGGCCACGTATTCGAAGACGGCCCCGCCCCGACCGGCCTGCGGTATTGCATCAACTCGGCTGCGCTAAAATTCGGCGATTGATCTTCCCTAATGGCCCGTATAGGCCCGCATAAGCGCGTTCCCGCATGAAATTCCTGTTCGATCTGTTCCCGGTCATCCTGTTCTTTGCTGCCTTCAAGGTGGCCGGTATTTATGTGGCGACCACCGTCGCAATGGTCGCCACCGTGCTGCAGATCGCCTGGGTGTGGTTCAAGCACCGCAAGGTGGACGCCATGCAGTGGCTGTCGCTGCTCATCATCGGCGTGTTTGGCGGCGCTACGCTCATCTTCCACAACGACACCTTCATCAAGTGGAAGCCGACGGTGCTGTACTGGCTGTTTGGCGTCGTGCTGTTGGGCAGCGTGGTGTTCGTTCGCAAGAACCTGATTCGCGCCATGATGGAGCAGCAGGTGTCGCTGCCCGAGTCGATGTGGGGCCGCCTGAACGCAGTCTGGGCGATTTTCTTCCTGGCCATGGGCTGCCTGAACCTGTACGTGGCCTACCACTTCGATACCGACATCTGGGTCAACTTCAAGCTGTTCGGCTCGATGGGCCTGATGGTGGTGTTCATCCTGGCGCAGAGCGTCTGGCTCGCGCGCCATATGCAGGAGCGCCCAGCAAATGCCACCGACGCTGCCGCCAATGACGCCAACATCGGGGACGACCGCTGATGGCCGCAGACCCGCGCGAAATCGAGCGCCTGCTGCGCGAGGCCTTCCAGCCCACTCACCTCGTCGTTGAAGACGACAGTGCCAAGCATGCCGGCCACGCCGGCGCGGCCTCCGGTGGCGGGCATTACAACGTCGATATCGTCAGTTCAGCCTTTGCAGGCAAGAGCCGCATTGCGCGTCATCGCATGGTGTATGATGCGCTGCGCACGCTGTGGCCCACCGCCATTCATGCCCTGGCGATCCGCGCGGTCACACCCGAAGAAAACGTCTGAGTCCTTCCCTCGAACGCAATCCCATGAAGATTTCCAGCCTTACCGCCAGCCTGCTGGCTGTTGCCCTTGCTGCGACCGCTGCTGTCACCGCTACCCCTGCCCTGGCCCAGAACGCTGCCGTGGTCAACGGCAAAGCCATCCCGAGCGCCAAGCTGGACGCGCTGATCAAGAAGTCGGGTCAGCCTGACTCGCCGGAACTGCGCAACCGTGCTCGCGACATGCTGATCGACCGCGAACTGATCGAGCAGGACGCCGCCAAGCGTGGCCTGCTGGAGCGCGATGACGTGCAAGAGCAACTCGCCTCTGCCCGCCTGAACGTGCTGGTGGCTGCCGAGTTCGAAGACTACGTCAAGAACAGCCCCGCCACCGAAGAAGAACTGCAGAAGCAGTACGAGAAGATCAAGGCCCAGTTCGGCAACGGCAAGGAATACCACGCTCACCACATCCTGGTGGACAAGGAAGCCGACGCCAAGGCCATCATCGCCAAGCTGAAGGCCGGTGGCAATTTCGAAGCCATCGCCAAGGCCCAATCGAAGGACAAGGGATCGGGCGCCAACGGCGGTGATCTGGACTGGGCGAATCCGGGCACCTACGTGCCGGAGTTCTCGGCAGCCCTCACCGGCCTGAAGAAGGGTGAGATCACCCAAACGCCGGTGAAGACGCAATTCGGTTGGCACGTGATCCGCCTGGACGACACGCGCGATGCGAAGATCCCGTCGTACGAGGAGGTCAAGCCGCAACTGCTCGAAATGATGATGGGCGACCAGAACTGGCAACGCACCAAGTTCCAGGCAATGCTGAAGGATCTGCGCGAAAAGGCGAAGATCCAGTAAGCACCGCCCCGCAGGGGGCAGTAGAAAAGGGGCCTCGTGCCCCTTTTTGATTTTTGGGCTCCAGATCGATCGCGTGCAACGCGAATCTCCTGCCCGGCCGATCAGGTATGCCCCAAAGCGCTTCTGAAGTGTTTGCTGAAAAGCAGTGAGATTTGTCTCATAATGTGCGCCCACGTGCGCCGGCTTTGCACTGCTTCGGTGCGCTCAAGAACGTCTGAAAACCAACCACGCCGGCACGGGCTCATCCCGCCCGCTGTCAGAGCGAAACCACCCAAAAGGGAAACAGGAGATCCGTATGTCCAGCTTCAAACACGCCTTCCGCCTCGCTGCGCTTGCCGCCATTCCGATGGCGCTTCTGCAAGCCACGCCGGCACTGGCCCAGGCCACCAAGTCGGTCGAAGTGCTCGCCATCGTTGAGCACCCGGCACTCGATGCCATCCGCGACGGCGCCAAGGAGCAACTGAAGGCCGAAGGCTTCGATGCCGGCAAGAACCTGAAGTGGGAATACCAGAGCGCCCAAGGCAGCACCGCCACCGCCGCGCAGATCGCCCGCAAGTTCATCGGTGACAAGCCGGACGCCATCATCGCCATCGCCACGCCGTCGGCACAGGCTGTCGTGGCTGCTACGAAGACGATCCCGGTGGTCTACTCCGGCGTGACCGATCCGGTTGCCGCACAACTGGTCAAGAGCTGGGAGCCGACCGGCACCAACGTGACCGGCGTGTCGGACAAGCTGCCGCTGGACAAGCAGATTGCCCTGATCAAGCGCGTGGTGCCGAATGCCAAGCGCGTGGGCATGGTCTACAACCCGGGTGAAGCCAACTCGGTCGTGGTCGTCAACGAGCTGAAGAAGCTGCTGACGGCGCAAGGCATGACGCTGGTGGAATCGGCTGCACCGCGCACCGTGGACATCGCCCCGTCGGCCAAGAACCTGATCGGCAAGGTTGACGTGATCTACACGAACACCGACAACAACGTGGTGTCGGCGTACGAGTCGCTGGTGAAGGTGGCCAACGAGGCGAAGATCCCGCTGGTGGCCGGTGATACGGACAGCGTGAAGCGTGGCGCCATCGCCGCGCTGGGTATCAACTACTTCGACCTGGGCAAGCAGACCGGCGCCGTTGTCGCTCGCATCCTCAAGGGTGAGAAGCCGGGCGCGATCGCCTCGGCCGGCAGCTCCAACCTGGAACTGTTCGTGAACGAAGGCGCCGCCAAGAAGCAAGGCGTGACCCTGTCGGCAGACCTGCTGAAGGACGCCAAGGAAGTTATCAAGTAAGCCGCAAGGCGCCGGGTCGGTTTCCGCCCAAGGGAGACCACCCGGCGTGGGTCATGGCGGCCCGAGCCCAAACGCGGCTATCCGCCGCATAATGGCCGGGCGCTCGCGCTCTACCCTCAAGCGTCCCCGTTCATCGCCTTCTTTGCCTTAAGGCGTGGTGCCCAACCACCTCGCCCTACTCTGTCATGTCACTTTTTTCGTTACTCGGCGCCCTGGAGATCGGCCTGATCTTCAGTCTCGTGGCGCTCGGGGTGCTGATCTCCTTCCGCATCCTCAACTTCCCTGACCTCACTGTCGACGGCAGCTTCCCCATGGGCGGCGCTGTGGCGGCCACGCTCATCGCGGGCGGCCACGATCCGTTCATGTCGACCTTCTGCGGCATGCTGGCCGGTGCGTTTGCCGGTTTTGTCACCGGCTGGCTCAACGTGCGCCTGAAGATCATGGATCTGCTCGCCAGTATCCTGATGATGATCGCGCTGTACTCGGTCAACCTGCGCATCATGGGCAAGCCGAACGTGCCACTCATCTCCGAGCCGACTGTGTTCTCGCTGCTGCAGCCGGAATGGATGCCCGACTATGTCTTCCGCCCGGTGCTGCTGGGTGTGGTCGTGGTGATCGTCAAGCTACTGGTGGACTGGTTCTTCTCGACGCAAGTCGGTCTGTCGCTGCGCGCAACGGGTGCCAACCCGCGCATGGCGCGCGCCCAGGGCGTGGCTACCGGCCGCGCCACACTGGCCGGCATGGCGCTGTCCAATGCACTGGTCGCTCTTGCCGGCGCGCTGTATGCGCAGACGCAAGGCGGCGCTGACGTGTCGATGGGTATCGGCACCATCGTGATCGGCCTGGCCGCCGTCATCATCGGCGAGACCGTGCTGCCAGCACGCCGCCTAGTGCTGACCACGCTGGCCGTGGTGGTGGGCGCGATCCTGTATCGCTTCTTCATCGCCCTGGCGCTCAACAGCGATTTCATCGGTCTGCAGGCGCAAGACCTGAACATGGTGACCGCTGCGCTGGTGGTGATCGCCCTCGTGCTGCCGGGTGTGCGCCGCAAGGTGTTCGGCAAGTTCGCCAAGACTGCGACCAAGGGGAACTGACATGCTGAGCGCACAAGGACTCACCCTCACCTTCAACCCGGGTACGCCCATCGAAACCCGCGCGCTGCGTGGCCTGTCGCTGGAGATCCCCACGGGCCAGTTCGTTGCCGTGATCGGCTCGAACGGCGCCGGCAAATCGACGTTCCTGAACTCCATCAGCGGCGACCAACTGGTCGATTCGGGCAGCATCACCATCAACGGTGAAGACGTCACCCGCAAGACCGCTTGGCAACGCGCCGACAAGGTCGCCCGCGTGTTCCAGGACCCGATGGCCGGCACCTGCGAGAACCTGACCATCGAAGAGAACATGTCGCTGGCCATGTGCCGCGGGCAGCGTCGCGGTTTCAAGTTCGCGACCAACCGCAAGTGGCGCGAGATCTTCCGCGAGCAACTGCGTCGACTGGACCTGGGCCTGGAGAACCGTCTGACGGATCGCATTGGTCTGTTGTCGGGTGGCCAACGTCAGGCAGTGAGCCTGCTGATGGCATCCTTGCAGCCGTCGCGCATCCTGCTGCTGGATGAGCACACCGCCGCGCTGGACCCGAAAACGGCTGCCTTCGTGCTGGAACTGACCGCCAAGATCGTCTCGGAGAGCAAGCTGACGACGATGATGGTCACGCACTCCATGCGCCAGGCACTGGACTACGGCGACCGCACGGTGATGCTGCACCAGGGCAACGTGATCCTCGACGTGCAAGGCGAGGAGCGCAAGGGGCTCGACGTGCCGCATCTGCTGCAGAAGTTCGAGGAAACGCGCGGCGCCAAGGTGGACGACGACGCGCTGCTGCTCGGTTGATGCCGACGTAGCGCTTCAACGCACCATGAAGAACGGGCACCTTCGGGTGCCCGTTTTCTTTGCGCCAATGGAGGCGCCGTGAAGTCGCCTGCCTACAATGCTCTGTCAATCCTGACGTCTTTCGCATTCTTGAACCCCCTGCCATGACCAAGGCACGCCGTCCGGCCATCAGCATTGCGCCCGATCAGAATCAGAACCAGCAGGACGCATCAACGCTGTCGAAAGGACAGAGATCATTCAATGCGCTGATCAAGCAGATCGAGAATCGGCGCAAGCGGCTAGCTGACTGGGAAGCCGCTACAACGCAGTTTCAGACGCGCTATGCCGGCGAGCTTGTACCGCTGAAGCGAACCAGCGTTGCCTTGCAGATCCGCATGGTGCACGCCCTGGACCAGGCGTATGAGCACGAGGGACTCACCAAGCCCGAGCGCCGCAAGATATCCGCCCTCATCGTCGATCTGGCCGGCAACTTGATCGATGAAGACGCCAGCCTCAAGGCCATCTACAACAAATACAGCGGAACGGACTTCGATCGTGAAGCTGCAGCGCAAGCCGCGGAAATGAAGTCGCGGCTGGAGGCAATGCTCGGTGTCGATCTGGGGGATGACGCGGATGCGCATTCGCAGGACACCGTACTGCAACGCGCCCGTGCGCACATCCAGCAACAGGCAGCGAAAAAGGCTGCCCTCGCGAGCAAGCGCGAAGCACGCCGGGCTGCCCGGGAAAAATCCCCCAAGCAGCTCGCAGCAGAAGCCCGCGAGCAGGAGGAGCAAGAGCAGATCACCCTGTCCATTCGCGAGGTCTATCGCAAGCTCGCCAGCGCTTTGCACCCTGACCGGGAAACCGATCCGCAGGAACGCGATCGGAAGACTCGGCTCATGCAGCGCGTCAACGAGGCCTACGACAAGGGCAACCTTTTGCACCTGCTGGAGTTGCAGCTTGAGCTTGACCACATCGACCAGCGCTCGATCAACCACCTCAGCGAAGCCCGGCTGACGCACTACAACGAGATCCTGAAGGACCAGGTGGGTGAGCTTGATCGGCAGATCCACCGTGTCGAGACAACGTTCCGGTACACCTATGGGTACCAGCGGTTCGGGGCGTTGTCTCCGGATGCCGTCTTGCGAAACCTCGCGACCAACATCGATGTCCTCCACCTGCATATTCGCAACATCGAGCAGGACCTTGCCGCGTTTGACGACATCAAGGCCCTGAGGCGCATGCTGAAATCGCGCACTGCCTTTGGTTGATGGCGCTTTCAGCGGCGCGCTCCAGTCACGCAAAAACGGGCACCCGAAGACGCCCGTTTTTCTTTGTGGTTTCCGCTATCGGGTCACACATTGAGCGCTCGCCGGCACCAGTCTCGGCCGCACCAACAGCATCAGGACGAGAACAAGCGCCAGCGCCAACATCACTGAGCCTGCGGCAAACGACGACGCAATCCGATGCGCCAGCAGTGTCCGCGCATCGCCAACACCACCTGCCGCCGCAAACACCACCACCAGAATCCCGAGCCCCAACGAACCGCCCAGTTGGTGCGCCACGTTGACCACGCCCGACGCTGCGCCCGCGTCTTCCGCCGCCACACCAGTGATACCCGCAACCGTCAACGGACTGAGGGAAGCGCCCTGCCCGAGCCCGATCAGCAGCATCGGTAGCGCCACCCCGCTCACGTATGCTGTATCCGCGCCAACGTTGCTCAGCCATGCAAGACCAATCAACGCCAACGTCAGACCACAGGCCAGCAAGCGGCCGTTGCCAATGCGCCGTGTAAGCCGTGGCACCGCCATGGCCGCCGCAAAATTCGCCAACGTTGCAGGCAGAAAGGCAAGACCGGCTTCAAAGGGGCTGTAGCCGAGCACGCCTTGCAGAAACTGTGTGGCGAAGAACCAGAAGCCCACCATGGCACCCAGGAACAGCACGCGCACCGCATAGGCCCCGGCCCGCTCACGATGGGCGAACAGGCGCAGCGGCATGATGGGCTGCGGTGCACGCGCCTCATTCCACACGAAGCCCACCAGCAGCAGCACGCCTGCCACCACGGTTGCCACCGTCAGCGTATCGCTCCAACCTGCGCTGGCAGAGCGGACGATGCCGTAGATCAATGCGCTCATGCCCAGCGTTGAACTCAACGCGCCAACAAGATCGAACCGCCCCGCATGCCGCGGTGTTTCATCCAGCCAGCGTCGGGCAGCCAGCAACAGCGCCAACCCGATGGGCAGGTTGATGAAGAAGCCGACACGCCAGGAGAGCCAACCCGCAAGCACCCCGCCCAGTACGAGCCCGATGCTGGAGCCGATGCCTGCCACCGCGCCGTAGTAGCCCACGGCACGGGTGCGCTCCGGCCCTTCGGAAAAATGCGTGGTCAGCAGCGCGAGCGTGGACGGCGCCAGGATCGCCGAGCCCGCACCCTGCACAGCACGTGCTGCCAACAGCCAGGCTGCCGACTGCGCCACCCCGATCGCCAGCGAGGCCAACGAAAACACCGCCAGGCCCGTGATGAACATCCGACGGCGTCCAAGAATGTCGCCGGCGCGCGCGCCAAGCAGCAGCAAGCCGCCCAAGGCCAGCGTGTACGCGTTCTGCACCCACGACAACCCGGTGGCAGAGAAGCCCAGTTCATCGCGCAACTTCGGCAGCGCCGCAATCACGATGGAGATATCCAGCACGATCATCAGATAGCTGACCAGCACGATCGCAAGCACGGCGTTGCGGCGGGCATACGCCTCGGCTTGCATTACAGGGCTCCCTGCCCGGCGCGGTATTGCGCGTCGCTCACGTGCTCCATGAAGTCGGCGGTCGAGCCGTCAAGCTCCTCTTGGATCGCGATATGCGTCATGGCCGTGGTAGCGGCGGCGCCATGCCAGTGCCGTTCGCCGGGCGGGATCCATACCACGTCGCCGGGGCAGATGGTCTCGATCGGGCCGCCCTCACGTTGTACGAGGCCGCTGCCGGCCGTCACGACCAGCGTCTGGCCCAGCGGATGGACGTGCCAGGCAGTACGCGCACCCGGCTCGAATGTCACGCTCACGCCCACAGCACGGGCCGGCGCATTCGCCGCGAACAAGGGGTCGACGCGCACCGAGCCGGTGAAGTAGTTGGCCGGTCCTTGGATGGAGGCTTGCGAGCCACCGCGTGTGATTTCCATGGTTGATGTCGTTTCGATTGGAATGACGCCAATGTACGGACCGCACCGCGCTTTGATTAGATGGCAAAATCGGCAAGCGCCTATGAATCGATCTCATGAATCCCGGAGCCGCCCATGCCACGCGAGAATTTCAATGACCTGCAGGCCTTCGTGCTCGTGGCGCGTGAAGGCAGCTTCACGCGTGCGGCGGCGCAGTTGGGCGTGTCGCAATCGGCACTGAGCCATACGATTCGCGGGCTGGAAGCGCGGCTCGGCCTTCGCCTGCTGACACGCACCACACGCAGCGTGTCGCCGACGCAAGCTGGCGAACGCCTGCTGCAAACCATCGGCCCGCGCTTTGACGACATCGAAGCCGAATTGGCCGCCCTGACCGAGCTGCGCGACAAGCCCGCCGGCACGATCCGCATCACCACCGCCGAACATGCGGCCGATACCGTGCTCTGGCCGGTGCTGGAGCGCTTTCTACCGAACTATCCGGATATCCAGGTCGAGATCTCCGTCGACTACGGCCTCACCGATATTGCGGCCGAGCGCTTCGAAGCCGGTGTGCGCCTGGGCGACCAGGTGGCCAAAGACATGATTGCGGTGCGTATCGGGCCGGACCTGCGTACAGCGGTGGTCGGCGCGCCAAGCTACTTTGCAAACCGGCCGCAGCCCACTACCCCGCACGATCTCACCGCGCACACGTGCATCAACCTGCGGCTGCCCACGCATGGCGGCCTGCTGGTCTGGGAGTTCGAGAAGGACGGCCAGGCCTTGAACGTGCGCGTGGAAGGCCAGTTGATCTTCAACAGCAGTACACCGCGCCTGCGTGCTGCGCTGGCCGGCTTTGGCCTGGCGCTGCTGCCGGCAGACATGACCGAGCCGCACGTGGCGGCCGGGCGGCTCGTCCGGGTGCTGGACGATTGGTGCCCGACCTTCCCGGGCTATCACATCTACTACCCGAGCCGGCGGCAGTCCTCACCGGCGTTTGCACTGTTGATTGACGCGCTGCGCTACCGCGGGTGATCCACCGGTCAAACAAAAACGGGCACCCGAAGGTGCCCGCTCTGTTTGGTGCGATCGAAACGCCGATCAGAAGCGGTGCTGCAGACCCGCCGTCACACCGACCTGGCTGTTGCCGTAGCCAACCACATCACGCGACAGGCTCACGTTCTGGCCGTTCTGGGCCTTGGCGTAGGCCGCCGACAGATACGCCGTGGTGCGCTTGGACAGCGCGTACTGGCCACGCAGCGAGAACATGATCGGGTCAGCCGAGTTGTTCACGCCCTTGATGTTCTGCTTGTACACCGCGCCGTACAGTGTGAACGCTGGCGTGAAGTCGTAGCTGGCGCCTGCCCAGTACATATCGCTGCGCTGGGTGGCCGCCGTCGTGGTGAACGCGCGCTTGTAGTTGCGGTAGCCCGCGAACAGCTTCAGCGCACCGAAGTCGTAGCTGGCACCGGCGTGGATGCCCTGGATGTAGTCCGTCGTGTCGGCCGGCGTCACGCTCGTGCCCGCGCCGTTCTGGCGGTCCCACGTGGCTGCCGCCGAGAAGCCGCCCACGCTGTAGCCGATACCCAGGTCGTACTTGGACGAGCTCTTGAAGTTGCCCGCCGCCTCGCCAAAGCCCACCGTGGCGCCCAGCTTCAGGCCCCCGAAGGTGCCGTCATAGCGGACGGCGTTGGACGAACGCGAGAACAACCCGTCCTTGCGGTCGCCCGTGGCGGTGGACGACGTGGCCCACGAGTAGTTCGGTGCATAGCCCATCGGGTCGTACGGCAGCATGAAGTCGTACGTGGTGGTGAAGGTGCGACCCGCCACCACTTGGCCGAAGCCACCCGCCAGACCCACCACTGCACGGCGGTCGAACAGGGTGTTGTCGGTGTCGAGCTTACCGGTGTCGACCGCGATGCCGCTTTCCAGGTTGAACACGGCCTTCAAGCCACCGCCCAGGTCTTCCGTGCCGCGCATGCCCCAGCGCGAGGTGTTCTTGCCGCCCGATACCAGACGGGTGACGCCGCCGCCGTTCGGGCCGGCGTGGTTCACGTACTCGACGCCCGAGTCGACGATCCCGTACAGGGTCACGTTGGAGGATTGTGCGGCTGCAGTGCCGGCGGTGGCAAACGCAACTGCCGCCAGCGCCATCGAAGTCATTTTCATCAGGTCTCCCTTATTCGTTGTCCTGCCGCAAGCGCCGCTGTGACGGGCCTTGGGGCGGCACGGATCGTATGAGGAGCGCACTTTCAGTTCACTTTCGATTGCCGGGAAATTGGGAGGGGGTGCCTAGGGCATCGGGGGTTTCCCCTAGCTTCAAATCATGCGGGGATGTCTGTATTTCTCTGCGGCTTGTTAAGAGAAGTCCGATATGCGCATCCTGTTGGTCGAAGACAACCTGAAGCTGGCCAGCACGCTGGACGAAGCCCTGAGCCAGGCCGGTTTCACGGTCGATTGCGTGCACGACGGCCACGCTGCCGATCTGCTGCTGACCACACAGGACTACGCCCTGGCCATTCTCGATATCGGCCTGCCGCGCCTGGATGGGCTGGAGGTGCTGCGCCGCCTGCGTGCCCGTAAGAACCCCCTGCCGGTGATGATCCTGACCGCACACGGTGCCGTGGAAGAACGCGTGCGCGGCCTGAACCTCGGCGCTGACGATTACCTTGCGAAGCCGTTCGACCTGACTGAGGTGGAAGCCCGCGCCCGCGCACTCATCCGCCGCAGCCACGGTCACGAGAGCACGCAACTGCAATGCGGCCCGCTGCACTACGACGGCATCAGCGGGGCCTTCACGCTCCATGGAGAGCTGCTCGCCCTCACCGGCCGCGAGCGCGCCGTGCTGGAAGTGCTGATGCTGCGCGACGGCCGTGCCGTCAACAAAGCCGCCATCTCGGAAAAGATCTTCAGCATCAACGAATCCGTCAACGCCGATGCCATCGAGATCTACGTGCACCGCTTGCGCAAGAAGCTCGACGGCAGCGGTGTGGCCATCGTCATGCTGCGCGGGCTCGGCTATCTGCTGGAAGCCACACCGGGCGCGCCAGCAGACGCGGCCTCATGAGTCCGCCGAGCCTGCGCCGGCAGCTCTCGTTCTGGCTGCTGTTGCCGCTGTTAGGGCTGCTCGCGCTGGATGCCTGGCTGACCTACACGCGCGCCATGAACGCCGCGCACGCCGCGTTCGACCGCACGCTGGGCGCTTCGCTCAAGGCCATGCACGAAGGCGTACGCCTGCGCGAGGGGCGCTTCGCCATCGACCTGCCCTACCTGGCGCTGGAAATTCTGGAGTCGGAAACCGGCAGCAGCATCTTCTACCGGATTGCCGATACCGCCGGCAACACGCTCACCGGTTACAACGAACTGCCCTTGCCGGGTGGGCGGCAACCCATGCCGTACCGCACCGTCTTCTACGACACCACGTTCCGCAACATGCATGTACGCATGGCAGCCCAGCCTGTGCCGGTGCGCGACGCGCAGTCCTCGGAGATTCAACTGGTGTGGCTGCTGGTGGGCGAAACGCTGGAGCCGCGCGAGGCGCTGGCCCACGAGATCCTGGCGGGCTCGCTGCAGCAGGAGGTGCTGCTGGTGGTGCTGGCCGTGGGCATTGTCTGGCTGGGCGTGCGGCGCGGGCTGCGGCCGCTGCGGCAGTTGAGCGAAAGCATGGCTGGCCGCGGCACCGATGAACTGGCCCCCTTGCCCCAGCATGGCTTGCCGGCCGAGGTCGCACCGCTGGTCGAGGCGATCAACCTGTACGTGGCGCGCCTGCTGCGCATGGTGCAGGCCCGCAAGCGCTTCTTTGCCGACGCGGCACATCAACTGAAGACGCCGCTGGCCGTCATCCAGGCGCAATCGGAACTCGCTCTGCGCGAGCCCGACGGTGAGCGCATCCGCCGCCACCTTGAGCCGTTGCACGGCACGGTGCGCCAGGCGGCCAAGGGCGTGCAGCAACTCCTGTCGCTCTCAAGGCTGGAGCCCGACAGCGGCTACGCCCCGCAACTGCAACCGCTGCGCCTGGACACGTTGGCCGGCGATGTCGCGCTCGAACTCGCGCCGGTGGCACGCAAGGCCGGCATCGACCTCGGCTTCGAAGGTGAACCCGTGATGGTTGCCGGCGAGCCGCAATGGCTGCAGGAGCTCACCGGCAACCTGCTCGACAACGCCATCCGCTACGCAGGCCACGGCGCCCGTGTCACGCTGCGCGTCAAACGCCAGACGATGGTCATGCTGGGCGACCAGGCCGTGTTGCAGGTAGAGGACGACGGCCCCGGCATCGCCGTACCGGAGCGTGATGCAGTATTCGGCCGCTTCTATCGCGGTGCCGCTGCGGCCGCGGCGCAAGATCAGGATGGCAGCGGCCTGGGGCTGGCTATCGTGCGTGAGATCGCCCGTGTGCATGGCGGCACGGTGGCGCTGTCCGAAACGCCCGGCGGTGGGTTGACCGTGAGTGTGTGTCTGGCGCTGGCCCCGGCAGACGAACTGGCAGTCTGATCGCGCATCGCACGGCTGGTTGCTGCGGGGCAACATGGTCGGGCCGTCATCGCGTGCTGCGTCAGCCGCCATGCACCGCTACCGTGATAACGCGGCGCACCATTTCCAGGCGTACGCGCCACCTGCCTCAGCACGCGAATTGGTTCCATCCGATCCCTGGCGACCATCGCCGCATCTGCCCGGGCAGCGACCTACACTCCAACGATTGCGTCATTCGCCCTAACTCCCCGCCGTGCTTGCCTGGGCAAGGCGTTGGGGCTTTTCCCTATTGTGGTGCCGGAGGGCCTTTCGCCCGCTTGCGGTGCACGTTTCGCGCTCAGAATTGGCTCTATCAAATAACCAGAATTGGGGCCACTTTGCAAAACAATGAGCCGCTATAGTCCATCCACAATTCGTCACAACACGACATGTTGACCCGCTCGACATGCGCGGGAAACGGCAGGAGGCAGCAATGAAGACAGACGACGTGATCGTCAGCTTTCGAGGTGTGCGCAAGACGTATGACGGCGAGACCCTGGTGGTCAAGCACCTGGACCTCGACATCTACCAGGGCGAGTTCCTCACCCTGCTTGGCCCCTCCGGCTCGGGCAAGACCACCTGCCTGATGATGCTGGCCGGGTTCGAATTTCCGACCGGCGGCGAGATCCGCCTGGAAGGCGCGTTGCTCAATAACGTGCCGCCGCACAAGCGCAACATCGGCATGGTGTTCCAGAACTACGCGCTGTTCCCACACCTGACCGTGGCGCAGAACGTGGAATACCCGCTGACCGTGCGCAAGATCCCCGCCAGCGAGCGCGCAGACCGCGTGCACAAGGCCCTGCAGATGGTGCGCATGGAAGGCTTTGCCAAGCGCTATCCGGCGCAGCTCTCGGGCGGCCAGCAGCAGCGCATTGCCTTGGCCCGCGCGCTGGTGTTTGAGCCCAAGCTCGTGCTGATGGACGAACCGCTGGGCGCGCTCGACAAGCAACTGCGTGAACACATGCAGTACGAACTGAAGTCTCTGCATGAAAAGCTGGGCGTGACCTTCGTCTACGTGACGCACGACCAGGGTGAGGCGCTCACGATGTCCGACCGTGTGGCCGTGTTCGACAAGGGCATCGTGCAGCAGCTCGACACCGTCGACAGCCTGTACGAACGCCCCTGCAACGAGTTCGTCGCCAACTTCATCGGCGACAGCAACACGCTGCGCGGCACCGTCACCCGCATCGACGGCGACTACTGCGAGCTGCAACTCAATGATGGCGCCCGCATCCTGGGCCGCAACATCGCCGGTGCCAGCGTGGGGGCCACGGCCACCGGGTGCATCCGCCCCGAGCGCATGCGCCTGGCCGAAGGTGCATCGGCGGCCGGCAATGCGATCACCGGGCAGACGCGCGGCCTCGTCTACTTTGGCGACCACGTGCGCATGCGCTGCGCCCTGCCCGACCAACCCGAATGTTTCGTCAAGGTGCCGCTGGGCACGCGCGCGCTCGAAGGCTTTGCGCCGGGCGCCCCGATCCAGCTTGAGTTCGCACCGGAACACCTGCGCGTTTTTGCCTGAACCACGCAGCATGTCATCCGACGTGCTGCGTGCCACGACCACAAGCCGTAACTACAAGCCAAAGCCAAAAGAGGAGCCAAGATGAAACACATCGCGAAGATGCGTCTGAGCCTGTTTGCCGGCGCGTTCGCCATTGCATTCGGCGCGCACGCTGCAGAGATCACCGTCGTCAACTTTGGCGGCGCCAATGGCGACGCACAGAAGGCCGCCTTCAACAAGCCGTTCGAAGCACAGACCAATAACAAGGTCACCGTGGTCGAGTACAACGGCGAGCAGGCCAAGATCAAGGCCATGGTGGAAGCCAAGCACGTCAACTGGGACGTGGTGGAAGTCGAGTCCGGCGACATCGGCCGCGGCTGCGACGAAGGCCTGTTCGAGAAGCTCGACTGGAGCAAGATCGCCAAGAAGAGCGACCTGATCCCCGAGTCGCCAAGCACCTGCGGCGTGGGCTTTTTCGTGTGGTCGACCGCGATGGCCTACAACGCCGACAAGCTCAAGACCGCTCCGACCGGCTGGGCCGACTTTTGGGACGTGAAGACATTCCCGGGCAAGCGCGGCATGCGCAAGGGTGCGCGCGGCAACCTGGAATTCGCACTGATGGCCGATGGCGTGCCGCCCAAGGACGTCTACAAGGTGCTGGCCACCAAGGACGGCCAGAACCGCGCATTCAAGAAGCTCGATCAGTTGAAGGCGAACATCCAGTGGTGGGAAGCTGGTGCACAGCCGCCGCAGTTCCTGGTGGCGGGTGATGTGGTGATGTCCACCGCGTTCAACGGCCGCATCGACGCCGCCCAGCGCGAAGGCAAGAACCTGAAGGTGGTCTGGAACGGCAGCATCTACGACCTGGACTACTGGGCCATCCCCAAGGGCACGCCCAACAAGGCGCTGGCCGAGCAATACATCGCCTACACGCTCTCGCAGAAGCCGCAGCAGGAATACGCCAAGCACATCGCGTATGGCCCGGCCAACGTAGCGGCCATCAAGGCGCTGGATGCCAAGACGCAGGCCAACATGCCCAACTCGCCCGAGAACGCCAAGAACGCCGTGCTGCAGAACCTGCAGTTCTGGACCGATCATGGCGACGAGCTGGAACAGCGCTTCGCCTCGTGGGCGTCGAAGTAAAACGTAATGCAGTGACCTGCGCGGATGCCGAGCCACCATGGCGCGGCATCCGCCGGATGAATCTCCGCAGCACTCGGCGAGGCAGCATTGAACACCATGACGATCGCGGCTGAATCGGTTCCCGAATCGACGGCCAAACTCAAACGCGAACTGAAGAGCGCTGAGGCGCGCAGGCGTGCCATGGCGCTGGCGCTGGTAGCGCCGCTCGCCATCTTCCTGCTGCTGATCTTCGTTGTGCCGATCGGCGCTCTGCTCACGCGCGCCGTGCAGAACCCGGAGGTGGCCAACGCGCTGCCCAAGACGGTCATTGCACTCAAGAACTGGGACCGCAAAGCACCGCCCGCGGATGCCGCTTACGCTGCACTGGCCGACGATCTGACCGTCGTGAGCGAAGGCGAGGCAATGGGCGCGCTCGCCCGCCGCCTGAATACGGAAATCCCCGGGTTCCGCTCGCTGGTGGCCAAGACCGCGCGCGCCATGCCGCTGGCCGACGACCAAGGCAAGGCGCTGGCGCTCACGCCCGCACAGACCCGTGCCAAGCTGCTCGAACTCGACGAGCGCTGGGGCGATGTCACTTACTGGCAGGCCATCGCGAAGAACAGCGGCCAAACATCGGCGTTCTACCTGCTGGCCGCGCTGGACCACCGACAAGACGCCTTCGGCCACATTGAAGCCACCGACCCCGACGAGCAGATCTACGTGACGGTGTTCGTGCGCACCTTCGTCATCAGCGCGATGGTGACGCTGTTCGCACTGCTGCTGGGGTATCCGCTGTCGTACTGGATTGCCTCGCTGCCGGAGCGCCGCGCCAACCTGGTCATGGTGCTGGTGCTGATCCCGTTCTGGACGTCGATCCTCGTGCGTGTGGCGGCGTGGATCGTGCTGCTGCAGACCGAGGGCCTCATCAACCACGGCCTGATGGACCTCGGCATCATCAAGGAACCGCTGGCGCTACTGTTCAACCGCGAGGGCGTGTACATCTCGATGACGCACATCCTGCTGCCGTTCATGATCCTGCCGCTATACAGCGTGATGAAGTCGATCCCGCCCACGTACCAGCGTGCGGCGGTCTCGCTGGGCAGCCATCCGTTTGCCGCGTTCTGGCGCGTGTATGTGCCGCAGACGTATCCGGGCATCGGTGCCGGTGCGCTGCTGGTGTTCATCCTGGCGCTGGGCTACTACATCACCCCCGCGCTGCTGGGCGGTCCGAACGACCAGATGGTCAGCTACTACGTGGCCTACTTCACCAACGTCACCATCAACTGGGGCATGGCCTGCGCGCTGGGCGCCCTGCTGTTGCTCGCTACGCTGGTGCTGTATGCGGTGTACGGCCGCTTTACGCGGCCCAAGGTTCGCGTTGGTTGAACGGAGCCCATCGACTATGAAACTCACCAAACCGATGTTCGCCCCGCACACCTCGCTCGTCGAGCGCATCTGGTACTTCGCGCTGCGCGGGCTGGCCGTGCTCACGCTGCTCTACCTTGTGCTGCCCGTGCTGGTGATCGTGCCGCTGTCGTTCTCGTCGAGCACCTTCCTCTCGTACCCGATCCCGAGCTATTCGCTGCGCTGGTACCAGAACCTCGTCACCTCAGACGAGTGGCGCATGGCGGCCAAGAACAGCTTCATCGTGGCGCCCGCTGCCACGGTGGTGGCGACCGTGCTGGGCACGCTGGCGGCCATTGGCCTGAACAAGGCGGACTTCCGCGGCAAAGGGCTGCTGATGGCGGTGCTGGTGTCGCCGATGATCGTGCCGGTGGTGGTCGTGGGCGTGGGCATGTACCTGTTCTTCGCGCCGCTGGGGCTTGCCAACACGTACATCGGCCTGATCCTCGCGCATGCGGCGCTGGGCGTGCCCTTTGTGGTGACGACCGTGCTGGCGACGCTGCAAGGGTTCAATCACAACTTGGTGCGGGCGAGCCTGTCTTTGGGGGCGAATCCGGTCATGACGTTCTTCCGCATCACCTTGCCCGTGATTGCACCGGGCGTGATTTCGGGCGCCTTGTTCGCCTTCGCCACCTCGTTCGATGAAGTGGTGGTCACGCTCTTTTTGGCCGGGGCAGATCAGGTGACGCTGCCGCGCCAGATGTTTACGGGGATTCGCGAGAACATCTCGCCGACCATTGCTGCGCTGGCGACGATTCTGATTGTGTTTTCTACCTGCCTGCTGCTGACATTCGAGTGGCTGCGCGGGCGGGCGGCGGCTAAGGCGGTGGCTTGATTACTTACTCGCACTTCGCCATGCGCTGGCGTTGCCGGTCCATCCCTTGTTTCATCCCCTGCCGGGGCTGACTCACTTTCTTTGTCTTGCCAAAGAAAGTAAGCAAAGAAAGGCGCGCCCGAGATGGCGACCCATCCCTTGAATTTGTGTAACCGGGCGGAGAACGGGAAACCTCGCTGCGCTCAGACAGTTCCCGTTCTTTTTTCCGCCCGCTTACACAAATTCAAGGCGCCATCTAGGGCAAGGGCAAGGCACCCCTTCTTGTGCCAGTGCTCCACTTTGTCTTGCACTGCCTTTGGCCCGCCCGCCTTCTCGGCTTCATTCGCCATGCTTGGCTGCCACAGCCCTCTCTTGCTCCGCGCCCTCTTCCGGCCTGCTTCACCCACCCGACTGATTCCTCGCCGGTTTGGCCTTTGACGTTCCTGCCCTTGATGGCGCCTTGGATTTTTGTTGCGGGGAGGAAAAAGGAAGGAGCCTTGTCTGAGCGCAGCGAGTTTGGCTCCTTCCCCTCCCCGCGACAAAAATC
>NZ_JAELUI010000544.1 GCF_016429285.1 Ralstonia sp. ASV6
AGTGTCATCGCTTGCAAGGCCTTGAGGCCGCCCGCCAACATCAGGATGGCGGCGGTCGCCCCGAGCACCACCGCCCAGAACAGTCGCTGCCATACGGGTGAGCGCTCTGCGCCGCGCGAAGCAATCGCTGTCTCTTATACACATCTCCGAGCCCACGAGACATGGCGCCTGATCTCGTATGCCGTCTTCTGCGTGAAAAGCGGGGGGGGGGGGGGGGGGGGGGGGGGGGGGGGGGGGGGGGGGGGGGGGGGGGGGGGGGGGGGGGGGGGGGGGGGGGGGGGGGGGGGGGGGGGGGGGGGGGGGGGGGGGGGGGGGGGGGG
>NZ_JAELUI010000545.1 GCF_016429285.1 Ralstonia sp. ASV6
CCGGGCGGCCACCGATGTTGCCCATGTCGGCAAAGTTGGACTTGAGCTGCTCCTGGTATTCCTCATCCAGCGGCATGCGCCAGGCGGTGTCGAGCGACTGCTTGCCCGCCGCGATCAGCGAATCCGCTGTCTCTTATACACATCTGACGCTGCCGACGAAGGCCGTGGAGTGTAGATCTCGGTGGTGGGCGGGTGATTAAAAGGGGGGGGGGGGGGGGGGGGGGGGGGGGGGGGGGGGGGGGGGGGGGGGGGGGGGGGGGGGGGGGGGGGGGGGGGGGGGGGGGGGGGGGGGGGGGGGGGGGGGGGGGGGGGGGGGGGGG
>NZ_JAELUI010000077.1 GCF_016429285.1 Ralstonia sp. ASV6
GTGCGCAAGCTGGAAGAGGGCTTCTCCAAGATGGAGGCCGCCACCTTTGCGTACACCTCCACCGCCATGCCGATGCTGACCGGCACGCTCATCACCGCCACGGGCTTCTTGCCGGTGGGGCTGGCGCGTTCGACGGTGGGCGAGTACACGTTTGGCATTTTTGCTGTGACGGCGCTGGCGCTGGTGCTGTCGTGGTTTGCAGCCGTGGTGTTCGTGCCGTACCTCGGTTTTCTGCTCTTGCGCACCAAGTCGCATGTGGGTGACGGCGGCCACCACGAGCTGTTCGACACGCCGTTCTACAACCGCTTCCGCGGCTGGGTGAACTGGTGTGTGGAGTACCGCAAGACAGTGATTGTCATCACGCTCGTCGCGTTTGGGCTGGGTGTGTTCGGCTTCAAGTATGTGGAGAAGCAGTTCTTCCCGGATTCCAGCCGCCCTGAGTTGATGGTGGAGCTGTGGCTGCCGGAAGGCTCCAGCTTCAACCAGACCGAGGCCGAAGCCAAACGCTTTGAAACGCTGATGCGCAAGGAGCAGAACGTCGACAGCGTGACGCTGTTCATCGGCTCCGGCGCGCCGCGCTTCTATCTGCCGCTGGATCAGATCCTGCCGCAGACCAACGTGGCCCAGGCCATTGTGATGCCGACCTCGCTGGAAGCGCGTGAGGGCGTGCGGCAGCACATCATTGGGTTGCTGAAATCGCAGTTCCCGCACTTGCGCGGCCGCGTGAAGCTGCTGCCGAACGGGCCGCCGGTGCCGTATCCGGTGCAGTTCCGCGTGATGGGCCCGGACATTGGTGGCGTGCGCAAGATTGCCGACCAGGTCAAGGCGATCATGACCGCCAACCCGAATACTGTGGGCGTGAACGACAACTGGAACGAGAACGTCAAGGTGCTGCGCCTGGACATCGACCAGGACAAGGCGCGCGCGCTGGGTGTGTCGACGGGCTCGATCTCGCAGGTCACGCAGACGGTGATGTCTGGCGCGCCGATCGCCCAGTACCGCGACGGCGACAAGCTGCTCGACATCGTTATGCGTCCGCAGGAAGACGAGCGCAATACGCTCGATGCCTTGCAGCGCGTGCAGGTGCCGACCAGCAGCGGCCGCACAGTACCGCTCACGCAGGTGGCGCGTGTGGGCTTTGCGTGGGAGCCGGGTGTGATCTGGCGCGAGAACCGCGACTACGGCATCACCGTGCAGTCCGACGTGGTGGACGGCGTGCAGGGCCCGACGGTCACGGCGCAGATCAACCCGCTGCTCGACAAGATCCGCGCGGATCTGCCGCCTGATTACCAGATCAAGATTGCCGGCGCGGAAGAGGAGAGCGCCAACGCAGGTGCATCGATTGCCGCGCAGATGCCGCTGTGCATCTTCATCATCTTCCTGCTGCTGATGCTCCAGCTGCACAGCTTCTCGCGCTCGGTGATGGTGTTCCTGACTGGCCCGTTGGGCTTGATTGGCGCGGCGGCAACGTTGTTGCTGCTGCGCGCGCCGATGGGCTTCGTGGCGCAGCTCGGCATCACCGCACTGATCGGGATGATCATCCGCAACTCGGTCATTCTGGTGGACCAGATCGAGCAGGATGTGGCGGCCGGCGTGCCCACCTGGACGGCCATCGTCGAGGCGGCTGTGCGGCGTTTCCGCCCGATCATTCTGACGGCTGCCGCAGCAGTTCTGGCGATGATCCCGCTCTCGCGCAGCGTGTTCTGGGGGCCGATGGCCGCGGCCATCATGGGTGGCCTGATCATTGCCACGGTGCTGACACTGCTGTTCCTGCCGGCGCTGTATGCGGCGTGGTTCCGGGTCAAGCGGCCCGAAGCTGACGCTCCCGCGCCGGCAGCCTGACGTTCTCATGCATTCGAAAATGCCGCCTCGGCCAAGCATGTCGGGGCGGGGATGGAAACCTACGAACGACTGCGATATAATCGCGGGCTTCCTTTCCGGCGCTCCCTCAACGGGCGCCGCGATCCATCCGGCGAGGGTGGCGAAATTGGTAGACGCACCAGGTTTAGGTCCTGACGCCAGCAATGGTGTAGGGGTTCGAGTCCCCTCCCTCGCACCAGCATTCCCTTTTTAATCGGGCCATTAAGTTCTCCGTTCGGCAGGAATCGGTGGACTTTTGCCGGTTGTGGTCCCCATTTGCCTGAGTTCACATCGGTTCTACGTGCGAATGTTCTGTCGCGCGATTTCGCGTTTGGCCAAGGTGTCGATGTGCCGCCGATAGATCGGCCTCACCATCGCAAGGAACGCCTGCTGGCGAGCCTTTGCGGCGACTCACGTTTGCCAAACCTCCGGTAATCCAGGCCGGCGCTTGCGATCAACGCGATGTTTGGTCAGCGGGCGGGGCGGCTCAGATTCAGCCTGTGGGCTGACATTTTGCCTTCTGACTCTTATATAAGATATAAGACATTTGACCTCGCCGAGTGTTGCGATTAGAATCGCGCCGAAGCGGCGCCCGGGGTAGCACTCGGAGTGCCGGAACAACCGTCCTCTGAAACGCAATCCCAGCAGGTCTCCCCATGCTTGAAAACTTTCGCGCTCACGTGGCCGCCCGCGCCGCACTCGGTATTCCTCCCCTGCCGCTGACGGCCCAGCAGACCGCCGAACTGGTCGAACTGCTGACGAACCCGCCCGCAGGCGAAGAGCAGACGCTGCTCGACCTGATTACCCACCGCGTTCCCGCCGGCGTGGACGAAGCCGCCCGCGTGAAGGCCGGTTTCCTGGCCGCCGTGGCCAAGGGCGAGACCGCCTGCCCGCTGATCTCGCGCGAACGCGCCACCGAACTGCTCGGCACGATGCTGGGCGGCTACAACATCCAGCCGCTGATCGAGCTGCTGTCCGATGAGGCCGTCGCTGCCGTGGCTGCCGACGCACTGAAGAAAACCCTGCTGATGTTCGACCAGTTCCATGACGTCAAGGAACTTGCCGACAAGGGCAACGCCCACGCGCGTGCCGTGCTGCAAAGCTGGGCCGACGCCGAATGGTTCACGAGCCGTCCGGAAGTGCCGCAAAGCCTGACTATCACCGTCTTCAAGGTGACGGGCGAAACCAACACCGACGACCTGTCGCCGGCCCCGGACGCCACCACCCGCCCGGACATCCCGATGCACGCGCTGGCGATGCTGAAGAACGCACGCCCCGGCATCACGCCGGAAGAAGACGGCAAGCGCGGCCCGGTCAAGTTCATTGAATCGCTGAAGGAAAAGGGTCACCTGGTTGCGTACGTGGGCGACGTGGTCGGCACCGGCTCCTCGCGCAAGTCGGCCACCAACTCAGTGCTGTGGTTCACGGGCGAAGACATCCCGTTTGTGCCGAACAAGCGCTTCGGCGGCGTGTGCCTGGGCGGCAAGATCGCCCCGATCTTCTACAACACGATGGAAGATGCCGGTGCGCTGCCGATCGAACTCGACGTGTCGCAGATGAACATGGGCGACGTGGTTGAACTGCGCCCGTACGAAGGCAAGGCGCTGAAGGACGGCAAGGTCATCGCCGAATTCCAGGTCAAGTCCGACGTGCTGTTCGACGAAGTGCGCGCCGGTGGCCGTATTCCGCTGATCATTGGCCGTGGCCTGACGGCCAAGGCACGTGAGGCCCTGGGCCTTGCCCCGTCGACGCTGTTCCGCCTGCCGCATCAGCCGGCCAACAGCGGCAAGGGCTTCTCGCTGGCGCAGAAGATGGTCGGCCGCGCATGCGGTCTGCCGGAAGGTCAGGGCGTGCGCCCGGGCTCGTACTGCGAACCGAAGATGACGTCGGTCGGCTCGCAGGACACCACGGGCCCGATGACCCGCGACGAACTGAAGGATCTGGCTTGCCTCGGCTTCTCGGCCGACCTCGTGATGCAGTCGTTCTGCCACACGGCCGCGTATCCGAAGCCGGTGGACGTGAAGACGCACCAGACCCTGCCGAACTTCATCAGCAACCGTGGCGGCATCGCGCTGCGCCCGGGCGACGGCGTGATCCACTCGTGGCTGAACCGCATGCTGCTGCCCGACACCGTCGGCACCGGCGGCGATTCGCACACGCGCTTCCCGATCGGCATCAGCTTCCCGGCAGGCTCGGGTCTGGTCGCCTTCGCGGCCGCAACCGGCACAATGCCGCTGGACATGCCGGAGTCGGTGCTGGTCCGCTTCAAGGGCAAGATGCAGCCGGGCGTCACGCTGCGTGACCTCGTCAACGCGATTCCGCTGTACGCCATCAAGCAGGGCATGCTGACGGTTGCCAAGCAAGGCAAGAAGAACATCTTCTCCGGCCGCATTCTCGAAATCGAAGGCCTGCCTGATCTGAAGGTCGAGCAAGCGTTTGAGCTGTCGGATGCGTCTGCTGAGCGTTCGGCCGCCGGTTGCACGGTGCACCTGAACAAGGAACCGATCATCGAATACCTGAACAGCAACATCACGCTGCTCAAGTGGATGATCGCGCAGGGCTACCAAGACGCGCGCAGCCTGCAGCGCCGTATCAAGGCGATGGAAGCGTGGCTGGCTGATCAGCAGCTGCTGCAACCGGATGCCGACGCCGAATACGCCGCCGTCATCGAGATCGACCTGGCCGACATCCACGAGCCGATCGTGGCCTGCCCGAACGACCCGGACGACGTGAAGACCCTTTCCGATGTCGCGGGCGCTACGATCGACGAAGTGTTCATCGGCTCGTGCATGACCAACATCGGCCACTTCCGTGCCGCGTCGAAGCTGCTGGAAGGCAAGCGCGACATCCCGGTCAAGCTGTGGGTCGCGCCGCCGACCAAGATGGATCAGAAGCAGCTGACCGAGGAAGGCCACTACGGCGTGTTCGGCACGGCTGGTGCGCGTACCGAAATGCCGGGCTGCTCGCTGTGCATGGGTAACCAGGCACAGGTGCGCGAAGGCGCGACGGTCATGTCGACGTCGACGCGTAACTTCCCGAACCGCCTGGGCAAGAACACGAACGTGTATCTGGGCTCGGCGGAACTGGCGGCGATCTGCTCGCGTCTGGGCAAGATTCCGACCAAGGAAGAGTACATGGCCGACATGGGCGTGCTCAACGCGAACGGCGACAAGATCTACAAGTACATGAACTTCGACCAGATCGAAGACTTCAAGGAAGTCGCCGACACTGTGCAGATGTAATCGGGTTGTCGGACGACGGCGGGTTGTTTTCGCCGTCGTGACATGAAAAACGCCGCAGGCTAAATGTCTGCGGCGTTTTTTTATCAATCCTGCGCACCAATCTCTTGGCGGCGGGCGCTCAGCCGAGCGAGGCCTCCCTTTGCAGAAGCACTCACGCGTCGGGCGTCCCCAGCGCCTGGTTGATCCGCAGGGCAATCAACGTACCTGCCACGCCTGACAGCAGATACAGGCTGACTGCTGCGAGCCCGAACAGCGACGACAGCCCCAACGCCACCAGCGGCGCAAATGCTGCGCCAAACAGCCAGCCGAAGTCCGTGGTCAGTGCGGCACCGGTATAGCGGAACCTGCGCTCGAAGTTCGACGTCACCACACCGGCCGCCTGGCCGTACGACAACCCCAGTAGACCAAAGCCCACCAGGATGAAGGTGTCTTGCCCCGCGACACCGCCGTCGAGCAGCCACGGCGTGGCCAGGCTGAAGACGCCGATCAGTACGGCCATGACCGCCAAGGTGGTACGCCGACCGATGCGGTCTGCAATCAAGCCGGAAATCAGCGTGCCGATGAGCGCAATGACAGCGCCGACGATCTGCACGGCCAGCACGGCGGACACGCTCTGTGTCTTGCGCAGGACCACCCAAGACAGCGGGAATACCGTGACAAGGTGAAACAGGGCGTAGCTGGCCAGCGCTGCGAAGGCCCCGAGGAAGATATTGAAACCCTGCGCGTTCACCATCTGCAGGGTGCTGATCGGCTCCAGCTCGCCTTCTTCGAGCAGCTGCGTGTATTCGTGCGTCACCACCAGCCGCAGCCGTGCAAACAGCGCAACCACGTTGATGGCAAAGGCCACGTAGAACGGATAACGCCAGCCCCAATCGATGAATTCCTGGAATGTCAGGCTGGCATACAAGAACAGGAACAGCGCCCCCGCGATGATGAAGCCGGTTGGCGCGCCCAGTTGCCCCAGCATGGCGTACCAGCCGCGTTTGTTCTCGGGCGCGTTCAGCGCGAGCAGTGACGGCAGGCCATCCCATGAGCCGCCAAAGGCAATGCCCTGCATGAAGCGGAACAGTGCCAGCAGGTAGATGGCCGAGTGCCCAATCGACGCGTACGGTGGCAGGAAGGCAATGCCCACCGTAGCCGTACCCAGCAGGAACAGCGATGCCGTCAGCTTGATGCTGCGCCCCCATCTGCGCTGGATGCGCATGAACAGCGCCGTGCCGAACGGGCGCCCGATAAAGGCAAACGAGAAGATCGTGAAGCTGAACAGCAGCCCGGCCAGTTCACCGGTGAACGGAAAGTAGACCGTCGGGAAGACGAGCACTGAGGCGATGCCGTAGACGAAGAAGTCGAAGTACTCTGACGCGCGTCCGATCACCACGCCTGTGGCGATCTCGGCGGGGGCCACTTCATGATGCCCTGGCGCGGGAGGTGCAGTCGGTGACGCGCGATGTTGGTGGGTCAGACTGGCCATCGTGGAGTCTCCATCGGAGCGGGAGGGATGCCGTACAGCACTCAAAGTCCGGCAATCATCAGAATAGGCGCCTAAACTGCAACGGCAAATCGAAAGATCGTTGGGGGCCACCCAACGCGACGTTAACCAGACGCCACTTCCGAGACCATGCCACGCTTCGATGCAGCGGTGAAACTCCTCAGAGTAACGGGAAGATCGCTTTTGCGAAGTGCCGCAATCGCCTCATTGGTGATTCTCGCGGGATGTAGCAATGCGGTGCTTTTGTCGCCGGCTGGCGATATGGCGTTGCGACAGCGGGACCTGATCATCATCGCCACGTGCCTGATGCTGTTGATCATCGTGCCGGTGATCTTTCTGACGCTGCTGTTTGCATGGCGATACCGGGAGAGCGCCAAAGATGCTCCCTACAACCCGGAGTGGGACCATTCCACGGTGCTGGAACTGGCGATCTGGGCCGCGCCACTGCTGATCATCATCACGCTTGGCGCCGTCACCTGGGTCAGTACCCATCAACTCGATCCGTATCGGCCGCTGACGCGGCTTGATGAACATCGCCCGGTCGCCGCAGACGCGAAACCGCTCATCGTGGAAGTGGTGGCGCTGGACTGGAAGTGGCTGTTCCTCTATCCCGAGCAGGGCATCGCCACCGTCAATGAACTGGCCGCGCCGGTGGATCGCCCGATCGCGTTCAAGATCACGGCCACCTCGGTCATGAATGCGTTCTTCGTGCCTTCGCTTGCGGGCATGGTCTATGCCATGCCGGGCATGGAAACCAAGCTGCACGCAGTCATCAACCAGCCGGGCATCTACGACGGGTTTTCATCCAACTACAGCGGTGCGGGCTTTTCGCACATGCGATTCAAGTTCCACGGCTTGTCCAACGAGGATTTCGATCGCTGGGTCCAGCAGGTCAAAGCGTCGGGCACGCCGCTGTCGAAGGACGTCTACCAGAAGCTGGCCAAGCCCAGTGAAAGCGAGCCGGTGCAACGCTATGCCAGCGTGGCTCCGAACCTCTACGACTTGATCCTGAACCGCTGTGTGGATGGCCAGGCATGCCTGGCGGACACGATGGCGAGCAATCGCAATCGTGGCCGGTTCGACCCGACGGCGGAAATCTGTACCGCAAGCAACACGGTCGATGCCATGCCAATCTTTGCGCCGGATGTCGCGAGCAATGACAACCGACGGCTGTTGCAGTAGCGCACGACCCTGCGCCCCTTGACGTTTTTCGCCAATGTTGATCGGTCACGATTGATCAAACCAGGCCCAGGTGATAACCATGCCCGAGCGTTCCGAACTCGCTAACCTGATCTTTGGCCGCCTGTCGTGGGAGGCCATTCCGTACCACGAGCCGATCCTGCTCGCCACCTTCGCGGTCGTTGCCATTGGTGGCCTCGCAGTGGTGGGGCTGCTGACCTACTACCGCGTCTGGGGTTACCTGTGGCGCGAGTGGTTCACCAGCATCGATCACAAGAAGATCGGCATTATGTACATCGTCTTGGGCATCGTGATGCTGCTGCGTGGTTTTGCCGACGCCATCATGATGCGGATGCAGCAGGCGGTGGCGTTTGGCGACAATGCTGGCTTCCTGCCACCACATCACTACGACCAGATCTTCACCGCGCACGGTGTGATCATGATCTTCTTCGTGGCCATGCCGCTGGTGACCGGCCTGATGAATTTTGTCATGCCACTGCAGATCGGCGCGCGTGACGTGGCATTCCCATTCCTCAACAACTTCAGCTTCTGGATGACCACGGGCGGCGCCGTCCTCGTGATGATGTCGTTGTTCGTGGGCGAGTTCGCGCGCACCGGCTGGCTGGCGTATCCGCCACTGTCGGGCATTCTCGCGAGCCCTGACGTTGGGGTCGACTACTACATCTGGGCATTGCAGGTGGCCGGGGTCGGCACCGTGCTATCGGGCATCAACCTGTTGGTGACCATTGTGAAGATGCGCGCACCGGGTATGACGTTGATGCGCATGCCGATCTTCACGTGGACGGCGCTTTGCACCAACACCCTGATCGTCGCCGCCTTTCCGGTATTGACGGCCGCGCTCACGCTGTTGGCCCTGGATCGCTATGCCGGCACCAATTTCTTCACGATCGATCAGGGTGGCAGCGCGATGATGTATGTCAACCTGATCTGGATATGGGGCCACCCCGAGGTCTACATTCTGGTGCTGCCGGTGTTCGGTGTCTTCTCGGAAGTGGTGGCCACGTATTCGCGCAAGCGCCTGTTTGGCTACGCGTCGATGGTCTATGCGACGGTCGTGATTACGGTGCTGTCGTATCTGGTTTGGCTACACCACTTCTTCACGATGGGGTCGGGCGCGAGCGTCAACTCGTTCTTCGGGATCACGACGATGATCATCTCGATCCCGACCGGCGCGAAGATCTTCAACTGGCTGTTCACGATGTACCACGGCAAGATCCGCTTCGAGCCGCCGATGCTGTGGACGATCGGGTTCATGGTCACCTTCGCCATCGGTGGTATGACCGGCGTGCTGCTGGCGGTGCCGCCGGCCGACTTCTCACTGCACAACAGCCTGTTCCTGATCGCGCATTTTCACAATGTGATCATCGGGGGCGTGCTGTTTGGGCTCATGGCGGGCATCACGTACTGGTTCCCCAAGGCGTTCGGTTATCGCCTGGTGTCTTCGTGGGGCAAGGCATCGTTCTGGTTCTGGTTCATCGGCTTCTACTTTGCGTTCATGCCGCTTTACTGGTTGGGCATGCGCGGCGTGACCCGCCGCATGAGCCATTTCGATGATCCGTCTCTGCAGATATGGTTCCAGCTTGCCGCATTCGGTGCGCTGCTGATTGCCATCGGCATTGCCTGCTTCCTGATCCAGCTTGTGGTGAGCTTCCTGCGCAGGGAGGAGCTGCGCGATACGACCGGGGACCCATGGAACGGCCGTACGTTGGAGTGGTCGACCTCGTCGCCGCCGCCGCAGTACAACTTCGCGTTCACGCCGCTCGTGCACGACTCTGATGCCTGGTGGCAGATGAAGCAATACGGCTACCAGCGGCCGCAGGAAGGCTTCATCCCGATTCATATGCCGAAGAACACGGCGGCAGGCATCTTGCTGGCGGGGCTGTCCACGCTGTGCGGCTTTGCGTTGATCTGGCACATCTGGTGGTTGGCCATTGCGTCGTTCGCGGCCACGATCCTCTCGGCCATCATCCACACCTTCAACTACAAGCGCGACTACTACATCCCTGCGGAGGATGTGGTCCGGACCGAAGCATCACGCACCCAACTGATGGCAAGCCATGGCTGACACGACCGTACCCCTGCAAGCGAACGGTACTGCCGGGGCGGACACCATTCCGCCGGGTGGCTACCAGTTCCACGTCACCGGAGAGCATCACGTGCCAAACGGCACGCTGCTTGGGTTCTGGATTTACCTGATGAGCGATTGCTTGATATTCGCGTGCCTGTTTGCCGCTTATGGCGTGCTGGGCCGCGAGTACGCAGGCGGGCCTACCGGGGCGGAACTGTTCGAGCTGCCGCTGGTGGCGCTGAACACGTCCTTCCTGCTGCTGTCGTCAATTACGTATGGCTTTGCGATGCTGCAGATGCAGCAGAACAAGGTCCGGCCCATGCAGATCTGGCTGGCCATCACTTGGCTCTTCGGGGCGGCGTTCCTGGCGGTGGAACTCTACGAATTCGCGCACCTGATTCATGAGGGGGCAGGGCCGCAGCGCAGCGCATTCCTGACATCGTTCTTCTCGCTGGTCGGCACGCACGGGCTGCACGTGACGTTCGGCCTGATCTGGCTGATCGTGCTGATGCTGCAGGTGTCGCAGCACGGGCTGATCACCGCCAACAAGCGCCGGCTGATGTGCCTGTCGATGTTCTGGCACTTTCTGGACGTCGTCTGGATCGGCGTCTTTACCTTCGTCTACCTGATGGGAACGTTGCCATGAGCGCGCACGATCAAACGATGAGCGGCCACGGCGATGGCCACGGCCATCATCACGAGCACCACGAAGAAGAGATCGGGCCGCACGCCACATTGGGCGGCTACCTGACGGGTTTCGTGCTGTCCGTCTTCCTGACGGCAATTCCGTTCTGGCTGGTGATGGGCAACGTGTTCGACAAATCGTCGACCACGGCTGTTGCGATCCTGCTGATTGGCGCGGTGCAGATCGTGGTGCACATGATCTATTTCCTGCACATGAACGCCAAGTCGGAGGGCGGCTGGAACATGCTGTCGCTGATGTTCACGCTGGTGCTGGTGGTCATTACGCTCAGCGGTTCACTCTGGGTGATGTACCACCTGAACACCAACATGATGCCGCACATGCGCCCCATGCCGGGGTCGGGCAGCGCGATCTTGCCGCCGCGGAGCCAGTAGGGCGACGTGTCACGGCGTTGTCGTTGACGACGGTGGGTGCGCGAAATACTGTGTGTGCATACAGTATTTGGCGCACCCACCGGAAGACGGCATGCAGACCCCAGAGATCTTCGTCACTGATCAAGCCAGCGATCACGACATCAACGTCATCGGCAACGGCCTGAATCGCTTCAATGACGCTCATGTCGGCTATGGCGACCGGCAAGCGCTGGCCGTGTTGGTGCGCGATCCGTTGAGCTGTGAAATCCTTGGTGGCGCAAGCGGGCGAACATCGCTCGGCCTGCTGTTTCTCGACCTGTTTCATTTGCCCGAGACGTTGCGCAGCAAAGGCATTGGCACTGAGGTGCTGCGCAGGTTTGAGGAAGAAGGGCGCCGCCGCGGTTGCCGCTCTGCCGTGGTCTACACGATCAGCTTCCAGGCGCCAGCGTTCTACGAGCGCAATGGATGGGTGAGGTTTGGAGAGGTGCCATGCGACCCGCCCGGTACCAGCCGGGTGTTCCTGAGCAAGGCACTCTGATAGGACGCCTTCTCGATCGGCATTTGCCAGCGAGCCAAACTCCAGCACAATGCGCCTCGCACGTATTGTCCAAACCAGAGGGGAGTCATCCATGCACAAGGCACTTGCAGCGCTCACGCTTGCGCTGGCATCCGGCGTCATTCACGCCGCTGACATTACCGTTCGTACTGAAAACTATCCGCGGCCGCCGTATTCCGGCGCTACGTACTACATCTACGAGCGCGACGGTCAGACCATCTGCACCAAGCTCCAGGTCTGCAACAAGTACGAACAATGCGATACGAAATACGTGAAGGGCAGTTTCAAGGACGAGGAAGACGTGCAGACTGGTGACCCTTATGGCAAGACCGATGCGGTTGTGATCAGCAAGGAGAAACTTGCGAAGCACGTCTGCCTGACCAAGTTCAAGCTGACCGGCCAACCCTAAGCGATCAGGGCTTCACGTTTTCCCGCGCCGCCGTTTCGAGGTATTCGAGAAAGCGGCTTGCCACCGGCTCCGCATCGCCCGTGCGTCGCAATGACAGCACGGGCGATTCTTTTTTTCCGCCGGCCAGCGCGACAAAGCTGACCCGCACATCGCCGGCGTGCTGCAGCGTCTTGGGCACCAGCGCCACGCCCATCCCGAAGCCCACCATGGTCACCACCGTCTGCCACAACCGCGTCTCGTGGCGGATCACTGGGCTGAACCCGGCATCCACGCAGAGCGCGATGATCAGGTCGTGGTAGTGCGGCGACACCGTGCGCGGAAAGAGGATGAACGGCTCCTGCGCAAGCGCGGCCAGCTCCAGGCTCTTGCGGCGGGCCAGCGCGTGGCCGGCGGGCAGGCAGGCGACGAAGGGCTCGGAGAAGATCGGCGTGGAAACGACTTCGGCGGGGAAGGTCCCCCAGTATGCGCAGCCCAGGTCGATCTGCTGACGCTGGAGAGCCTGGACCTGCTCGCCGGTGTTCATCTCGCGCAGGATGATTTCCACCGCCGGATGATCGGCCTCGAAACGCTCGACCGCGCGCGGCAGGCCGCGATACAGCATCGAACTGACGAAGCCGACGCGCAATCGCCCGGCCAGCCCGTGCGCGGAACGCTGCGTGATGCGCTCAACCTCGGCCGCCTGCTGCAGCAGCTTGCGGGCCTCATCCAGCAGCACCTGGCCGGCGTTGGTGAGCGCCACGCTTTTGTTGGTGCGCGCGAGCAGTTGCACGCCCAACTGTTCCTCAAACTTGCGGATGTCGAAGCTCAGGGCTGGCTGCGAGATGAACAGCCGCTGTGCCGCACGCCCGAAGTGCAGTTCTTCCGCCACGGCAACGAAATAGCGCAGCTGCTTCAGATCCATGGCGGTCTCGCTCAACGATAAGGATTGTTTATCGTACAGGACAAAACCTGTATTGGACGATTATCGATGGCGTTCCTATGCTGGCCGGACAACACAGGAGACAGCGAGGCCACCCGCATGAACGACATCGCCCGCGAACCAATCATTGGTCAACCCGTTGGCCACCAGAACATCCCTGACAGCCGGGGCATCAATTTTTTCCACGTCGACCCGGATCTCGCGCACCTGCTGCGGTTATACCTGGGCGACACGCAATATCGTGCGCTGGAACCGCAGCTCAAATCGCTTGGCCAGCGCGCTTCGGACGAGCTTGACGCCTGGGCGACCAGCGCTGACCACAACCCACCGCAGTTGCGCCACCGTACACGTCGCGGTGAAGCGCTGCAGAGCATCGACAAGCACCCCGATTACGTTGCGCTGGAGCGCGTGGCGTATGCCGAACTTGGTCTCGCTTCGATGAGCCATGTCGGCGATGCGCCGCCGCCGCTGGTCAAATACGCGCTCACGTACCTGTTCGTGCAGGCCGAGTTCGGCCTCTGCTGCCCGGTCAGCATGACGGATTCGCTCACGCGCACGCTGCGCAAGTTTGGCGATCCGGCGTTGGTGGCGCGCTATCTGCCGATGCTGGCTTCGCGTGACTTTGACGTGCTGTACCAGGGCGCGATGTTCATGACCGAGCAGGCTGCCGGTTCGGATGTTGCCCGTATCGCCACGCGCGCTGCGCTGGAAACCGCACCCGACGGTACGCAAACGTGGCGCCTGTATGGCGACAAGTGGTTCTGCTCCAACGCCGATGCGGACCTCGCTATGGTGCTGGCCCGTCCGGACGGCGCGCCGTCGGGTATCAACGGCCTGGCGTTGTTCCTGCTGCCCAAGACGCTGCAGGACGGCACGCGCAACAACTACCGGATCATCCGCCTGAAGGACAAGCTCGGCACCCGCTCGATGGCCAGCGGCGAGATCACCCTCGAAGGCGCCACCGCTTACCTGATCGGCGAGATCGGCCGTGGCTTCCACCAGATGGCCGACATGATCAACATGTCGCGCCTGTCGAACGGCGTGCGCGCCGCTGGCCTGATGCGCCGCGCGGCCACAGAGGCGCTGCACATCGCGCGCAACCGCGAAGCCTTCGGCCGCAAGCTGATCGACATGCCGCTGATGCAGCGCCAGCTGTTGAAGATGCTGCTGCCGACCGAGCAAGCGCGCTCGATGTTCATGCAGATCGCGCAGTTGCTGCCGTTGGCCGATGCCGGCGACGAGCAGGCCGCCAAGTGTGTGCGCATCCTGACGCCGCTGATCAAGTTCCGCGCCTGCCGCGATGCGCGCCGTGTGACTGGCGACGCGATGGAAGTGCGCGGGGGCACCGGCTACATCGAAGAATGGAGCGATGCGCGCCTCGTGCGGGATTCGCATCTCGGCTCGATCTGGGAGGGCACGAGCAATATCGTCGCGCTCGACATCGCACGCGCTGTGAAGCGCGAAGGCGCACTGGAGCCGCTGCGTGCGTACCTGCTCGGATTGCTCGACAGCATTACGCTGCCGGCGCAGAGCGATGCGCTGCTGCGTGCCACGCTGGACCGCGTCTGCCGCACGATCGCGAAGGTGGCCGAAGCGGGCAGCGACGAGCTTGTGCGTCAGGCCGGTTCCGCGCTCTATCACATCACCACGGCGATCTTCATGGCGGTGGAGGGCGTGCGTCTGGCGCCGGAGTATCGTCGTCTGGCGCTTGCGCATCTGGTGCTGCGTCACAAGCTGCTGCCGGTTGATCCGCTGGCCTTACCTGAGAACGACGACGCACTGCTGTTTGATGCGCTCGTTCAGCAGCGCGAGGTGTCTTTTGCGCTCGCCATGCAGGCTCTGCCGGCAGGAGCCGAGCAATGAGCGCGGTCAATGGAGCACTGCACGGCCTGAAGGTCGTCGACCTGAGCCGCGTGCTTGGCGGGCCGTACTGCACGCAGGCGCTGGCCGACCACGGCGCGCAGGTCATTAAGCTAGAGCCTCCCGTCGGCGACGAGACCCGCACCTGGGGGCCGCCGTTTGATGAGAACGACACGGCGTGGTACTTCAACGGCGTCAATCGCAACAAGCTCGGCATCTCGGTCGACCTGTCGTGCGACGAAGGCCGCGCAGTGCTCTGGCAATTGCTGGAAGATGCCGACGTGCTGGTCGAGAACTTCAAGCCCGGCACGCTGGCCCGCTGGGGCATGGATTTCGAGCGCGATCTGCAGTCGCGCTTTCCACGCCTGATCCACTGTGCCGTCTCCGGCTTCGGCCCGGACGGCCCGCTGGGTGGGCTGCCCGGCTACGACGCCGCCATCCAGGCCATGGCTGGCCTGATGAGCGTCAACGGCGAGCGCGACGGCGGCCCGATGCGCGTCGGCCTGCCCATCGTCGATATGGTGACGGGGCTCAACGCGCTGGCCGGCATCCTGCTGGCGCTAGCGGAGCGCGAGAAAAGCGGGCGCGGGCAATCGATCGACATTGCGCTGTACGACTGTGGTGTGTCGCTGCTACATCCGCATCTGCCCAACTACTTCGGCTCCGGCAAGGTGCCGCAACGCAGTGGCAATGCGCACCCGAACATTACGCCGTACGACAGCTACCAGACTGGCACTACGCCGATCTTTCTGGCCGTGGGCAACGACCGCCAGTTCGCCAAGCTGTGCGCGCACATTGGCGTGCCTGAGTTGGCGGAAGACGCCCGTTTTGCTGATAACCGCAGCCGCTGTGCGCATCGCCCGGAACTCAAGCGGGCGTTGGAGGCGCAACTGGCCCGCTTTGATTGCGAGACGCTTGCGCAAGACCTGATCCATGGCGGCGTGCCGTGCGGGCCGGTGCTGAGTGTCGACGTGGTGGTGCGCCATCCGCATACGCTGCATCGGCAGATGGTGGTCGAGCTGGGTGACTACCGTGGCACGGGCTCGCCAATCAAGCTGTCGCGCACGCCGGCCACGTATCGCAACGCACCGCCTGCGCTGGGTGCCGATACCGATGCCGTGCTGGCTTCGCTCGGCATCGACATGGAAACCCGGCAGCGCCTGTTCGAGGCAGGCGTTCTGAAATGACATGAGCTGAAGCTGACGCCACACAACACGACAGACGGCCCGACAGAGGCCGCGCCAAACCGGCAGTACCACCAAGGAGACCAACATGCCTCACCAGTCCGCGCCCCAGGCTGCGAATCTGCAGCCGCGCCGTGCCGCGGTTGCCGCGTTCATCGGCACCACCATCGAGTGGTACGACTTCTACATCTACGGCCTTGCCGCCGCGCTGGTCTTCGGCAAGGTGTTCTTCTCCAAGACGCTGGACCCGGGCATCGCCACGCTGCTGTCGTTCGTCACGTTGTGGGCTGGCTTTGCCGCGCGACCCATCGGCGGCATCATCTTCGGCCACCTGGGCGACAAGATCGGTCGCAAGACCACGCTCATTATCACGCTCATCCTGATGGGGTTGGCGACGATGGGTATCGGCCTGCTGCCAAGCTATGCGCAGATCGGCATGTGGGCGCCGGTGGGGCTGGTGGTACTGCGCGTGATTCAGGGCGTGGCCGTGGGCGGCGAGTGGGGCGGTGCGGTGCTGATCGCCAGCGAGAGCGCCCCAAAGCGCAAGAGCATCCTGTACTCCGCCTTCGCGCAGCAGGGCTCACCCACGGGCAACCTGCTGGCGACGTTGGTGTTCTTTGCGCTGAGCGCGCTGCCGACACCGCAGTTCATGTTGTGGGGCTGGCGCGTGCCGTTTCTGCTGTCGGCGTTGCTGGTTGTCGTGGGCATGGTCATCCGCCTGAAGCTGGAAGAGTCCGACGACATGAAGCGTGTGCTGGCGCAGAAGAAGACCGTCAAGCTGCCGCTCAAGGATGTAGTGCGTGATCACTGGGGCTTGGTGCTGCTGGGCGCAGGCACGCTGCCACTGATCCACGTGACGTACCTGAAGAGCAATTTCGCACTGGCATGGGCCACCAAGGAACTCGGTTATGCGCAGGACACCTTCCTCGGCATCATCGCGATTGCGCTGGTGGTGCAGTTCATCACGCAGCCGCTGGGGGCGTGGCTGGTCTCGCGCATGGACATGCGCCGCGCGATCTGCCTGATGGTGTTGCCCGAGTTCCTGCTCATGCCGGTGATGTTCTTTGCCATTGAGACCAAGGTGGTCTGGATTGCGCTGGTAGGCATGTGCCTGGCGACGATTCCGCATTCGATGTTCTACGGCGCCATCGGCGGCATTCTGGCGCGCGTGTTCCCGACGCGCATCCGCTACACGGGGCTGTCGCTGGCGTATCAGCTGTGTTCGCTGGTGGTGGGCGGCGGCACGCCTGTGTTTGCACAGTGGATGCTCAACAGCACCGGCAACATCGTAGGCGTGGCAGCGTCGTCGGCGCTGTATGCGCTGGTGTCGTTGGCCTGCACGCTGGTGCTGCTCAACCGCACGGGCTATCGCGCAGACGAGCTGTCCACTGCCGAGCGTGCGGATGCGATGGACCTGGGGCAGGGGGACGCCGATGCCCCTCGCGCCCCTTCCGCGCCGGTCGGCAAGCCTGTTGCCGCGGCCTGAACGCAGGCGCTTACGCGAAACGTGCGGTGGCGCGCCTGCCGCACGTTCCCTACGATGACAAGGCAAGCCATACGCCATACGCAGACAACGGGAAGCGTGCCATGTCCATCTTTGACGAGAACGAGCATCGCGAAGCCTTCTGGGAAACCGTGCGCCAGGCCATCGAGGCGCGCGAGCAGGCCGATGAAGCGCGCCGCTCAGGCCGCATGACCGGGCTGGCGATCGGCCTGTCGCTGGCCGCTCTGGCCGTTGCTCTCATGGCGTGGCGGCATCGCGCAACCGACGATGCGGCTTAAGGGCGTCTTGCCGCCGCGCGTCCATTCTTAGCGGTCCCTTTCGAATCCCCGTTTGCGAACAGGGTTGCTCGACCCCTACAATGAGAATGATTCTCATTTGTATGGGCGCCATGTGTACGTAGTTGCGTGCGCGCGTCCGGTCCATTTCCTGGAGCCCGCATGCCGGCCGTTCAGCCCAATCCGCTGCACGACATCGACGCGCTTTACGTTTGTCACAGCGATTGGCTGTTCGCCTGGCTGCGCAGGAAGCTCGCGTGTCCGGAGGAGGCGGCAGATGTGCTGCACGACACCTTCATGCGCGTACTGGCCGTGCCGGATGCGTTGAGCGAGGTGCGCGAGCCGCGTGCTTACCTGACCACCACTGCCAAGCATCTGATGATCGACCGTGCGCGCCGGCGGCGTGTCGAGTGCGCCTGCTTGGATGAGCTGACGTTGCGATGCGAGCAGTTCGGCCATGCGCCGTCGCCAGAGCAGTGCATGGCGCAGACGCAGACGCTGCAGCACACGAGCACGGTGCTGGAAACGCTATCGCCCAGCGCGCGCGAAGCCGTTCGCTTGCGCTACATCGAAGGGCAATCGCATGCGTGCATTGCCGAGCAGCTTGGCAAATCAACACGCATGGTGCGCAAGTATCTCGTGCAGGCGGTTGAGCGTTGCTCGACGTGCGCGAGGGCCTGATCGAAAAAAAGTTTCAGATCGAGTTCCGCTTTTGCGGTGTGGATCGTCGATGGGTGTGGAAACCACACGCATCTTCCAACACACCATGCCAAAGCACATCAACACAACAACGGTTTTTCCATCTGAAACGACCTGCCGCACAACGCTGCGCCCGCTGGCGCTTGCTGCGCGGCTGACTTGCGCAATGCTGCTGGGGGCAGCGCTACCCGCGCAAGTGATGGCGCAGAGTACCACCGCAGAGGTCAATGCCACACTGCCCACCGCAACGGTAGTCGGCCGCGGCGAGACAGCGCAGAGCCCCGGCAAGGGCTTTGTCGCCAAGCAAAGCTCGGCAGGCACCAAGACCGATACGCCAATCATCGAGACACCACAGTCGATCTCTGTGATCACGCAACAGCAGCTGGAGGACCAGCGGCCACGGGGCCTGTCGGAAGCGCTCAACTACACGTCGGGCGCGTTCACGGGACTGGTCGGGGCGGCCAACCGCTATGACTATGTCGCGCTGCGCGGCTTCAACGACGCCAGCGTCAACAACGCGCTGCTCGATGGCTTGAGCCTGCAGGGGGATCAGGGCAGCTACAGCTCGTTCCAGATCGATCCGTATTTCCTGCAGCGCATTGACGTACTCAAGGGGCCGGGCTCGGTTCTGTTTGGGCGCGCTTCGCCGGGGGGCGTGGTGTCGCTCGTCAGCAAGAAGCCGCTGTTTCAGCCGTATCACGAAGTCGAGTTCACGGTGGGCAACCGCAACCGTGTTGAAGGGGCGTTCGATATCTCCGGGCCGGTGGATCAGAACGGCGTGATGGCCTTCCGCGTGACCGGCCTGGCGCGTGGCATGGATTCACAGTTCCAGCATGTGCGTGAGCAGCGCTTTGCCATCGCGCCGTCGCTGGCGATCAACTTCACGCCCAACACGCATCTGTTGCTGCAGGCCTATCTGCAGCACGATCCAGAAGGCAGCTTCAACAGTGGCGTGCCCGCAGAGGGCAGCCTGTTCCCACGTAACGGCCGGACCATCTCGCGCTACTTCTTCGACGGTGATCCGACGGTTGAAAAATTCCGTCGTACCGAACGCATGTTGGGTTACCAGTTTGAACACGCGTTCAACGACCAATGGACCGCGCGCCAGAACTTCCGCTACATATTCGGCGACGTGCGTATGCGACAGATCTACGGCTACGGCTGGGCCGATGCGGACAATCTGACGCGCTACTACGCCGGTGCCAAGGAAGCCACGCATGCCTACACCGTCGATAACCAACTCGAGGGCAAGTTCACGACCGGCCCCATCAAGCACACGATGCTGGTTGGGTTGGACTACCAGAAGCGCCACGTCGATGGTTTCTGGGAATCCGGCAGCGCAGACCCGATTAACGCGTTCAACCCGGTCTACGGCAACCCCGGATTGACCGGCGTGAGCGCTGCGCCGATCGATCGTTGGCTGGAGCAGACCGGTGTGTACCTGCAGGACCAGATCGCCATCGACCGCTGGCGCTTCACGCTGGGCGTGCGTGAAGACCACGCCAAGGCATCCAACCTATATGGCACGGGCACGCCGTCGGAGTGGAGCGGCTCGAAGTTCACCAAGCGCGTGGGCGTGGTCTACCTGTTCGACAACGGTATCGCCCCGTACTTCAGCTATGCCGATGGCTTCAACCCGAGCATCCGGACGGATCAGCGAGGCAATCTGCTGCAACCGGCCACGGCCAAACAGTTCGAGGCGGGCTTGCGTTATCAGCCCAAGGGATCGAGCACGATGCTGTCGGCCGCTGTGTTCAACCTGGAGCAGGAGAACGTTGCCAGCAAGCCGGCCAGCCAGATCTACTACGTGCCCACCGGCAAGATCCGCACGCGCGGGCTGGAGCTGGAGGCGCGCTCGCAGGTGACGGACACTGTCTCGGTGCTGGCCAACTACACCTTCACCGATATGAAGTTCGTCGAATCGGCCGAGGGCTTCGTGGGCAACACGCCGTACCAGGCGCCGCGCCATATGGCATCGGTGTGGGGGGATTGGACCTTCATGCCTGGCTACACGGCGGGTGTGGGCGTGCGCTACGTTGGCACGAGCTATGGCGACAACGCCAACAGCTTCAAGGTGCCGCCGTACACGCTGGTTGACCTGATGCTGCGCATTGATCTCGCGCGCTGGGATGCATCACTCAAAGGCGCAAAGCTGCAATTGTCGGCAAAGAATCTCTTTAATAAAGCGTATGTGGCATCTTGCATGAACAGCAACTACTGTTATTGGGGTGATGCGCGCAACGTGATGGCGACCATTTCGTATCAGTGGTAATTAAGAATTGTTCACGCAAACATCATCGTGTTTGTGTAGTATGGTGACTTAGCTTGTTGCCCGGCGGCTTTGCATTAAAGTCGTCGGGCTATTCAGAATCTGTCCTGATATCGCATCCGCGATATTCCATGATCCTTCAGCGGCCGGCACGCATCGGTCGTGATCTGCTCCCCACCTGAATTTACCCAGCCTAGGCGCGGCCTGATGCCGCCAGCCGACGGGAAGCGTATGCGCGTTCGCCCGGCTGGAGTCTTGTTGTCATCGCTTTTGTAAATCAGGAGGTTCAAACGTGATGGAATCAGAAGTTCATGACTTTATTGCCATTGGGTTAGGTCCGTTTAATTTAAGCCTGGCCTGCCTGGCTGAACCCATTGCCGATTTGAATGGGATATTTCTGGAGCGTGCGCCGGAATTCAATTGGCATCCTGGCATGCTGATTGATAACACCACATTGCAGAATCCATTCCTGGCAGATCTCGTCAGTTTGGCCGATCCAAAAAGCCGCTTCAGCTTCCTGAATTACTGCAAGCAGGAAGGCAAGATCTATTCATATTACTTCCGCGAGAACTTCTACCTGAGCCGGGCGGAGTACAACCGCTATTGCAAGTGGGTCGTCACGCAGCTCACCAGCGCGCGCTTCCACCACGACGTGCAGGCACTGGCTTACGACGCGCAGCGTGGCTGCTACGTTGTCTCGGGCTTTCGTGGTGCGGAGTGTGAACCGTTTGTGTTGCGTGCACGCAAGCTGGTGTTGGGTGTGGGGTCGTCGCCGTCGTTCCCGGCGTGCGTGCGTCGCGATGGCCACCGCTATCTGCACACCGCGGACTACATCGACGTACGCGAGTCACTGCGCGAGAAACGCTCCATCACCATCGTCGGCAGCGGGCAGAGCGCGGCGGAGGTCTATTTCGACCTGCTCAAGGAGAGCGACAAGCACGACTACCGCCTGGTCTGGATCACGCGCTCGCCGCGCTTCTTCCCGATGGAGACCACCAAGCTGACGCTGGAGATGTTCTCGCCGGACTACATCGACCACTTCTACAGCCTGCCAGACGGCCGCAAAGATGCCATCGTCCGTGCGCAGGACAGCCTGTACAAGGGCGTGAACACCAGCCTGATCAACCAGATCTATGACCTGCTGGACGACAAGCGCAAGGTGGGCGAACTGCGCACGCACCTGATCACCAACTGCGAGCTGCAGGCGTGCCGCCACGACGCTGCCACCGGCACTTACGAGATCGAGTTCCAGCAGATCGACAGCGGTGCGCGCTACGCCCATCGCACCGAAGGCTTGGTGCTCGCTACGGGTTACGAGCAGAACATCCCGGCGTTCCTTGATGGCATCCGCCACCGGCTGCGCTGGGATGCCAAGGGCCGCTACCAGCTCTCCCGCAACTACGCGGCAGACGTCAACGGCAGCGAGGTCTACGTGCAGAACGCGGGGCTGCACACGCACGGCGTGACCAATCAGGACATCGGCATGAGCTGCTATCGCAACTCGTACATCATCCGCGAACTGACCGGCGTTGAGCACTACAAGATCGAGCCGCGCGTGGCCATCCAGGATTTTGCGATTCCGGCCACGCCCGAGTTCATTCCGCTGGCTGCGGAGCGGAGCGTCATTGAACGCGTGAAGGTGCCCGTAGAGGAAGCCGTATGACGCTGCGCAACACCATCATCCTGATGACGGTGTTTGCCGTCATCAGCGATGCGATCCTGATTCCGTTCTACCCGCAGTTCTTCGCCTCGCGCTATGGGCTGGACAGCCCCGTGCACGTGGGCGCGTATGTGGCCGCCATCTCGATTGCCGTCATGTGCACGTTGCCGATCTGGGCACGTGTGGCCAGGCGCGTGGAGCCGCTGTACTTGCTGGTCTACACGCAGTTCGCAGCTGGCACCTTCAGCCTGCTCAGCGACTGGGCGCCGAACGTGGTGACGTACTGGGTGCTGTCGATGCTGATGTTCATGTGCAAGAGCAGCTACCTGCTGATGTATCCGTACATGATGCGGCTCACGCCCAAAGAGCAGCACGCTGCCACTGTCGGCACCCTCTCGGTGGTGGTGCACTTTGGCGCCATCTTCGGGGCGGTGGTGGGTGGCCTTGTGCTGCAGACGTGGGGGCCGCGCGCCAGCATCGTCGCCATGGCGGCGGGCGATTTCTTCCAGATGGGCGTGTGCATGCACCTGATCCGCAGCGGCAAGATCGTGCGCGTCAACTCGGGTGAGCATGCCGAGGTGGCCGCTGCTGAAGCTGCACGCGTGCCGAGCACCGGCTGGCGCGACCGCCTGCCGATTCTGCGTCTGGCATTGGTGATGCTGGTGTTCGACTTCAGTGCGTATCTGATCCGCCCATTTTTCTCGGTGTACTGGCAACAGGTGTCGGGGCTCGACAGCGAGTTTGTGTCGGGCATGGCGTTTGCCATTCCGGGCGTGGTCGCCATCGTGGCATTGCGATTGCATGCACGTATTCGCGCGCGCGGCGGCCAATTGCCGGACCACACAGTGGGCAACTTGCTGCTGGGCATGGTGGGGCTGTTGCTGCATGCGGCGCCGGGTGGGGAGTACAGCTCAGCGTTGATCGTGCTGGGCCGTGTGCTGTACGGCTGGGCGCTCTTCCAGATCATCGTGAAGCTGGAGGTGAACCTGTTCCGGCTGTCGACGCCGCAGCGCTATGCGCATGACTACAGCATTACCAATTTCTTCCAGAACATGGGGGTGCTGCTGTCTTCGTTTGCGGCGGGGGCGATCGTGAATCGCTACGGGCTGCATCTGCCGTTCCTGCTGGCCGCCGGGGGGTTTGTGCTGACTGCGCTGCTGGATCGGCTGATCCTGAATGTGCCCAGCGCCGGCCATGCAGATGACACGGGCAGGACAGACGCATCCGCCAACCTGGAGGCGCCGGCCCATGCCAACTGATGCCCACACCATCCACCGCCGCGCCGATGCTGCGAGCGCGCCTTACACCGATGCGCAGGGTTTCACCTTCCACCTGCTACGCATTCCGGAAGACATCCCGATGCTGCACCGCTGGTTTCAGCCGGAGCGTGCGTCGTTCTGGCTGATGCGCGACAAGACGGAAGCCGAAATCGGTCAGGTCTATCAGAACTTGATGGACTCCGGTCACGCCACGGCGTATCTGGTGTGGAAGGGCGGTCGCCCGGTCTTCCTGGCCGAGTGCTACGACCCCGCCCACGATCGCATCCGCACGTTCTACGACGTAGAGCCCGGCGACCTGGGCATGCACATCTTCATCGGGCCGTCAGATGTGCGCATTGCCGGCTACACGCGCACGGTGTTCTTCGCACTCATGCGTTTCATGTTCGAACGCCTGGGTGCGGCACGCATCGTGGTTGAGCCCGACGCCAACAACACGCGCATTCACGCCATCAACCGTGCCGCCGGTTTCGTCTACGACCGCAACGTTGCCTTTACCGAAAAAATCGCCAGCCTCGCTTTCTGTACTCAGCGGGATTTCGAGGCGGCCACCAGCACTATCGCCACTGCTTAAACCAAAGGATTTGCCATGAACGTCACGATCCACAACCAGCTCTCCCAACGCCCGGCACAGGCTGCTGCGCATCTGACGCCCGAGGTTTGGGCGCAGGCCAACCGATTGCTGTTGCGCAAGGCGATTGCCGAGTATGCGCACGAACGCATCCTGGAGCCCGAGCACCTGCATGCCACCTCTGGCGGTTTCGCGCTATACCAGGTGCTCTCTGATGACGGCAAGGTCTGCTACCAGTTTGAAGCGCAGCAACTCGCGCTGCGCCACTGGTTCATCCAACCGGAATCGATTCGCCGTCTGGTCGAGGGTGCCGAGCAATCGCTCGACGCGCTGCAATTCATCATCGAGTGCCGTCAGCGGCTTGGTATCCGTGACGAGTTGCTGCCCATCTACCTCGACGAAATCAGCAGCACGCTCTTCGGCAGCGCGTTCAAGCGGATGAAGGCCGACGCACCCAGCAGTGCGCAGTTGGCGGAGGCCACCGACTTCCAGACCATCGAAGTCGCCATGATCGAAGGTCACCCTGGCTTCGTCGCCAACAATGGGCGACTGGGCTTCACCTCCGTCGACTACCAGGCCTATGCGCCCGAAGCCGGTTCCGACATCCGCGTGATCTGGCTGGCTGTACATAAGGACCACGCCACCCCGTCAACGCTTTCTACGCTCGACTACACACAACTGCTGGTCGAAGAACTCGGCCAGGACACAGTGGACGATTTCACACGCCAGGTTGCTGCCAAGGGTGTGGATCCGGCCGACTATCACTTCATGCCCGCGCACCCGTGGCAGTGGTTCAACAAGCTGTCCATCGCGTTTGCGGGCTACGTGGCCCAGCGCAAGATCATCTGCCTGGATTACAGCGCTGATCACTACATCGCCCAGCAATCCATCCGCACGTTCTTCAACACGAGCGATCGCAGCAAGCGCTATGTGAAGACGTCGCTGTCGATCCTGAACATGGGCTTCATGCGCGGGCTGTCGCCGTACTACATGTCGGGCACGCCGGCCATCAACGAGTTCATCAAGAAGCTGGTGTCAGACGATGCCTTCCTGCGTGCAAACGGCTTCACCATCCTGCAGGAAGTGGCGGCTATCGGGTTCCGCAACTTTTACTACGAGGCGGCCATTCCGGTGGATACGCCGTACAAGAAGCAGTTCTCGGCGCTGTGGCGCGAGAACCCGCTACCGCTCCTCAAGCCGGGCGAGCGGCTGATGACGATGGCCGCGCTGCTGCACGTCGACAAGGATGGCCATGCGCTGATGCCGGAGCTGATCCGCCGCTCGGGTCTGCCTGCGCTCACGTGGGTGCGCCAGTACCTGCAGGTGTATCTCACGCCGCTGCTGCATTGCTTCTACGCCTATGAGTTGACCTTCATGCCGCACGGCGAGAACCTGATCCTCGTGATGGACAACTACCTCCCTGTGCGCGCCATCATGAAAGACATTGCCGAGGAATGCGCCATCCTCGACATCAAGGCGCGCGAGTGGCTGCCCGAGCGTGTGCAGCGCCTGGCGGTCGAGGTGCCGGACAATTTCAAGCTGCTCGGCATCTTCATCGACGTGTTCGATGGCGTGCTGCGCCACATCAACCACGTGCTGGTGGAGAACGGCTGCTGCACCGAAGACCAGTTCTGGGGCGCCGTGGCCGATTGCGTCTACGACTATCAGGACGCCCATCCGGAGCATGCCGCCAAGTACGTGCACTACGACATGTTCGTGCCCGAGTTCCTGCACTCATGCCTGAACCGCCTGCAGCTCGGCAACAACGTGCAGATGGTGAACCTGGCCGACCCCGCATCGAGCCTGAAGATCGCCGGCAACCTGGTCAACCCCATTGCCAAGTTCCGCCGTGCAGCGCAGGCCGTGCAGGCCCAAGCGGGGGATGTGGCGGATGTGGCGGAAGCCGCTGCATGACAGACGGCATGCGCGCCTTCGTTGAAAACGCCGTCGGGCCGGGCTTCGCCTTGGCGCAAGCCTGGCGCCCGCCGTCTGTCCCGAACCTGGACCTCGCTCACGCGCTGCGGCTGGCCCAACGTGTCATTCCCAGCCTGCGCGGCGAGCAGGGTGGGGTATCGCCCGCCAATGCGCTGCACCTGGGTGATGGCGCTGCCCTGCAGGGGCTGTGCGATCACTGGGCGCAGGCTTATCCGGAGGCGGGCGCGCATTACCTTGCGCTGCGTTGCTGGGGCTTGGCGATCTGGCAACCGATCTATCTGTGCGTGATTGCCGTGCATCTGGATGGATCGGCACCCAGGCTGGCGGGCCTCGCGCAGCCGGTGAAGGTAGGCTTTCCCAGTGGTTTCCACTTGCCTGTGCACGCGCCGGTTGGCGGCACATTCGCTGGACGGATGGAAGCCGCTGCCGCTGAGTTGCGGGCGTTCTGCGGCGCAATCCGCCGAGCGCTCAAAACACGGGTCGCCTTGCATCAGCGCGCCGCAGATCGGTTGCAGGCCGAGTGCGTACTCGGCGCACTGATGGCGGTGCGTCCACACACGTCATTGTCGGATGCAGACATGACTGCCATGGGAGACGCGTGGCTTGCCGCCCTTGGCATTGCCGGCGGCTGCGGCTTCTTCGCCTACCGTGCACGTGATGGCACGCCCGCACTCGCGCTTGACCGCAAGGTCTGCTGCCACCACTTCCGCCGCCGCGACGGCGAGAAATGCAGCACCTGCCCAAAGCTCTCGCTCGACGCACGCATCGCCCGCTTGCTGGCTGAGGCGTCGTAGCGCGCATTTCCCCCGATACCTGATGGGGCGGATGCCGGTTCAACGTGAACACTGAACCGCCCGCCGCACCG
>NZ_JAELUI010000546.1 GCF_016429285.1 Ralstonia sp. ASV6
CGGCACCCACCTCACGGGCCTGCGCGCCGCCATGACGCGCGTCATCAACAAATACATCACCGACAACGAGATCGCCAAGAAAGCCAAGGTCGACACCTCGGGCGACGACATGCGCGAAGGCTTGACCCTGTCTCTTATACACATCTCCGAGCCCACGAGACATGGCGCCTGATCTCGTATGCCGTCTTCTGCGTGAAAAGTGGGGGGGGGGGGGGGGGGGGGGGGGGGGGGGGGGGGGGGGGGGGGGGGGGGGGGGGGGGGGGGGGGGGGGGGGGGGGGGGGGGGGGGGGGGGGGGGGGGGGGGGGGGGGGGGGGGGGGG
>NZ_JAELUI010000078.1 GCF_016429285.1 Ralstonia sp. ASV6
GGCTTACGCGGCCGTCGGCGCCAAGATCGGCACCGCAGCGCAGGCACTGGGCGCGCAGATCGTGCTCAAGGTGCGCTCGCCCGAACCCGCAGAGCTTGCGCAGATGCAAGCGGGCGCGGTGCTGATCGGCATGCTCAACCCGTTTGACGACGAGAACACCGCACGCCTGGCCGCAGCAAACATCACAGCCTTCGCGCTGGAGGCTGCGCCGCGCACCACGCGCGCGCAAAGCATGGACGTGCTCTCCTCGCAGGCCAACATCGCCGGCTACAAGGCTGTGATGGTGGCCGCGAACCACTATCAGCGCTTCATGCCGATGCTGATGACCGCCGCGGGCACCGTCAAAGCCGCGCGCGTGCTGATCCTCGGGGCAGGTGTGGCGGGTCTGCAGGCGATTGCCACGGCCAAGCGCCTGGGCGCCGTGATCGAAGCCTCGGACGTGCGCCCCGCAGTGAAGGAGCAGATCGAATCGCTGGGTGCCAAATTCCTCGACGTGCCGTTCCTGACGGACGAAGAACGCGAGATCGCGCAAGGCGTGGGCGGCTATGCCCGCCCAATGCCACCGGACTGGATGCGCCGTCAGGCTGAGCTGGTGCACACGCGCGCAAGCCAGGCCGACATCGTCATCACCACCGCGCTGATCCCGGGCCGCCGCGCGCCGACGCTGCTGTCCGAAGCCACCGTGCAGGCGATGAAGCCGGGTTCGGTGGTGGTCGACCTGGCGGCAGCGCAAGGCGGCAACTGCCCGCTGACGGAAGCCGATCGCGTGGTCGTCAAGCACGGCGTCACGCTGGTGGGCTATACCAACCTCGCGTCGATGGTGGCGGCCGATGCCTCCGCCCTCTATGCGCGCAACGTGCTGGATTTCCTCAAGCTGATCATCGACAAGGATGGTGGCCTCGCCATCAACCTCGAAGACGACATCGTAGCCGCCTGCCTGCTCAGTCAGGCCGGCCAGGTGGTGCGTGCTCCCGCTGCCACGAGCACCGCCAAATAACAAAGGAGACCGCGGCAGGCGCAGCAACACCCGCCCCGCCGCGTGTGGCGCTTTGGTTTCAGTCATCTCTGTTTCAAGGAAAGCTTCATGCAACGCAACATGCTTCGCGCCAAGCTGCACCGCGCGACGGTCACCCAGGCCGATCTGGACTACGAAGGCTCGTGCGGCATCGACGAGGATCTCCTCGACGCCGCCGACATGCGCGAGTACGAAAAGATCGAGCTGTACAACGTCAACAACGGCGAACGCTTCTCGACCTACATCATCAAGGGCAAGCGCGGCTCGGGCGAGATCTCGCTCAACGGGGCCGCCGCGCGCCGTGCACACGTGGGCGACCTGCTCATCATCTGCACCTACGCACCGATGAACGAAGAAGAAGTCGCCAGCTACAAGCCCAAGGTCGTGCTGCTGGGCGAGGGCAACAAGATCAAGGCCATCAAGGACATCTGACGCGCCAAGGCGGCCCCGTAGAACAACCAACGCGGGGCTGCTCGGCACATCGACCAAGAAGCGAGGAGGAGCACTCATGGAGCTGGTCAATCACACGGTGATCAACCTGATCATCTTCGTGCTGGCGATCTACGTCGGCTACCACGTGGTCTGGACCGTCACACCGGCGCTGCATACGCCGCTGATGGCCGTGACCAACGCCATCTCGGCCATCATCATCGTCGGCGCCATGCTGGCGGCGGGCCTGACGCAGACGGGGCTGGGCCGCACGATGGGCGTGGTGGCGGTGGCGCTGGCAGCAGTCAACGTGTTTGGCGGCTTCCTGGTCACCCAGCGCATGCTGGAGATGTTCAAGAAGAAAGAGCCGAAGGCCAAAGCTGGCGCTAATGGCACAAGCGGGGAGACCAAGCAATGAGCATGAACCTCGTCACCCTGCTGTATCTGCTGGCGTCGGTCTGCTTCATCCAGGCGCTCAAGGGGCTCTCACATCCGACCACGGCGCGGCGCGGTAATGCGTTCGGCATGACAGGCATGGCCATCGCCGCTGTTACGACCCTCGCGCTCATCTACAAGCTCAAGGCGGAGATGTTTGCCGGCACCGAGAGCGGCTCGTCCACGGGCTTCATCCTCATCTTTACCGGCCTGGTGGTCGGCGGCGGCATCGGCGCTTACGTGGCACGCACGGTCGAGATGACCAAGATGCCGGAACTCGTGGCCGCCATGCACTCGCTGATCGGTCTGGCGGCGGTGTGTATTGCCGTAGCGGCCGTGGCTGAACCGTCGGCCTTCGGCATCACGATGGCCGGCGACAACGTGCTGCCGCTGGGCAACCGCGTGGAGCTGTTCATCGGCACGTTCGTGGGCGCCATCACGTTCTCGGGCTCGGTGATCGCCTTCGGAAAGCTGTCGGGCAAGTACAGGTTCCGGCTGTTTCAGGGTGCGCCGGTGCAGTTTGCCGGCCAGCACATGCTGAACCTGCTGCTGGCCGTGGCCATGCTGGGCTTCGGCATCCTGTTCTTCCTGACGCAGAGCTGGCTGCCGTTCGTCATCATGACGGCCATCGCTTTCGTGCTGGGCGTGCTGATCATCATCCCCATCGGCGGCGCTGACATGCCGGTGGTGGTATCGATGCTGAACTCGTACTCGGGCTGGGCGGCGGCAGGCATTGGCTTCTCGCTCAACAACCCGATGCTGATCATTGCGGGCTCGCTGGTCGGTTCATCCGGTGCGATTCTGTCTTACATCATGTGCCGCGCGATGAACCGGTCGTTCTTCAACGTGATCCTGGGCGGCTTCGGCTCGGAGGCTTCCGCCGGCGCTGCGGCCGCTGGTGGCGGGCAACAGCGTCCGGTCAAGTCGGGCTCGCCGGATGATGCTGCTTTCCTGATGGGCAACGCCGAGACGGTCATCATCGTCCCAGGCTACGGCCTGGCCGTGGCACGCGCGCAGCACGCCCTGAAGGAACTGACCGAAAAGCTGTCGGACAAGGGCGTGACGGTCAAATACGCCATCCACCCGGTCGCGGGGCGCATGCCGGGCCACATGAACGTGCTGCTGGCCGAGGCTGAAGTGCCGTACGACCAGGTGTTTGAAATGGAAGACATCAACGGCGAGTTCGGCCAGGCCGACGTGGTGCTGGTGCTGGGCGCCAACGACGTGGTCAACCCGGCGGCCAAGAACGATCCGAAGTCGCCCATTGCCGGCATGCCGATCCTGGAAGCCTATAAGGCCAAGACCATCATCGTGAACAAGCGCTCCATGAACGCCGGCTACGCCGGGCTCGACAACGAGCTGTTCTATATGGACAAGACGATGATGGTGTTCGGCGACGCCAAGAAGGTGGTGGAAGACATGGTGAAATCTGTGGAGTAAGACCGTACGCTGACTGCCATCAACCCGCCCTCAGTTTGCGGCAGCAGTTCACCCCCGTTCCGCTTGCCCCCGGTGGCGGCAGGCAGTAACTTAGTGCTAACGGGCAGCGCGGGCCACACCAGCCGGCGCTGCCTCGTTTGCCCTTCTTTCCCTTTTTTCAGCCCTCTTTCCAGCCATCCCGACGTATGCAACAGGACAGCGCCCTGCCGGTCTATTTCCATCCGACCCTGACTGTGGTGGTCGACGACAGCCAGTCGTTCGTGGAAAGCCTCGGGTTCCAGATGGACCCGTCGCGGGCAATGCTGGCCTTCAACGACCCGGACGAGGCGCTGGCGTGGCTGCGCCAGTGGCATTCGCTGCGCATGCCGGGCTTCCTGCCCGTGCGCGTGACGCACGACGATCTCACCTTCTCCAGCGAGCGCCGCACTATCCAGCTTGACGTCGACCGCGTCTACCGCCAGATCCACGAAGTGAATCGGTTCCTGCAGCCCTCGGTGATCGTGGTGGACTACTCCATGCCGCGCATGAACGGGCTGGAGTTCTGCGCCAAGCTCAAAGAGCTGCCGTGCATGACGATCCTACTCACCGGTATGGCCGACGAGAACATCGCCGTGCAGGGTTTCAACGACGGGCTGATCGACCGCTACATCAAGAAGGATCACCCAGCCATGGCCGAGCGCCTGGGTGCCGAGATCGAAGCGCTGCAGATGCGCTACTTCAGCAGTCTGTCGAGCACGCTGCGCGAATTGCTGTCGCGCCACTCGTTCAGTTTCCTGTCGGACCCGGCGGTCACGCAGCTCGTGCGCGAGCTGTCTGCGCGCTACCGTTTCATCGAGTATTACCTGTATCCGCATCCGGCCGGCGTGCTGCTGCTCACCGCTGATGGGCGCGCCACGCTCATGGTCATCGAGACCAACGCGAGCATGCTCACGCACCTGGAAAACGCCGAGGCCTACGACGCGCCCGACGAACTGCTCAAAGGCTTGCACAACAAGCAGATCGTCCCATTCTTCTGGCCCGGTGACGGCATGTACACGCCAGCCTGCGTAGATTGGAGGGAGTACTGCTTGCCCGCCGAGGTGTGCCAGGGGCGCGAACCGTACTACTACGCGCTGTTCGACATGCCCAGCCATCTGCTGCCCGCACAGGTCTATAGCTATACCCAGTTTCTCGCCAACTACAAGCAGGATCCGGACGCGCTCACCGGCCGCAAGCCGCGCTGAAAACGCCACATTCTGATTTGTGCTGCACTGCGGGAATCCACATTGTGTGGGCCACATTGGGCAAGTACAATCGTTTGAATCACCCGGCACCCATGACGTCAGAGCATGCGCCGGTGCAATCACCCTGATGCAACCGTGGCAGTGCTGCGGCATCATGGCGATGCGAGAGCGTCGGCAGGCAACGTATGGTCCGGTGCTCCGAAAGTATTACTGTGCGGGATTCTCCTTGAGAGACGATTTGGGATGCAGCAGCGGGCCGCGCGCCAATTCAGCGCGTATCGCGGATGTCAGGGGAGTGCATCGTTCCAGTCTGTTTGCGGTCGCACGATTCCCGTTGCCACGCTGTTGATCTGCAGGTTGCGCAAGCATGATCGCTTTCGCAATGGCAGGTCGCCCTCTCTGATCTTCTCGAAGCGGGTTTGGGCGAGAGACGCCCCAGGCCGACGCGCGGTAGGCGCGGCCAGCGGACGGCTTCAAGCACGCTTTCACGACTGATGCGATGGCATGCCCGGCGGTCTCTTGCTGCGGTGGTGCTGTGTTCGCTGTGCCCGAAATTGCAGTGCGGGCCCGGGCGCGCGGTTGTTGGAGTGAGCGTCCCGCTTGGCAGACGTTTTCCCTGAAGTCTCCGGCAAATTCGCACCGTGTACTCACCCAACCAAATCGATCCGGCGGTCAGCTTCCGCAACTCCCAGGGTCAGCAGGTCCGCGGCACCATCATTACGCTGCAGCGGCGCGCCCTGGTGATGGAGATCTACAACCCGTACTCGATCGTGCAGGTGAGCGAGGTCCTCTCCGACCTGGCGATCAAGATCGGTACGCGTCAGGTCTACCTCGGCAAGGCGGTGGTGATCAGTCTGGTCAACACCGGCCTGACCGCTGTCGTCTCGCTCACGCTGATCGACGAATGGCGTGAGCTGTCGGAGGTGGCCGACACGCCCGCTTCTGTCGGCGAAGAAGCGCGAACGTTCGTGCGGGATTGGCAGGAACGCTTCCGCATCCAGCGCGAGTACCAGATCGTCATCAACGAGATGCGCGCCTTCCTGGCCGAGGTCTCGCGCTGGGTCGAGCAAGTCGATTTGTCCAAGTCCTTGCCACGCGAAGACAACAAGCTGCGCACCGATGTCTTCATGGAGCTGGCCGAGCCGGTGATGCTCCGGGTCAAGCACTACCTGGACATCCTGGAGACGGAGGCCTCCGGCATCGAAGCCAGCCTTGCGCCCTCCCACCGCGCCTTCGCACAGACCGCGCTGCATCCGCTGCTGCTGCGCTCGCCGTTTGTTTACCGCACGTTCACCAAGCCATTGGGCTACGCGGGTGACTATGAGATGGTCAACCAGATTCTGGGTGACCCGCAGGAAGGACCGAGCACGTACTTCCAGATCATCAACGTTACGTTCCTGAAGGCGCAGGTTGCGCAGGCGCACAGAAACCGCATCGACATCCTGGTCGATTTCCTCAAGAAGCTCGCGATGCAGGCCAAGGCCGAGGGGCGCACATACCGCGTCATGAATCTTGGTTGCGGCCCGGCGGTGGAAATCCAGCGCTTCCTGCGGGAGTTCGAAGAACCGCATCTGCTTGAGTTCGAGCTGATCGATTTCAGCCAGGAGACGCTGGACTACGCGAAGGCCCGGCTGACCGAAGCAGCCCGGCAAGGAGGGACCACGCTGCAGGCTGAGTTCGTTCACCAGTCGGTGCATGAACTCATCAAGCGCCCCGCGCGCAGGGCCGAGGAAGTCCGCGACTGCGATGCCGTCTATTGTGCGGGGCTGTTCGACTACATCTCGGACAAGGTCTGCAATCGATTGCTGACCTATTTCACGACGCGCACACGTCCGGGTGGACGCATCCTGGCGACCAACGTGCACTCGAACAACCCCGAGCGGCTCTTCACGATGGAGCACCTGCTCGAGTGGTATCTGATCTACCGGGATGAACAACAGCTCTCAGCCACCTTCCCGGACGACGCGTGCCGGGACATCAAGGCCTACGTCGACACCACCGGTGTCAACGTGTTCTGCGAGGCAACGGTGATCTAGATGACCGAGCGCGCAAGTGATCCCCTGAAGAGCGCGTTCTACCGCGCCGAGCGAGAAGGCTTCCGACTGTCATTCAGCCGGACCACGGCGCTGGTCGGTATCGTGCTGGTGCTGATGGGCGCAGGGCTGGACTACAACACCTACCCCGGCAGTCTCAAGCCGTTCTTCTTTGCACGCGTCTTTGTCTCGTTCCTGATCTTCGTCGTCTATCTGATCCTGCCAACGCGATGGGGAAGACAGCGGCTCTCGTATCTGACCCTGCTCTGGCTGTGCTTCCCGCAGATCATGATCGCGTGGATGATCTCCGTCACGGAGGGCGCCCACTCGATCTACGCAACCGGCCTGCACCTGGCTGTCTTTGCGGCAGGCAGCGTGCTGCCATTCAACACCAAGCAGACCATCGGTTTCGGGGTCATCACCTATACGCTGTATCTCGTGGCCTGCCTGGCACATGATCCGGCCAGCGTGGCCGGCAGCACGTTCTTCGTGAACTCCCAGTTCCTCATCTTCACTTCCACGCTGGGCGTCTTCTGCACCTACTTCAATGAGCGCAGCCGGTTTGAACTCTTCAAGCTCAAAGAGGAAGTGGCCGACAAGAACAGCCAGCTTGAGAGCACCAACAGCAGCCTCGTTGAGATCAAGGGCCAGCTCCTGCAGCAGGAAAAGATGGCCGCCATCGGCACGCTATCTGCTGGCTTGCTGCACGAGATCAACAACCCGGTCAACTTCTGCCTGATGGCCATTGCCGTGGCGCAGGAAGACCCGACCGCCAAGGACAGCCCCATGCTGCTCGAATGCCTGACCGACGCCAAGGAAGGTATGCAGCGCGTGCAACATATCGTCTCGGACCTGAAGACCTTCGCCTACCGCAGCCCCGAGAAAGGCGAAGCCGATTCGCCCTTCCTGGCGGAAAAGGCCATCGATTCGGCCATCCGCCTGACGAGCCACGAACTGCGCGGTGTGTCGGTCGAACGCAGGCTGCCGCCCGATACGCTGGTGCGCGGTGACGAAGCGGCCATCATCGGCGTGTTGATCAACCTGCTGTCGAACGCGGCGCTGGCCATGCACAAGGTGCAGCGCGAAAACCCGCGCATCGAAATTGCAGCCGAATGGATCAACGGCCGGTTGCACGTGGTCGTGACAGACAACGGCCCGGGCATCTCCGAGAAGAATCTCTCGCGCGTGTTCGAACCATTCTTCACCACGCGCGAAGTCGGCAAGGGCCTGGGGCTGGGGCTGTCGATCAGCTACAGCGTGATCCAGCGCCACGGCGGCACGCTTGCCGTGACGAGTCAGGAAGGCGAATGGGCACGCTTCACGTTCGATCTGCCGCGCTCGGAGTAGGACGCATCATGGACATCACGCCGGACACCGTCACCATCCTCTACGTCGACGACGAGCTGCAGGCCTGCAAGTGGTTCGCCCGCACCATCGGCGACGGCTACGAGGTGCTGACGGCCAATAGCGTGGAGGAAGCCAAGGCTGTGCTGCGCGACGCGCACGAGCGCATCAGCGTGGTGCTGACGGACTTTCGCATGCCCGGCGGCAACGGCACGGAACTGCTGCGCTTCATTGATGCGGAGTACGGCGACATCGCCACCATCCTCGTCACCGCCTATGCCGACAAGGATCTGCTGATCCAGGCCGTCAACACCGGTCGCGTGTTCAAGATCCTGGAGAAGCCCTACAAGCCGGAAGACGTACGACGCTCGTTGCAGGAGGCGCTGGCGCTGCGCCAGGACCGTCTGCTGCGCACACAGCGCCTGATGGCAATCGACGAGACGCTCGCCTTTCTCGCGCACGAGCTGAACACACCGCTGGCAGCCATCTCCAACTTCGCGCGCGGCATCCGCATGCGCGTGGACCAGACCGAGTTTGTGCCGGAAGCGCTGCCAGAAATCGGCCGTGCGGCAGACCGCGTGCAGGACAACGCGCGCTACTGCCTGTCGGTGATCGCCTCGTTCCTGAACTCGGTGCGCAACACCTACGGCAAGCCCGGCACGGCGGCCACGCCCAACAGCGCCAGCGGGCTGATCCGCTCACTGTTCGACACGTACCCGTTCACGGGTGCGCAACGGGAGTGGGTGTCGTATCGCGTGGAGCAAGACTTCCCGATCGTCACATTGCCCAACTGCGTGATGCTGGTGCTGTCTTCGCTGACGAGCAATGCGTTGCATGCACTGCGGCGCACCGACGTGCCACGCTTGGAGATCATTGCCCACAGCGTGCCGGAAGCCAGCGGTGTGCGCCACATGATCCGCATCGAAGACAACGGCCCGGGCATTGCCCCGGACGTCCTCAAGCGGCTGACCATCGACCCCGTGACGACGCGCGCCGAAGAAGGCGGCAACGGCATGGGCATGATTTTTTGTACGCGAATCATGCAATCGTTCGGGGGAGCGATTGCGATTGACTCTGCACCCAGCGCAGGCACGCGCGTGACTCTGACGTTCCCATGACACCATCAACGATACGCACACGAACCACGCCGAACATGATCTGCGCATTTACCGTATTTGCTATGAGGAGTGATGGATGACCAATCCCGGGGGCCACACGCCCACTAACCCGCCCAAGATCCTGTACGTGGACGACGAGACATTGGCGCTGACTTACTTCGGCCGTGCCATCGGTTCACTGGCGCCGGTCGTCACCGCCACCTCGGTTGAAGAAGGCAAGCGCATGCTTGACCAGCACGCCGCCACCCTGGGCGTGCTCGTGTCGGACCAGCGCATGCCCGGTGAGCTCGGCAACGAGTTGCTGCGCTATGCACGCGAGCGCTATCCGCACCTGGTGCGCATCCTGACCACGGCGTACTCGGAAATCGAAGATACGGTGGAAGCCGTCAACCAGGGGCAGATCCATCGCTACATCAAGAAGCCGTGGGACATCACCGCGCTGCGCGTGGAACTGAAACAGGCACTGGAGTTTTCCGACCTGCGCCGCGAGCGCGATGCCCTGTTGCGCGAGAAGATGACCGTGCGCCAGAGCCAGACGCTCACGCATCGCATCGGCGCACTGCAGACGCTGTATCTGGCGGTGTCAGGGCTGCCGTCGTTCAGCGCAGTCAACGACTACCTGCACGCGGCGGCGGCCGTCGGGCTGCACGCCATGGAACAACCGGATTGGGCAGTCAAGGATTACACCGAGCTTGTCAGCGAGGAAAGCCTGCGCACCGGTGAGCTGAGCCACGCGGTGCGGCAGATTTATCAAGACCTGTCGTCGCGGTTCGACAGCGCACCTGTTGCGCAGGCATTGGACGTGCTGACCGACGTGCTGCAAGGCAAAGTCTCGCCGGCCGGTGGCGATGTAGCGGTGGTCACCGACCTCACCACGTTGACGGAATTCCTGGACACTGCGTCAACGCACAAGGTGTCGGAAGCGCATGCCAAGTGGCTGGCTTACCTGTTGTGGCTTGACAGCAAAGGCGGGTCGATCAAGGCCGAGCGCGACGGCGCCACCGTCAAGCTGCGCTTGGTTGATCACCTGACGCAACTCACACCAGACCAGTTGGCGGGGTGGATGGAGCAATTCCAAGAGCATCAGCAGGCCACCTGATTCTGCCGGCGGCCTTTCGTACAACGCCGATGCTTACGCGTCGGCGTTGTCGTTTTCGGAACCCGAAGCAGGGTCGCCCTTTGTAGCGCGTTCGGGGCGATCGCGCATCCCCCCCTTCACCATCTCGAAGCGGAACAGGCGGCACTCGATGTTGCCGTTATAGAGCGGCGTACGCTGCGATTCTTTCAACCGCATGCGGCTCGGCATCGAAAGATCGCCCGTAAAGACGAACGCCTTCCAGCCGGAGAACTCGCGCTTGAGCGTGCCCGCAAAGGCCTGGGCAAACTCGTTGGCGGCCGCCTCTTCCACCGGATCGACCGGCGGAGGCGGCTCGGGCTGGCGCTGCTCGCGCATCGGGCGACGGGTGTCGTCGCGTGGAGCACCCATGGCACGGCTGGCGCGTTCAAACACGGTGCCGTCTTCCTCGCCCTCGCCTTCGGGCCGGCGGCGGCGCGATCCCTGCGCGCCACGCACGGCGATACGTTCACCATACGGCGGGTTCATCAGCAACACGCCGGCGGCCTCGAACGGCGGCTTGCCGAAGCGCGCATCGACCTGCTTGAGCAGCGGCTCGCCGGGCAGACCGGCACGCTGCCAGTTGGCGTGGGCGTAAGCCAGCATGTCGGTGGAGATATCGGCGCCGGCCACCAGTGGCGGCGCACGGCGCATGGAAGCGCTAGCCGCATCGGCAGCCGCTTCGCGCAAGCGCTTGAAGCATTTGGCGTCATGGTCTTGCAGCCACTCACAGGCGAAAGCGCGCTTGCTGCCGGGGGCCATGCCCAGCGCGCGTTGCGCAGCTTCAACAAGGAACGTGCCGCTGCCGCACATCGGGTCATAGAACGGCTCGCCGTGAGCGCCCGTCCAGCCGGTCAGGCGCAGAATACCCGCCGCGAGGTTTTCCTTCAGCGGCGCTTCGCCCTTCTCTTCACGCCAGCCGCGCTTGAAGAGCGGCTCGCCGGTGGTATCGAGATAGATCGTGCAGTCGGTCTCGGTCAGGTACGCATAGATGCGCACGTCGGGCGAGACGGTATCAACGCTGGGGCGCGCGCCGGTGCGCTGGCGGAAGCGGTCGCAAACGCCGTCCTTCACCCGCAGGCCGACGAACTTGAGGCTCTGCAGCGGCGATTTGTGCGCGGTCACGTCCACGCGGATCATCTCGTCGGGCGTGAAGTAGTCTTCCCAGCGCTGCGCGGCGGCCAACGCGTAGATGTCGTCTTCCGAGCGATAGCCGCGCGAAGCGAGGCGCATCAGCACCCGGCTGGCGATGCGACTGTGCAGGTTGACGGCATACGCCGCACCCTGCGTGCCGAAGAAGTGCACGCCGCCCGGTACGGTGCGGCCCACTTCAAACGCAGCCAGCTCATCCACCTCGGGGCGGATGGAGATCTCGGCCAGTTCATCGGCCAGCGCCTGTTCCAGCCCACGCGGGCACGGCGCGAAGTATGCAGTTGCCATCGGAAAACCAAAAAAAATCAGAACGGCTTCACGACCACCAGGATCGTGATCGCCAGCAACAGCACCACCGGCAGTTCATTGAACCAGCGGTAGAAGGTATGCGAGCGCTTGTTGGCGCCCGCCTCGAATTTGCGCAGCAGCACGCCGCAGCCATGGTGGTAACCAATCGCTACCAGCACCAGCGCCATCTTGGCGTGCATCCAGCCATTGGGCGGCGTCAGCCCGATGCGATAACCGAGCAGCAACCACAAGCCCAGGAGAATCGCCACAATCGCCAGCATGGTCGAAAAGCGGAACAGCTTGCGCGCCATGACAAGCAGGCGCGTGATGGCCGCACGCTCGGTTTCCATCGCCAAGTTGACGAAGATGCGTGGCAGGTAAAACAGCCCAGCAAACCACGATGCGACAAAGACGATGTGAAAGGCTTTGACCCAGAGCATGTTGTTCTCGTTAGAAGCAATGCGCGCCGCTCGTGGCGGCGCGCTGGTGGTAGTGCCAAATTAGGTGCGAATCTCGCCGTGCCCGAACACGACGTACTTGAGCGAGGTCAGCCCCTCCAGCCCGACCGGCCCGCGTGCGTGCAGCTTGTCGTTGGAGATGCCGATCTCGGCGCCCAGGCCGTACTCAAAGCCATCGGCAAAACGCGTGGACGCGTTGATCATCACGCTGGCCGAATCGACCTCGCGCAGGAAGCGCATGCCGGTCGAATAGTTCTCGGTGATGATCGAATCGGTGTGCGCCGAGCCGTACGTGTTGATGTGCTCGATGGCGGCGTCCAGGCCATCCACCGTGCGGATCGACAGGATCGGTGCGAGGTATTCGGTGTGCCAGTCGGCTTCAACCGCGTCCTTCAGGTTGCCGAAGCCGGCGGCCTCCAGCGTGGCACGCGTGGCCGGGCAGACGCGCAGTTCAACACCCTTGTCCTGATAGATCTTGACCAGCGGCGGCAACGCACGCGCGGCAATGTCGCGCGACACAAGCAGCGTCTCCATCGTGTTGCACGGCGCATAGCGTTGCGTCTTGGCGTTATCGCACACGCGCACGGCCTTCTCGATGTCGGCATCGGCATCGATGTAGACGTGGCAGATGCCGTCCAGGTGCTTGATCATCGGCACGCGCGCTTCTTCCATCAGGCGCGCAATCAGGCTCTTGCCACCGCGCGGCACGATCACATCGACGAATTCCGTCATGGTGATGAGCTTGCCGACTGCGGCGCGATCCGTGGTGGCCACCACTTGCACAGCGTTGGCCGGCAGGCCGGCATCCGCCAGCCCTTCTTCGATGAGCGCAGCCAACGCGCCGTTCGACTCGATCGCTTCCGAGCCGCCACGCAGGATGGTCGCGTTGCCCGACTTGATGCACAGCGCCGCCGCATCCACCGTCACGTTCGGCCGAGACTCGTAGATGATGCCGATCACGCCCAGCGGCACGCGCATCTGACCGACCTGGATGCCGGTCGGGCGGAATTTCATGTTGCTGATCTCGCCAATCGGGTCCGCCAGCGCGGCGATCTGCTCAAGGCCGGCGGCCATGGTGGCGATGGCGCGGTCGGTGAGTGTCAGACGGTCGATAAAAGCGGCGTCCTGGCCGTTGGCGCGGGCACGCTCGACGTCGCGGGCGTTGATCTCTTTGAGCTTGGCGGCATCGCGGCGGATGGCGGCGGCGATGTGCAGCAATGCACGGTTCTTTTGCGCGGTACCGGCACGGGCCATGCCGCGCGAGGCGGCACGCGCCTGACGGCCGACCAGGGCCATGTATTCGTTCACGTCGAGCTGCTTCATGATGATCGCGGCCGGCCAATGCGCCGGCGAATTCAATGAGAGGACTATTCGATGCGGGTGCGGGTGCGTATCAGGCTGTCACCGGGAGACTACCGGGCCGCGCGATACGCATCGCCAGTTGCAGCAGGCCATCCCAGGGTTCGGCTGGCAGCGATGGCTCTCGCAAGCCCTTGACCTGCCGGTCCAGCTTGGCCGCCATGGAGAGCGCGCCTTCCAGCTCACGCTGCGATAGCCGCTGTGCCGCCTGCGGCACCAGCCGTTCGCGTGCGCCCCAGACCCGCAGCTCGCGCAGCATCGAAGCCGCCGGCTTGCCCTGGGCCACGCCCGAGGCGATTTTTGATAATACGCGAATTTCTTCGGTCAACGTCCAGAGCACCAGCACCGTGGCTTCGCCCTCGCCGCGCAAGCCTTCGAGCATGCGCACGAGGCGCGGCACATCGCCGGCCAGCATGGCTTCGGACAGCTTGAACACGTCATAACGCGCCACGTTGAGCACCGCATCGTGCACATCGTCGAACGTCAGCACACCCGGCGGATGCAGCAGGCTGAGCTTCTGGATTTCCTGGTGCGCTGCCAGCAGGTTGCCTTCCACGCGGTCCGCAATGAACTGCAGGGCACGTCGGCCGGGCTCGCCGGGTTCCACGCGTTGCTGCTGGCGGGCAAGGCGCTCGCCAATCCAGCCAGGCAGCTTGGTGCGGTCCACGGAATCGACCTTGATCGATACCCCCGCGCCTTCCAGCGCAGCAAACCATGCCGACTTGGCCGTCGCAAAGTCCAGGCGCGGCAGCGTAATCAGGGTGATGGTGTCGGTCGCAGGGCCGGAGGGCGTGCCCGCAGCCAGTGCACGCAGCACCTCCCCGCCGTCCTTGCCCGGCTTGCCGGAGGGAATACGCAGCTCGACAATCTTGCGGTCGCCGAAGAGCGACATCGACTGCTGCGCCTCGGTCACACGCGACCACGAAAAGCCGCGCTCGACGCTCATCACGTCACGCTCGGTAAAGCCTTGGGCACGCGCGGCTTGACGCAACGCATCGATGGCTTCCAGCACGAGCAGGTGCTCGTCACCGTGCACCACATACAGCGGCGCCAAACCCTTGGTACTGGCCTGTTTGAGGTGCCCTTCGAGCGCATCGAGCCGCAGTTGCATGACCGGAGTGTCCGCCGCTTACGACGGCAGCTTCACGGCAGCCAGTCGCCGCACGAGCTGGTTGATCGTGTCGCCCTGCATGTCGCGATAGAGCGCGGCTTCTTCGTAGTCCTTGGCCAGCACCTGCGTCTCGTTGTACGACAGATCGCGGAACTGCGTGATCTCCGACGGCGGAATCAGCATGTTGTCGTGCGCATCACGCAACTGGAAGCGGAAGCGATACGTGATGCGGTACTCACGCACCACGCCCTGCGGCGTGAGCGACGAAATGGTCTTCACGCGGTCTTCGGCCAGCACGTCGAGCAACGCGTCGGCGTCCTTCTTGTCCGACACGATGACGGTGTCGGAGCCGTTGTCGATCAGCCGGCGCAACTGCACGCGCATCTGCGAGTTCTGTGGCAGGTTGATGTACAGCCGCTTGAAGGCGAAGTCGGTATTCCCGCGGATGTGGAAACCGCAGGCGGACAGCGCCGGCAGCGCAACAGCCAGGGCGACGACAGCGCGGCCAAATCGACGGCGGGACAGACTGCGGGACAACGACATAACCATGCGTTCCTTGAGGGAGGCGGCCAATCAGGCCACCACGTTCACCAGACGGCCGGGCACCACGATGATCTTCTTGGGCGGTTTGCCTTCAGCAAACTTCTGGACCGCTTCATCCTTGGCGGCGATGGCCTCGATGGCTGCACGGTCGGCATCGGCCGGCACGACGATGCTGCCGCGCACCTTGCCGTTGACCTGCAGCACCAGTTCGATCTCGCTCTGCACCAGCGCGCCTTCATCGACCTGCGGCCACGGCGCGTCGAGCAGATCGCCATAGACGCTGGCGTAGCCCAGTTCCGCCCACAGCACGTGGGTAATGTGCGGCACCACCGGGTACAGCACGCGCAGCAGGATGCCCAGGCCCTCGCGGCGGGCATCGGCACCGGCGTCCTTGGCGCCTTCCAGCGCGTTGAGCATTTTCATCGTCGCCGAGACGACGGTGTTGTACTGCAGGCGCTCGTAGTCGTAGTTGGCTTGCTTGAGCACGGTGTACAGCTCGCGGCGCAGCGCGCGGTCGGCATCTGTCGCACCAGCGACCACACCATTGCCGTGGCCGGAGCGAATCGCATCGCCGTGCGCGACACCGAAGTTCCACAGACGACGCAGGAAGCGCGAGGCGCCTTCCACGCCAGCGTCGTTCCATTCGAGCTGCTGCTCGGGCGGCGCGGCAAACATGGTGAACAGGCGTGCGGTATCAGCGCCGTACTGGTCGATCAGAGCCTGCGGGTCGATGCCGTTGTTCTTCGACTTCGACATCTTCTCCACGCCGCCGATCACCACCGGCTGGCCGTCAGCCTTGAGCGTGGCGCCTACCGGGCGACCGCGTTCGTCGGTCTGCACGTCCACGTCCGCCGGGTTGATCCACTGCTTCTTGCCCGAGGCGTCTTCACGGTAGTACGTCTCGTTGAGCACCATGCCCTGCGTGAGCAGGTTGGTGAACGGCTCGTCGAACTTGACCAGGCCCAGATCACGCATGACCTTGGTCCAGAAGCGTGCGTACAGCAGGTGCAGGATCGCGTGCTCGATGCCGCCGATGTACTGATCCATCGGCATCCAGTAATCGTTGCGGGCGTCGACCATGCTGGCGCCGTCCGGGCACGTATAGCGCATGTAGTACCAGCACGAATCGATGAAGGTATCCATCGTGTCGGTTTCGCGGCGCGCGGGCTTGCCGCACGACGGGCATGTGCATTCCAGGAAGCGCGGGTCTTTGGCGAGCGGGTTGCCGGTGCCGTCCGGCACGAGGTCTTCGGGCAGACGCACGGGCAGGTCTTGCTCGGGCACCGGCACAACGCCGCAGCTGTCGCAGTGGATCAGCGGGATCGGCGTGCCCCAGTAGCGCTGGCGCGAGATGCCCCAGTCGCGCAGGCGCCAGGTGGTTTTCTTTTCGCCGAGGTTCTTGGCGGCCAGGTCGGCGGCCACGGCATCGACGGCTTGCTTGTAGTTCAGACCGTCGTATTTGCCGCTGTGGACCAGCACGCCGTGTTCCTTGTCGCCGTACCACTCGGCCCAGGTCGTCGTGTCGTAGGGCTGGCCCTTCACGTCAACCACTTGCTTGATCGGCAGGTCGTACTTGTTGGCGAAGGCGAAGTCGCGCTCGTCGTGCGACGGCACACCCATCACGGCGCCGTCGCCGTAGCTCATCAATACGTAGTTGCCGACCCATACCGGCACGGATTCGCCCGTGAGCGGATGCGTGACGGTCAAGCCGGTCGGCATGCCCTTCTTTTCCATGGTCGCCATGTCGGCTTCCATCACGCTGCCATGCTTGCATTCTTCGATGAACGCGGCGAGCGCCGGGTTGGTCTGCGCGGCGTGCGTGGCAATCGGGTGCTCGGCAGCTACAGCGCAGAAGGTCACGCCCATGATGGTGTCGGCGCGCGTGGTGAAGACGTACAGCTTGCCGTCGTTGATCACCTTGCCATCGTCACCGGGAATGCTGTGCGGGAACGCAAAGCGCACGCCCTCGCTCTTGCCGATCCAGTTCTGCTGCATCAGCTTGACGCGCTCGGGCCAGCCCAGCGGGTTCAAGTCGGACAGCAGTTCCTCCGCATACTCGGTGATGCGCAGGTAGTACATCGGGATCTCGCGCTTTTCCACCACCGCGCCCGAGCGCCAGCCGCGCCCGTCGATCACCTGTTCGTTGGCGAGCACGGTCTGGTCGACCGGGTCCCAGTTCACGGTGCCGGTCTTGCGGTAGGCGATGCCTTTCTCGAGCATCTTCAGGAACAGCCACTGGTTCCAGCGGTAGTAGTCGGGGTTGCAGGTGGCAACCTCCCGCGACCAGTCGATCGCCAGGCCCATCGACTGCATCTGCTTCTTCATGTAAGCGATGTTGTCGTACGTCCAGGCGGCGGGTGCCACGCCGTTGTTGAGCGCCGCGTTTTCCGCCGGCATGCCGAAGGCGTCCCAGCCCATCGGCATCAGCACGTTGTACCCCTTCATGCGCAGCTGCCGCGTCATCACGTCATTGATCGTGTAGTTGCGCACGTGGCCCATGTGCAGCTTGCCCGACGGATACGGCAGCATCGAGCAGGCGTAGAACTTGGGCTTGTCCGAGCCGTCGGCGGCGCGCGCGTGTTCGGTCACGCGGTAGGCGTCTTGCAACTGCCAGTGTTGCTGCGCTTGCTGTTCGACGTCGGACGGGGAGTATTTGTCTTGCATGGTGATGGGTCGCCCGGCGTCCCGGACGATTGCAGCCGCAGCATCAACGTGCGCAGCCGGATTGAATGACGAAAATTCGCGAGAAGGGCCCGATTATACCGTCGCCTCCCACCCTATCCGGGCGATGACAACGCGGCAAAAAGGCGCCGGACAGGCCCGCCGGCAGCCCTTTTTTAGCACCGAACTTACAGGCCGAGCACGTCGTTCATGTCGTACAAGCCCTTCTTGCCGGCCAGGAACACTGCCGCACGCACGGCGCCCTCTGCGTACGACTGGCGCGTGTTGGAGCGATGCGTGATCTCGATGCGCTCGCCGTCGCCGGCAAACAGCACGGTGTGGTCGCCCACGATGTCGCCGCCGCGCACGGTGGCAAAACCGATGGTGCCGAGCTCACGCGGGCCGGTCTCGCCTTCGCGTGCATAGACCGCACGGTCGGCCAGCTTGGTGCCCTGCGCCTCGGCAACGATCTCGCCCAGTTTGAGCGCAGTGCCCGACGGCGCGTCGATCTTGTGCTTGTGGTGCGCTTCGATGATCTCGACGTCGTAGCCTTGCGCCAGGATCTTGGCGGCCAACTCGATCAGCTTGAAGGTCGCATTCACGCCTACGCTCATGTTGGGCGCCCAGACTACGCCGATCGACTCGCCGTAGGTCTTGAAGCTGGCCTTCTGTTCAGCCGTAAAGCCGGTTGTGCCGATCACCACCCCCGTGCCCAACTCACGTGCGATGTTCAGGTGGTTGATCGTTGCATCCGGGCGCGTGAAATCGATCAGCACGTCGGCTTGCGACAACCCTGCGCGCACGTCATCGGTCACGATCACACCCGTGGTTTTACCCAGCTTGGCGCCGGCGTCCTGGCCCACGGCTTCGCTGCCGGGACGGTCGAGTACCGCAGCCAGCGTTGCACCCGGGGTACGCAATACGGTGTCGATCAGCATCTGGCCCATGCGGCCCGAGGCGCCTGCAATCGCGATTTTCATGTCGGTCGAAGCAAAATGGAAAGCGGTCTGTACAACGGACAAGCGGCGGAACCAGTCCGCCGCTCGCTTGAAGATGGGTTGCCGGTTCGGCTAATCCGCCCTTCGGGGCGTCACTGCGACGGGGTGGCCGGCGGCGGAACGGCGGCGTCAGTGCCACCACCACCGGTGCGGCGCTCCGGTAGCGTCATGTCCACGGTGTTTTTGGCGCCGGTGGTCGACTGCACGCGATCACTCACTTCAGCCGACGGGATTGACGGCGCGCGTGCTGCCGGTGCGGCACCCGCAGCGGCGGCGGCCTCAGCGGCATCCTTCTTCGGGCGTTTGATGCCGTCGATCTCGGCAATCAGCTCGGTCTCGGACGGCAGATCATCGGCGCCTACCCATTTGGCCAGACGATCGCCGTCAAACCACAGCGTCAGCTTGCGTTCCTGCACAACGTTCGTGTTGCCGCGCTTGAACGAGAAGACGTAGTCCCAGCGGTTGGCGTGGAACATGTCCGTCAGCAGCGGCGTACCGAGCACGAAGCGCACCTGGTCACGCGTCATGCCCTGCTTGAGCTGCGCGGCTTGTTCGCGCGACACAAAGTTGCCCTGCACGATGTCGATGCGATACGGCGTGATGGCATTGGCGATCTTGCGCGTGGTGCTGTCGTAGGTCCCGCATCCGGTCAGCAATGCCGATGCGGCAAGCATGGCACCCAGTACGAGGCCGCCGCGACGGGCAGCGATGGTGGCAAAACGGACAGGACTGCGCGCAACGGAAAAGGTCATGAGCGATCGGCCTTGAAACGGTCCCGGGGCGGGCCCGGTACGTGGGGGATGGCGACGGCCCGGGCACATTCCATATGCCTGTTCAGCCCGTCCAATAGGACTTTTGCCGCCAAAACCCTTATGATTGAAATATCCGAACATTGTACTCTAGGGAGCCTGGCGCATGCCGAGTCCTGCAGACCTCAAGAATATCGGTCTGAAAGCCACGGTGCCGCGGTTGAAGATCCTCGAGATCTTTCAGACCAGCGAAGAGCGCCACATGAGCGCTGAAGACGTGTACCGCATCCTGCTCGCCGAGCATATGGATATTGGCTTGGCCACGGTCTACCGTGTGCTGACCCAGTTCGAACAAGCCGGGCTGCTGTCACGTAACAACTTCGAGTCCGGCAAGGCCATCTACGAACTCAACGAGGGCAAGCATCACGATCACCTCGTGTGCCTCGATTGCGGCCGCGTGGAAGAATTCTTTGACGCCGAGATCGAACAACGTCAGCAAAGCATCGCCCGGGCGCGCGGCTTTGCGCTGCAGGAGCACGCGCTGTCGCTCTACGGCAATTGCACGAAAGAGCCCTGCCCGCATCGCCCGAAGCGTTGAAGCGCCGCCACAATAGAGAACGGCCGCGTTGTCAGCGGCCGTTTTTCATTGGGGCGGGAACACAGCGGATGTCAGACGGACAGCCGCGTCTCGCCCTCCTTTTCGGCATCGCCCTTACCGCTCTTGCTTGACTCATCCGCCTGCAGCGGTGAGTGCGCGGGTGCGCCCAATGCCTGACCGGTGTACTCGGCCACCACTTGTTTGAACAGGTGACGCGCCCACACCAGCATCGGATGCGTGTTGCGGCTACGGTGCCACAGCATGTTCAGGCCCAGCACGGTTTCAAGCTCGGACGGCAACGGGAAGGCGTTCAGGTTGTACGCATCGCACACCAGATCCTTCATCAGCGAGTTGACCGTGAAGATCATGTCGGTCTGGCTCGCGACCTCGGCCTGGGTGCGCCAGCCGTGCACGGTCATGGTGGAGTTGCGCTTCAGGCCGCGCTGCTGCAGCGCGTAGTCCAGCGGAATGAGCGACGGTGCCACGCGGTTGCCCGGGCTGCCCTGCGCGATGAAGATGTGCTCGCACTCGAGGTACTGCTCGAGCGTGCAGCGCTCAGCGAGGATCGGGTGGTCCTTGCGTGCGCAGACCCACATGTTGAAAGAGGTCACGACCTCTTCCATGATCTCCGGGTGGCGCGTGGGGAACGGCGAGAACGCCAGGTCCAGCTCGTTGGCGCGCATGGCGGCCACGTCGGCTTCCCATGAGGACGATTCGGTCAGGCGCACCTGCAGGCCCGGTGCCAGGCGCTTGATGCGCAGCAGGAAGCGGTCGAACAACGCATCGCCCAGCGTACCGGCAAAGCTGACGTTGAACGCCCCCGTGGCCTCCGCCGGATCGAACGTGGCGATATCGCCTTCGTTGATGGCCGCCCACAAGTCGAGCATCTCGCGCACCTTGGGACCGAGCTCGAGCGCCTTGGGTGTTGGCGTCAGGCCATGCGGGACGCGAATAAAGAGAGGATCGTCGAAGATCTCGCGCAGGCGGCCCAGCGAATGCGACACCGCAGGCGCGGTCATGTGCATCTTTTCAGCCACGTACGTGGCGTTCCGCTTGCTGAGCAGCTCGACAAAAATCACCAACAGCTTGGTATCGACGTTGACCATGGGACGCCTTGGCTCAGACACGTTGGAAAGCTGAAATGGCAAACGTTGCAGGTGCAACGGCCAGATGGGGCGCAAATAGCCGCCACATCACAATGTAGTATTTGTTCAGTGTACGGAACACGACCCAATTTTCAAAGCGAATTCCGGCGGCTTGTGCCGTAAATTTGCGTCTACGCAAACGTTTTCGTTTCGCTCTATAACAAAGGCGGCATGGCAGGCTCGAAAGCCCATCATGCCGCCTTTGCATGAAGCACCAGTCAAATTAACTGGCTTGCATCATGAACACGTCAGTGGCGCGTTTCCGGTGCCACAAAGTGCTGATTACTTGGCAACCACGCGTGCCATTTCCAGGCACTTGTTCGAGTAGCCCCACTCGTTGTCGTACCAGCTCACCACCTTGATGAAGGTGCCGTCCAGTGCGATACCGGCTTCAGCGTCGAAGATCGAGGTGCGCGCATCACCGCGGAAGTCGGTCGCAACAACCTTGTCTTCCGTATAGCCCAGCACGCCCTTCAGCGCGCCTTGGCTCTGTGCCTTCATTTCGGCACAGATTTCAGCGTACGTGGCAGCGCTTTCCAGTTCGACGGTCAGGTCGACCACCGACACGTCGGAGGTCGGCACGCGGAACGACATGCCGGTCAGCTTCTTGTTGAGCTGCGGAATCACCACGCCCACGGCCTTGGCAGCGCCGGTCGACGACGGAATGATGTTTTCCAGGATGCCGCGGCCGCCGCGCCAGTCCTTGTTGGACGGGCCGTCAACGGTCTTTTGCGTCGCGGTGGCGGCGTGCACCGTGGTCATCAGGCCGCGCTTGATACCCCACTTGTCGTTCAGCACCTTGGCAACCGGCGCCAGGCAGTTGGTCGTGCACGAGGCGTTCGAGATGATCGCTTCGCCCTTGTACGATTCGTGGTTCACGCCGAACACGAACATCGGGGTGTCGTCCTTCGACGGGGCCGACATGATCACCTTCTTGGCGCCCGCGTCGATGTGCTTCTGTGCGCCTTCCTTGGTCAGGAAGATGCCGGTCGACTCGATCACCACGTCAGCACCGACTTCGCCCCACTTCAGCTCGGCCGGGTCCTTCACCGCGGTCAGGCGGATCTTCTTGCCATTGACGACGAGCGTGTTGCCATCGACCGAGACTTCACCGTCAAAGCGGCCGTGCACCGAGTCGTACTTGAGCATGTATGCCAAGTAGTCGGGCTCGAGCAGGTCGTTGATGGCAACGACTTCGATGTCCTTGAAGTTGGCGATGGCGGCGCGGAACACCATGCGTCCGATGCGGCCGAAGCCGTTGATGCCGATCTTGATGGTCATGGTCAGTCTCCTGATAGCAGAAATGAAATCGATGATGCGATAAAAACCAGCGCGGCACCTCATGGGTGCCGCGCGCGCAAATTCAGTTAGGCGATCACACTCTTGGCCGTGTTGGCCACGTTCTCGACGGTGAAGCCGAAGTGCTTGAACAGCACGCCCGCCGGGGCCGACTCACCAAACGTGTCAATACCGACCACCGCCTGCACCTGGTACTTCCACCAGAAGTCGGTCACGCCCGCCTCCACCGCAATGCGCGGCACGCCGGCCGGCAGCACGCTGGCCTTGTAGGCAGCATCTTGCTTGTCGAACACCGTGGTGGCGGGAATCGACACCACGCGCGCGTGGATACCTTCGGCAGCCAGTTGGTCTGCCGCGCCAACGGCCAGGCCAACTTCCGAGCCGGTGGCGATGATGACCACGTCCGGCTTGCCGTTGGCAGCATCGCGCAGCACGTAGCCGCCGCGGGCGATGGCCTCGCGCGTCGCCGGGTTGCGTGCCTGGAACGGCAGGTTCTGGCGGCTGAAGATCAGGCAGCTCGGGCCGTTCTGGCGCTCAATGGCGGCTGCCCAGGCGACAGCGGTTTCGGTGGTGTCGGCGGTGCGCCACACATCCATGTTCGGGATCAGGCGCAGGCTGGCGACGTGTTCGATCGACTGGTGCGTCGGACCGTCTTCACCCAGGCCGATGGAGTCGTGCGTGAAGACGAAGATCGAGCGGATCTTCATCAGCGCGGCCATGCGCAGTGCGTTGCGGCTGTAGTCGGAGAACGTCAGGAACGTGCCGCCGTAGGGGATGTAGCCGCCGTGCAGCGCGATGCCGTTCATGATGGCGCTCATGCCGAACTCGCGCACGCCATAGTTGATGTGGTTGCCCCAGGCATCCACGCGCACGGCCTTGCTGCCGCTCCAGTTTGTCAGGTTCGAACCGGTCAGGTCGGCCGAGCCGCCCAGCAGTTCGCCCAGCACCGGGCCGTAGGCTTCCAGCGTGTTCTGGCTGGCCTTGCGGGTGGCGATGGTCTCGGCCTTCAGTTCGCACTTTTCAACGAACTCGGCGACGGCCTTCTCGAAGTTGGCCGGCAGCTCACCGCGCATGCGGCGCTCGAACTGCTCGGCTTCGGCCGGGTGGCGCTCGGAGTAGGCATCGAACAGCGCGTTCCAGGCCTTCTCCAAGGCTTGGCCCTGGCCCTTCGCATCCCATGCGTCGTACACGGCCTGCGGCACTTCAAACGGAGCGTGCGGCCAAGCCAGCGCTTCGCGCGCGGCAGCGATTTCCACGCCGCCCAGCGGAGCGCCGTGCACGTCGTGGCCGCCTTCCTTGTTGGGCGCGCCCTTGCCGATCACGGTGCGGCAGCAGATCAGCGTCGGCTTGCTCGACTTCTTGGCTTCGGCGATGGCGGCGTCGACAGCGGCCACGTTATGGCCGTCCACGGCGCGGATCACGTTCCAGCCGTAGGCTTCGAAGCGCTTGGGGGTGTCGTCGTTGAACCAGTGGACGACATCGCCGTCGATCGAGATGCCGTTGTCGTCCCACAGCGCGATCAGCTTGTTCAGGCCCAGCGTGCCGGCCAGCGAGCAGGCCTCATGGCTGATGCCTTCCATCAGGCAGCCGTCGCCCAGGAAGACGTAGGTGTGATGGTTGACGATGTCGAAGCCCGGGCGGTTGAACTCCTGGCCCAGCAGGCGTTCGGCCAGCGCCATGCCGACGGCGTTGGTGAGGCCCTGGCCCAGCGGGCCGGTGGTGGTCTCCACACCCGGCGTGATGCCGTATTCCGGGTGGCCGGCGGTCTTGCTGTGCAGTTGGCGGAAGTTCTTCAGTTCCGACATCGGCAGGTCGTAGCCGGTCAGATGCAGCAGCGCATAGATCAGCATCGAGCCGTGACCATTCGACAGCACGAAGCGGTCGCGATCGGGCCAGCGCGGGTTCAGCGGGTTGTGGCGCAGGTGGCGGCTCCACAGTGCCACGGCGATGTCCGCCATGCCCATCGGCGCGCCGGGGTGGCCCGAATTGGCTTGCTGAACGGCGTCCATGGCAAGCACGCGGATGGCGTTGGCCATCAATTGGGTGGGCTGGTTGGTATTCGAGTGGAGTGCGGGAGCGGTCATGCGAACCTGCGGGCAGAAGGCGGGAAAACCGCGATTTTACCAGACGGGGATGTCCCCGCTGGGTCGGTTTTCGATGGTTGCAACCGGCTGCAGCCGCCCCTGCCCTTCCTCCCGCGCCCGGCTTACCACTCCGCGATGGAACCGTCGGCGTGGCGCCACACTGGGTTGCGCCAGTCGGGCGCCTCCTTGCTGCGCTCGATGACCAGCGCTTCGTCAATATCCACGCCCAATCCGGGCAGGCGCGGCGGGCGGATAAAGCCGCCTTCCAGCGCAAAATCGGCCTTGTTGCGCACGTAATCGAGCAATTCGGCGCCCTTGTTGTAGTGGATGCCCATGCTCTGCTCCTGCAACGTGGCGTTCCAGCTCACGAAATCGATATGCAGGCAGGCGGCCAGTGCGATGGGCCCAAGTGGGCAGTGCGGCGCTAGCGCCACATCGTAGGCCTCGGCCATTCCGGCGATCTTCAGGCATTCGGTAATGCCGCCGGCGTGCGACAGATCGGGCTGCAGGATGGACACGCCGCCCGCTTCCAGCACGCGCTTGAAGTCGAAGCGCGAGAACATGCGCTCGCCAGCAGCGATCGGCAGATGGGTGTGGGCGGCCAGGCGAGCGTAGCTCTCGGCCTGCTCGGCCAGCACGGGTTCTTCGATGAAGAGCGGGCGGTACGGCTCCAATTCCTTGATGAGCACCTTGGCCATCGGCGCAGAAACACGGCCGTGGAAGTCCAGCCCGAACTCAACCGTGTTGCCGAAGGCGGAGCGGATTTCCGCCACCTTCGCCACCGCCGCATCCACCGCGCGGGCGGTGTCGATGATGCCCATCTCCTCGCAGCCGTTGAGCTTGAAGTGGTCGAAACCACCGGCCTGTAGTGCCTTCATGCCGGCAATGACATCGGCCGGGCGATCACCGCCGACCCAGCTATAGGTACGCATCTTGTCGCGCACGAGGCCGCCGAGCAGTTCGTACACCGGCACGCCCAGTACCTTGCCCTTGATGTCCCACAGCGCCTGGTCGATGCCGGCGATGGCGCTCATCAGGATCGGCCCGCCGCGGTAGAAGCCAGCGCGGTACATGGTCTGCCAGAGGTCGTTGATGCGGCTCGGGTCTTGGCCGATGAGGTAGTCGGACAGTTCATGCACCGCCGCTTCCACCGTGCGCGCACGGCCTTCAATGACGGGCTCGCCCCAGCCCGTGACGCCCTCGTCGGTTTCGACTTTCAGGAACATCCAGCGCGGAGGCAGACGATACGTGGTCAGGCGAGTGATTTTCATGGATCGATGGTGCGATTAGGCGGTGCGGTCGGATTGGACGGAGCGGTAAGCGGCGACGAAGGCGTGGGCGCGCTCAGCGGTGCGCTCGACGGACTGGCCGGGGCGATAGAGATCGCTGCCGAGCCCGGCGCCGATGCACCCGGCGGCAAGGTAGTCGGCGAGGTTCTCCGGCGTGATGCCGCCGACGGCGAACACCGGCACCTCGGGCGGCAGCACGGCCTTGAGTGCGCGCACGTAGCCAGGGCCCAGCGCGCCAGCGGGGAAGATCTTCAACGCCTCGGCACCTGCATCGAGTGCGGCAAAGGCTTCGGTGGCCGTCATGCAGCCGATGCACGTGGCGAGTTGGCGTGCAGCGGCCGCGCGGATGACATCCGCATTCGTGTTGGGGGTGACGACCAGCTTGCCGCCGGCCGCCGCCATCAACGCAACGTCGGCCGGCTTGAGCACGGTGCCGGCACCGATCAGCGCGTGGTCACCGAAGGCGCGCGCCGCCAGTTGCACGCTCTGCGCCCAATCGGGCGAGTTGAGCGGAATCTCGATCGCATCAAAACCCGCATCGACCAGCGCCTGCGTATGCGCAAGCACCTCGTCGGGTCGGATGCCGCGCAGGATGGCGATCAGCGGAAGGTGGGTTGTCCAGGTCATTCGTGATAGAGCTGCGAGCGGCCGCCATCGATCAGGATGTCGGTCGCGTTAATAAAGCGCGCCTCGTCAGAGGCAAGGAATAGCGCGGTGTAGGCCACCTCTTCGGGCTCGCCGATGCGCTTGCAGGGCAGCAGTTCAGCCTGGCGGCGGCGTTCGGCTTCAGGATCGGGGGCGGCGGCAAAGCCGGCCTCGGCAATCGGCGTGAGGATCAGCCCCGGCGAGATCGAATTCACCCGGATACCGCGCGCCGCATATTCGATGCCCAGCGCACGCGTGAGCCCG
>NZ_JAELUI010000079.1 GCF_016429285.1 Ralstonia sp. ASV6
TTGGATACCGTCCGCCGGCACCTGCCGCCCACTGGCCAACACCGATGCCCGCACAGCAACCAGGCACCATCCAATAAACTTCAATCCTCTCATAAGAACTGGACCGGAATACCGGTCACGTCAATCGACGGCTACGCATAAGGAAGGAATTCTAGATGTGGGTTCAAGAACCTGAGAAGTTGATGGCCGTGAGCGAAGAGCACTACTTCGATGCCGGTCAGGGGCTGATGCACTTGCAGAAAAGCCGCATGGAATTCGCCTTGAAGCACGTCAATGCGGTCCCCTCGGAGGAGACCCTCACAGAGGCCCTGGACTTCGTGTCTGAGGCGACAGGCATTGCCCTGGATCCGAGTCAACTCCAGGCGATTTTGTCGCTCTATCCGATCGAGCGAGGCAAGTTGGCCGACTACGGGTGGGGAGACACGGAGGTGGCTGATTTGACACTTGATGTTATCGCCCACTTCTTTCTGTCTACCCGCTGGCCCCTTGGCATGGACAACGTCGACATTGATGCATTCGTTCAACGTCTGAGAAAGGCGGCTACCTTCATGGGATATCGCCTAGCATGATGAGGGTGAGCTACGTTTCGGAGGCCGAAGCGATGCGAATTGCGCCGCACCTTCAGGGGGCAATGATCTCGATCACCGGACCTTTGCATCTCGCCGACCTCCCCTCGATTGAGACCTGGGGCGCGTTTTTGCGTGTCCAATTTTCCGATGCTGAGTATGACGCTGCAATGATTGCTCGGCTTCGCGCGCGTGGCATCAAATTCGATGCTGACGCGAAGGGCTTTCCCAGCCAGCGTAGCGCTGAAGTGCTGCGCAGATTCATCGCCAGCTTGGCCGCCCGTCCAGAGATTACTGAACTTGTCGTGCACTGCCACGCGGGTCAAAGACGGTCTGCAGCGGTTGCGAAATACGCTTGTGAGCAATACAGCGCCCCGTTTGACCTGAGCTATTCGAACTACAACAAGACCGTTTATGCCTTGCTGAAAGACCCAGCGCTGTTCGCACGGTCCCCAAGCCCCCTCAGTCGCATGCTGAAGCGTTTTGGTTTATTTTTGCGGTGAGCACATTCGGTCGAGTCGACGGGTACGCATGTCATCGAGGTTTTTCGGATACCTCAATTTGGGATGGCCAACATGAAAGAAAACATCAGCACCCTGGTAACGCAAATCCTTCAGCAGACGATGGGCTCAGGATTGACCTGGGATGAGGCTGTCACCGCGTTCGGTCTGGCGGCGAAGGCTGCTACAGCAGCCGCGGCAGAAGCGAATCACGGCAGCGCAGAAGCCTGTGAGGCGCTTGCGCGCGCAAGGTTCGAGGAAGCATTCGCACAGAAGGTCAATGTGGTCATGGCCCGATCCGACCTGACCAGGCTGAAGGAGGCTTGCTCCGACGTGGATGTGACCGCCTTGCTTGCTAACTTCAACGTGAAGGTTGCGATCCGGCATTAACCGGGGCGGTTCATCGTGTTCGGCGAGCCGTCTGCGAGGGGTGGCCACCTTGATGGGGTATCGCCTGACACGTATAGAAATGAGTGGTTGGATAACATGAACAGCACTTACATCTTCGCCGGCATTTCGATGCTGCTGATTGGTGCGATGGCGCGCTATTTTTATTGGCACTGGAGTGGCGGCGCATACTATGCTCGCTACCCTGGTGCAAAGTTGATCGATGACTTAGCGCGTGAAGGTTCGCTTGGGCCCGGGGACGTGGAAGCGATTGTTGCCCGGGTCGGAGCAGCTCGCGATCTCAACGCAGAAGTCCAGTCGATTCGTATTGAGAAGAGTCTTTAAACCTTGTGAGCAAGTCGACATTTTGGGAGCATTTGCGTGGATCAGAATCAAGCGAAGCAAACAACTCCCACTGGTGACGGCTACACAAGAAGATACCTACAGAGGATCCAGCTCGTCGGGATTGGCCCTATCCCGGTCGGTAGTATTTTTCTGCTCGTCCTTCTCTACGTGGTACCGCTGGTGTTTGTGTGGAACGCGATCGACTATTTGCCGCGCTGGTTCGACAAAGTCGCGCTGCTTTGCCTCGCCATCTATGCATATGGCGTGCACCAGGGCAGAAAGGACCGTGCCTGATGGGTGCTGCCATGAAGAAGCTTGTCGCAGCCATGAGCACGCTGCTGATTGCGATCAACTGCTCAGCTGGCTGGTTTGGGCCGGAGACCTTCGATAGCTGTATTCTTGACAAGATGCCAGGCGTTGCCAACGCCCTTGCCGCGAAGCTAGTGCTCTCAGACTGCGCGCGTTACGCGCGGGCGGAGCCTGGGGCCGGCAGAGGGTTCCTGGCACAGTATGCCAACGGTGTGGAGTGCTTTGCCGATAAGGGGAAGGCCGTCGGCGACAGTTTAGGGGCGACGTACGTATTTGCGGCGTGCCACCAGCTGTATGATCTTCCAGAACTGGATCCGACCAAGTTAGTTCCTGACGAATCACCGCGAAAGTAGCGAGATGCCGGCTGTCAGAGCCCCAAGCTCATATCAGACGCTTGCTCTCCCAACGCAGCTTCTGCGCTCTCATTCAGGATGAGGCCGCGTTTTACTCCAAGGCGCCAAGCAGCCTTGTGCGCGGCGTAACCGGCCGTTGTGAAGGCTTGCTTGTCCAGCCCTTCAGTGGGTGGGCCGCCGACGAAATTGACTGCAGTCCACAGGATCAACTCGGCGCCAAGACCGCGCCCTTGGTGGTCTTGGTGGATGCAAACTGCTCCAGGTGGGTTGTAGTATCCCACCACCTGTGCGCTCAACCAGTGCTCGCTCGGGCCAGAGCGGAAAAGTAGAAGCGCACTGTCCTCGCTTTCCGCAAAGCCGTAGTGGTCTCCCTGCATCGGGACAGGCTCGACTTCATCGGGATCGAACGAGGTGTCGATATCGACGATGTAATCGCTGAAGTCCTGGCGTAACCAAAACGCCGGGCCATCGGCATCGCAGAGAAACTGCTCTTCCGTACAACGGAATGCGTCTGGCGACATGTAAGCAGCTCCCTGCGAATCCGATTGCGATTGGTTCGGCAATTACGCTTCAGCGATCAAGAACTTGTCGCGGTTTTTGCCGATCCATGCGGGTGCGCGGCCGCGGCCAGACCATGTCGCGCCAGTCTTCGGATCGCGATACTTCGCCGGCACCGGGCCGGTCTTACGAGCGGCGCGGCGCTTGCCGAGGATGTCTTCGGCGGACAGATCGTACTCTTCCATCAAAGCGTGAATCTTTTCCAATCCTTCCTGCCGGTGATGGTCGCGAGCGGCTTCGAGTTGGGATTCAAGTTTTGCCTTTTGTTCGAGCAATTGTTTGTAGGTTGCCAATGGGGGCTCCTTTGAAGTGCGAGAGTTAAACGGAGAGCTAGTGTGGCATAAATTGAACCATAGGCCGGATCGAGTATTGAGCGAGAGAAAGGCATCTCTAACCGCTCAATTCGCACAAATGACGTCCGTAACTAGTCCAAAAGAACGTCTATACCTGCAGAAAGCAGCAATCCTATTGGCCTTGGGCAAAGTTGTAGGCGTCCAAACTCGCTCATAGGCCGTCCATAACAACGCCTTCAGATCATTTCCTCAGCGACGCACGCGCCGCAGTTCGTCGATGATCAGTAGCACCGCGCCGATGCAGATCCCGCAGTCCGCTACGTTGAAAGCGGGCCAGTGGTAACCGTTCATGTGGAAGTCGAGAAAGTCCACCACGTGGCCGTAGACGACGCGGTCGATCACGTTGCCCAGTGCGCCGCCCAGGATCAGCGCCAGCGCGAAGCAGAACATCTTCTGGCCGCTGTGCCGCTTGAGCAGCCAGATGATGAATGCCGCCGCCACCACACCCAGGCCCGTGAAGAACCAGCGTTGCCAGCCGCCCGCCGCCGCCAGGAACGAGAACGCCGCGCCCTTGTTGTAGGCCAGCACCAGGTTGAAGAACCCGGTGATGGGGCGGGATTCACCCCACGTGAACGTCTTGTTGATGGCAACCTTGGTCAGCTGGTCCAGCAGGATCCAGATGACGGCCAGGCCCAGCCATGGGCCCACGCCGTGGCCGCCGCCGCTTTTCTTCAGCCCGACCGCTTTGCTCTTGCCGTTGTTGCCGCCGTTACGAGCCGCCCGAGTTGTCGCCATCACGCAGCGCTCCGTTGTTCACCCGCACCGAACAGGTTGTCGGTGCAACGGCTGCACAGTGTCGGGTGTGCGGCGTCATGGCCGACGTCGGCACGGTAGTGCCAGCAGCGCTCGCACTTGGCGTGCGTTGACGGCACCACGCTGATGAGCAGATCGCCGCCTTCCGGCGCACGCTCTAGCTTGGCCGCCGACGTGATCAGCACGAAGCGCAGGTCGTCGCCGAGGCTGGCGAGTGCGTCGTACACGGTGTCGCCGGCCGCGACGGTCACTTCCGCCTGCAGCGACGAGCCGATCTTGCCGTCCACGCGCAGCGTTTCCAGTTGCTTGGTCACTTCGCCACGCACGTTGCGGATGGCGGCCCACTTCTCCAGCAGTGCGCTGGCGCCTTGCGGCACCGGAGCGTCGTAATAGGTGCTGGTGAAGATGGTGTCGGTGTGCTCCGTGCCGTGCGCGAAGACTTGCCATGCTTCTTCCGCCGTGAACGACAGGAACGGCGCCATCCAGTGCAGCATCGCCTGGGTGATGTGGTACAGCGCGTTCTGGGCCGAGCGGCGTGCCACGGAATCCGGCGCCGTGGTGTAGAGGCGGTCCTTCAGCACGTCGAGGTAGAAGCCGCCCAGGTCTTCCGAGCAGAACGTCTGCAGCTTGGCGACCACCGGGTGGAACTCGTACACGTCGTAGTGCGACAAGACTTCCTTCTGCAGCGCGTCGGTCATCGCCACGGCGTAGCGGTCGATTTCGAGCCATTGCTCGGTCGGCAGGGCGTGTTTGGCGTGGTCGTAGTCCGTCAGATTGGCCAGCAGGAAGCGCAGCGTGTTGCGGATGCGGCGATAACCTTCCACCACGCGCTTCAGGATCTCGTCCGAGATGGCGAGTTCGCCCGAGTAGTCGGTCGAGGCCACCCACAGGCGGATGATCTCGGCGCCCATCTTGTTGGCGATTTCCTGCGGCGCGATCGTGTTGCCGATCGACTTCGACATCTTGCGGCCTTCACCATCCACCGTGAAGCCGTGCGTCAGCAGCCCCTTGTACGGCGGCTTGCCGTACAGCATCGAAGCCGTCAGCAGCGACGAGTGGAACCAGCCGCGGTGCTGGTCCGAGCCTTCCAGGTACAGGTCAGCCAGGCGACCGTCGGGCAGATCAGCCGAGGCGTCGTACAGGTCTGCCGCGTGCGAGCCGCGGATGACGTGCCAGTGCGTCGTGCCCGAGTCGAACCACACGTCGAGCGTGTCGCGGTTCTTTTCGTACATGTCGGCGTCATCGCCCAGCAGTTCGCGCGGGTCGAGCGTTTGCCAGGCTTCGATGCCATCTTTCTCGATGCGCTGGGCAACTTGCTCCAGCAGCTCGGGCGTGCGCGGGTGCAGTGCGCCGGTTTCCTTGTGCACGAAGAAGGCCATCGGCACGCCCCATTGGCGCTGGCGCGAGAGCGTCCAGTCCGGGCGGTTGGCGATCATGTTGTGCAGGCGCTGCTTGCCCCACGACGGGTAGAACGCGGTGGCGTCGATGCCGGCCAGCGCCGTTTCGCGCAGCGTGGCGTTGCCGTCGTTCGGTTGCACGTCCATCCCCGCGAACCACTGCGAGGTGGCGCGGTAGATGATCGGCGTCTTGTGGCGCCAGCAGTGCATGTAACTGTGCGGGTGCTTGTGTGCGTCGAACAGGTTGCCGGATTCCTTCAGCACCTCGACGATCTTCGGGTTGGCATCCCAGATCAGTTGGCCGCCAAACAGCGGCAGCGTCGATGCATACACGCCGTTGCCCATCACCGGGTTGATGATGTCGGCGTCGACCATGCCGTGCGCCTTGCACGACTGGAAGTCCTCCACGCCATAGGCGGGCGCGGAGTGGACGATGCCGGTACCGGTATCGGTGGTCACGTAGTCGCCCAGGTAGACGGGCGAGGTGCGGTCGTAGCCGGCGTCCATCTTGGCGAGCGGATGGTGAAAGCGCACGCCCGAGAGCGCTGCGCCTTCGCACGTGGCCAGCACGGTGCCTTCGAGCTTCCAGCTCTGCAGGCAGGCTTCGACGCGCTCCTTGGCGACGATCACCAGGCCGCGCGTGGTGTCGACCAGCGCGTATTCGATTTCCGGATGCAGGTTCAGCGCCTGGTTGGAGGGGATCGTCCACGGCGTGGTGGTCCAGATCACGATCCAGCCTTGCTTGGCCTTGAGCACATCGGCGCCCACGTGGAAGGCGCTCGCCAGTGCGTCGATATCGGCAAACGGGAAGCCGACGTCGATGGACAGGTCGGTCCGGTCTGCGTACTCCACTTCGGCCTCGGCCAGTGCCGAGCCGCAATCAAAGCACCAGTTGACCGGCTTCAGGCCACGGAAGACGTAGCCCTTTTCCAGGATCTTGCCCAGCGCGCGCACCTCGTCCGCTTCATTGCGGAAGTTCATGGTCAGGTACGGATCGGCCCAGTCGCCCAGCACGCCCAGGCGCTCAAAGTCCACCTTCTGGCGGGCAATCTGGCCGGTGGCGTAGGCACGCGCCTTCTCCTGCACTTCCTTGACGGGCAGGCCCTTGCCGAATTGCTTTTCGATCTGGATTTCGATCGGCATGCCGTGACAGTCCCAGCCCGGCACGTAGACGGCGTCCAGGCCCGTCAGGCCGCGCGCCTTGATCACCATGTCCTTAAGGATCTTGTTGACCGCGTGGCCGATGTGCAGGTCGCCGTTCGCATACGGCGGACCGTCGTGCAGGATGAACTTCTTCGCGCCTTTGCGCGCGGCGCGGATCTTCTTGTAGAGCTGCTTGTCCTGCCACTGCTTGACCCATTGCGGCTCGCGCTTGGGCAGATCGCCGCGCATGGGGAAGGGGGTGTCCAGCAGGTTGACCGGGTACTTGCTCTTCTCCGGCGTGGGCTTCTTGGTGTCAGACATAGGTCTATGGGGATTCGAATTGCAGGGGCAGGCGAGGCCGTCAGCTTCGGCCTTCGTGGCAACGACTGGTTCTGGGCAACCGCTCAGGTCGCCTACCGAATTCGATCGGTCGCCGAGGTCGCGAAATCGCGGCCGGGGATGTCATCGGCAGCCGCCGGCAGGCTGAAGTGCTCACGCGCAGCGACACAATCGCGAGCGATCGCGTCACGCAACGCATCCAAGGAGTCGTAGCGAGCTTCGTCGCGAAGTTTCTTTAGGAATTCCACGCGGATGAGCTTGCCGTAAGCATTTTCGTTGTAGCCAAAGACGTGAGTTTCGAGCAGCACGCGGCCAGAGTCGTCGACCGTCGGGCGCACACCGATGCTAGCCACTGCAGGCAACGGTGTATCGGCCAGACCGTGCACCTGGACAACGAAAATGCCCAGTACGGCAGGCTTGTGGTGCGTGATCCGCAGGTTCAGCGTCGGGAAGCCGAGCGATCGCCCCAGTTTCTGGCCATGAAGCACATGGCCACTGATGGCGTAACCATGGCCCAGAAGGCGTCGGGCCTGCTCCAAGTCACCAGCGGCCAGCGCTGCGCGCACCGCCGAGCTGGAGATGCGTGTTCCGCCTTCTGCAATTACCCCCATCTGCTCGACCTCGAAGCCAAACTGCGCACCTGCAGCCTGCAGATAGGTGAAATCGCCCGCGCGCTTTGCGCCGAAACGGAAATCATCGCCCACCAGCAGCCAGCGGGTATGCAGGCTTTCAACGAGCACGCGGCGAACGAAATCGCTCGGCGACTGTGACGCGAAATGTGCGTTGAAATGCTCTACGACAACCCGGTCAACACCGTGGTTGCGGAGGCTCTCCAGCTTGTCGCGCAAGAGCGCAATACGCGTCGGCGCACGGTCCGGCGTGAAGAACTCGCGTGGATGCGGCTCGAACGTCATCACCGTGAGCGGAAGTCTGCGCGCGTCAGCCGCCGCTCGTGCACGCGCCAAGAGAGACTGATGGCCACGGTGCACGCCGTCAAAGTTGCCGATCGTCAGCGCACAAGGCGCACGACTGTCGGCATGAGGCAGGCCGCGAAGGACTTCCACGTCGTAGTGCTGAATGAGAAAGGGGTAATTCAAATAGGAACCAACTCGCCATTATAGGTGCAATGCTACCTGAGACCCCCTGCCTAGCTGTTTACAGCGCTAGCGTGGCAACTGCACGATACAGCTGATGTTTTTCTGTTTCCGTGTAGATCACGGTCGTTTCAATCGAAGCATGACGCAGCTGCTTTTGGATGAGCGGCAGAGGGAAGCCCATATCGCTCATGAGCGTGGCAAAGGTATGCCGAAAGTAGTGCGGGGTGGCCTTGCTCAGAAACGAAGCTTCCGCAGGGCTGTCCGCCTTGATGATCTTGGCGCCAACGCGCAGGGCTTTGCGGACGATGTTATAGATGGTCTGGTCTGTCACCGTCTCCGAATAGGCAGCTGAGAGTCCATGTACCCCAAGGGGTACGACGAGAGGGGTCTTGGGATCCGCGTGATGCGGATCAATGCCAATCACTCGCTGGTAACGGTGGAGAGCGGAAACCGCCGCGGGATTGAAGGCGATCTGATCCGTCACATCGCCTTTACCAGTGACTGTGATGAACCAATTGCCTTTCCGAGTCTGGGGGTCGAGAACCTGGTAGATGTCTCCCGCCAACGCGGTGGCCAGTTCTCCACGCCGCATGCCGGTGTTCCCCAAGACACGAATCACCATCAACATACGCTCCATCTCTACATGCTTTGATCCAAGACCATTGAGCCGCTCGCACTCGCTTTGTAACGCCTCAACGAGGCGTTCAAACGTGTGCAGCGGAATAGATTTGGGGACTCCGCGCTGGCGCTTTGTTACGCCTTTGCGTTTCCTGCGCATGATGGCAAGCGGGTTTCCCGCCAAGTAATGCGCATCGACGAGGTAGCTGAAAAGGGCATTGATGACGATGATTGCTTGCCCCTGACTTTTGAGGGAGAGCGGTTTTTCGAAGGGACGCCACAACCCGGTGCCTCTACGGTGGTATCGCGGCGCGCACCACGTCTCTGGAGGTGCCGCCATGAAAGCCCGATAGTTCTCCAGGTCCTCTCGCATGAGGGAGGAAAGAGGCTTCCCAGAAAACGCTAGCACCCAGGCGTAAAAACGCTGGACTTCCTTGTGGTAGGCGCGGCGAGTCGAAGATCCCTCCGGGAACTCGTTCAGCCAAGCAAAGATTGCTTCCAAGTCAGTCTCTGCTGCAATCTGCTTGGGCATGTTGTGCGCGCGATTGATCCCGTCGGCACCCGCCAGTTCTGCCGGGATGCCGTGCTTTGCGAGCTCGTCGAGCTGCAGCGGTGCGATGAGAGCGATGTCAGGCATGCACCGCGTCTCCACGGGAGATCGACGCGCTGGCCGCCGCGAGGAGATCCCGCTTGAGCAGCTGAGTACGGCGCCAGTTCTGTGGGCTGCAGTCACGGTCTTGGTGAAGCACGACAAGCTTTCGCCCAGGAGGAATCGCGTCGAAGAACACCTCGCCCGCTTCCTGCAGTGAGAGCCTGGCTGCCCGCGCTCGTTTTGCGTCTGCGGGCAGGTCGCACATTTCGACTGAGCCCAGCGAAATGATCCTGATGAAGTCGCTGCGAAGTGTTTCGAATTCGCAGATCATCCAGTTGCCGGCGACTTGAATGGCGGATTCGTGGATCATGATATAGGGGGTAACCACCGGATGGTGCCCTGGGATTTCAATTGTCGACAGTGGGTTATTGGCCTGGCACCGCAGGGATCACGTACCAGCGCTCGACGCCTGCCGGGGGCTCGGGCGCATTGGGGATTTCCGTTGAGCGAACCGCATGATAGCCTGTGCCAAATTCGGCCTTCACTCGCTGGGCGATGAAGTTTCGCGCTTGGCCTGGGGAGAGCATCGGATGGGTAGCGCTTCCACATCCGAATTCCTTACGACGAGCCCCGAGTAGTTTGTCGGTGCGGTCGGAAAAATGCAGCCGCTTCCCCTCTTCAGATTCTTCCTTGCAAATGTCGAACCATCGACCGTAGGCTGGCACGATTTCATCTTTGTGCGAGTGCAGTTGAATATCGACGACGTCAACCGGTTCATAGTCTTCAGGAAGCTTGTTGCCGATCAACTGGTCAAGGATGAGGTCGCCACTTTCATCGACCACATCGTCTGACAGCCAGAACTTCACGCGGCCTTCCGGACGCTTGCTCCAGTTGGCGAACCATTCGCCCAACAGGGGGTTGACTTTAGGGCAGCCGTGCAGGGGCTGCACATCTACGCCCAAGCGATGGTGCACGTATGGGCTGTAGCGCCAGGCTCCCTGCGAAATTGAAACCTCCAGGAGCCTCCAGTTTGTGTGCTGCGCGAGCGCATTGTCCATGTGCGTCCTCGCGTGCACTTTGTCGGCGTACGGTCGAGCAAACTCATGACGGACATCGCTAGCGGCCACGTCGCTGGGGGCCAGTCGATACAGGAGCGCTTCTGGATCGGCAGATCCAATGCAGAGGAACCGAAGTTCCCCGATGTTCTCGAAATAGGCTACGCCGAAAGGGATTGCCAGCGCAGGATTCTGGACGTAGTCTGTTCCTTGCAGAATCTCTCGTCGGATCGATTGCCAACGTGCAAGCTCGGTCTTGTGCTGGTCCTCGTCCATTTGATGAATGTAGGGTTTCAAGCCATCCATCACGTGACTAGCCTGATCCAGGATCTTGCTTTTGCGCTCCATGGTGCCGAACAGTGATTCTTTCCCGCTCCACTCATCCGCAGCCTCCCATTGATGCACTGTGGTCTCTGCTGCAGCCTGCTTGGGGAGCGTTGCCCAACGACGGGAAGTTTCGATGAGTCTGTCTTTGGTGCGCTCCACTTGCACTCGGTGAACCCACACGTGCGATTCAAGGCGGTCATCTCGCTCTTCAGCACGTGGCGCTTCATAAACGACCATTTTGGCGGCTCCGGAAAGAACCAATCGAAGTGGCAGCCGGCCTCCGGCAAGCGAGAATGCCTCGATTTCAGCAATACGGCGCTTGCCTTCGCCAGCAAGCATGTAAAGCTGGTCAAGCAGAGCCTTCCAGTCCTTACCGGCAATATCGCCCTCAACCCCCGGCAGTGAGCGGCCACGGTTAGCAGCTCGCCATGCGATCACCGCTTGGTCGATGATGGCGTCACACTCGTGCTCCTGGGTAATCTTCCCGTCCAGAAGGGCTTGTTTCATCTGCGCGCGAGCGCCGCGTTCTTCTTTGCGTTCATGCTCAATCAACTTGAGCGCTCGCTTGAAGAACCGGATGTAGTGAATATGGTTCTGCCGGGTATCACGATTGCGGATGTACCAGTACAGCTCGTCCGGGTGGACTGCGTCGAGGCAAAGGTACGGTTGATCCGTGTAGTCCCAATGGCCATTCTTGAACTTCGACAGATTCACCTTGCAGTTGAACGAGCGAGTATGACCGGTGCTATAGGAGTACCCAGAGACCTCAACATCGACACAGATGGACTTGCTATCTCGATATGCGATGGCCGTGCCCATCTGCTCTCGTGGGGTGTATCTGCGCTCGAAACCGCGCCGCGAGTGATTGTCTACCTTGCAAGCCGCAGGTGCGGTGGTCGGATTCATCACTTCCTCCCAATTCGACAGCACGCGGCTGCCAGAACGAAGGTAGCTGTTTTTCTCCTCGATCCACTTTGCAAGTGGCGCCCGATTCTCGGTCGGCAGCATATTACTGCCGGCGTCATCGTGCAGGAAGCGGCAGTGCTTGTGCTGGAATTCGAGCGATACGAAGTGCAGCGATGGAGGTCCATCGTAGAACTCACCAAAGAGCTTCAGGCGATGATCAAGGCCGCAAGCAAGAAGCAGGAAGCGTTTGAAGTGCAAGGCGAAACGTTCGTGGTCGGCCAGCCTGTCGGTGTACGTGACATCCTCGAACTTGATGTCTGTCCCATCGAACCCACGGAAAATGCGATCCTGGTCGTCCTTCGACGGAAACAGGCGGGCAGTGCGCAGATGGCTCTCCACGGGGGAGAAAACGCGATGGATGTTCATTCCGTCGCGAACCAACAGAAACACATTCCTGTTCTCACTGTTCCGGGCGCTATTTACCCAGGTATCACCGTAGTCGATGTAACGACGTGTGGTGGCCATCACCAGCACACAGCGCTCTGTGGGGAAGATCTGGTTGATCAGTCCGTCGTGTTTGCGGATGGCATCAAAGAACAGATCCACCTTGGCAAAGTCGAACCATTCGTCGATGTCAGTCCAGACCGCCAGCTCCTCATCCAGCATCAGCTTGCGCTGAACGAAGGTGAGGGGGGCATCCTTCGGCGCATGCTCGCCCTCGCGAATCGTGAAGACGTCGACGTCTTTGCCGACGTAGAGATCCAGCGACTCGATGCCCTCCAGCAGCTTAGCCACGTAGGTACGCACATCCTCGGTCTGGGCTAGGGCGGCGGCGGCCTGTTCCGAGTAGAACGGCGTCATCGCCGAGATTGTCTCAGCGATTTCGGAGGTCTTACCCTGGATCCAGTTTGCCTTGATCGTGGCGATCTGATGTTCGCGGCTAGCGGCTTCCTTCATCAGTGCGATGCCTTCAGCCGAAATGCCGCGATCGATTGCAGTCGCCAACGAGCCCGAAGCCAGCGGCGCAAGTGTGGCCGCGCGTTCCTCGGCGGTAGGCTGTGCAACATCGCTGGATGCAGCCGGGGCGGGGAGAGCCGCGGCCGCAGCACCCAATTCGGCTGCCACCACTGAGGCCAGGATGCTCGGATTGCTCTGGGCGTCCAGGAGCTCGGCCTGAAGCGCGTTGATTCGGCCCTGGACCTGACGCACTTCTTCCGCCCGAATCCGCTGATAGTCCGGCTCGAATTCGAATTTGCTCAGGAAGTCCGACAACAAGAAGCGGTGCTCATCGTATTCGAACCAGACCTCGTTCGTTGTGCCATCCTCTTGCGGGATAAGCAGCGTCACCCGCTTGCCGTACTTGGTGGGGTGGGGGCGAAGGATGATGGTGTGCGGTGCGTTGTCGACCCATCGGATCGACTGAATCAGTAGAACCGTACCCACTTCGATGCCTTCCTCGTGAATGGTCTGCATCGCGCGCCAGTACTGGCCGGATTGAAGGGTCTGGAAGCGTTCGATCTTGTCGATTTTCTGTGGGTCAACCAGGGAGTTCATTTTCGTCTCAATACGTGAGGTATCCGGCTATGCCGTCTTGGCAGGTGCGCTTGTCAGCTTTTCGCGGCAGTCGTCACACCACATGGACGGATCCGGAAGATGTGCGCGGGCAAGGCGCAACGTGTCGTGATTGATGCAGGTTGAATGATCTTCGCAGACCGTGGCCCAAGGACCGGCGTCTGGATCCAACCCGGCCTGGTCAGCCTGATACAGGCCAGCAAGCGTTCCCGTAATCCGGCTGCGACTTTGAATCACGCAGCCCGCCAGTCCGTTGAAATCGTATTGGCGCGGCCCAAATGCAAATTCGCGGAGCTGGGCAACGGTCTTCCCGGACTTCGCCGCGGCGCGTTCCAGCGCCGCCTGCAACTCCGGCTGCTTACCAGCGGGCGCAGCATCGACAGCGCGCAGCAGGCGGCTGAGCGTCTGGCGAGGTCCGGCCTTTGGCGTGGCGTTGATCATTGAGGGGCTCCTGAGAGGCCCGTAGGCGCCGACAACCGAGGATCCAGATGTGCGCCATACGGTACAAGCTTGTTTTTATGATAATCACGCTAATCATCAACAGCAAGATAAAAATAAGCATATATGCACGTATATTTCTCTTGACTATGCACATGTGCACCTCCTAGACTGTGCCAAAGACGAGACAAAAAAAGATTCTTTTTTGTATCAAGCACGGCATCAACTACACTTTCCGATGCAACTGGGAGCCAAAAATGTCGATGAAGAAGATGGCCGCGGACGGCCAGATCAAGAAGGTGGACAAGTACCGCGTGCCGCTGGGCATGCTGAATGGGAACGAGCGCAACCTGCGCTTGGACATGCGGGAAAACCGCGATCACGTGGACGCGATCTACGCCTCTCTCTGCAAGCAGTTCGAGACCGACCTCGAAGAATCCACAGAAGAAGGCCATCGCTTCGGCAGCATGCAAATGCGGAAGGGATCCAGCCTGTGCACGCATGACATGAAGGTGGTGGTCGACGAAAACGATCGCATCACGGTCATCGACGGCAACATGTCACTGCGCGCCCTACTCAAAGCCAAGGCGGCCGGCAAGATCGATGACCGCTTCCTGGTCGACGTCGTCACCGAGTCGGTGAAGGAAGCGCGGCATCTTGCGCTGACGATGCTCCGCTGCGGTCAGGGGAAAAATCCGAACCCACTGGAAGTCGGCCTCAAGATGAAGGAGCTCCGCGACGGCATCGATGGCTCCGAGCCCATGTCCGTCAAGGAGATCGCGGCCGAACTCGGCCGCACAGCCGTGAGTGTCCGGGAGCTGCTCAAACTCGCCGATGCGGACGAACGCATTCACGATCTCATCGTCAAGGGCAAGGTTGGCGCTCACGTCGCGCTCGACGCGATCAAGTCGCATCCGGACGGCGACGCTTTCGACTACCTGCAAAAGAATCTCGCAAAAGCAGAAGAATCCGGAAAGACGCGTCTGACGACCAGTGTGATGAAAGGCCGTTCACTGCCGCGCAAGCTCGTGAACACGGCGATCACCACGATCGAGTCGTTCCATGCTGCCTTGGATTCGTCCACTCGCCGCCAGCTGGCGGAGCTGGAAAAGCTCTCCCCCGAACAGGCAACCGGTAAGAAAGTCGAGGTCGATGCCGCCCTCCTCCTAGACCTCCTCAAAGCTGGCGCAAGCATTGACGACGAACGCAAGAAGCTGGCCGCCAAAGCGGAAAACGATGCGGCCGCCGCAAAGCAGGGCGACTTGATCGCCGAAGAAGCCTGAGGCCAGCCCAGCGCTGGGCTGGCCACCACTCATTCACACAACAACGACATCAGAGGGAAGTATGGGTAATAAGGAAGCGAAATTCGCTGGCTACGCGGCACTCAGTGTGGCCGCCATTCTGCTGCTTTGGGCACTTGCGCCCATCGCCACCGTCCCTGCAGGCCACCGAGGCGTCATCACAACCTTCGGCAAGCCGAGCGACACGGCGTATAGCGAAGGCATTCACTGGCGCACGCCGATCAGCGACACGATGCACCTTGTCAACGTGTCGACCATGAAGGCGGAAATTCAAGGCGACGCTGCATCGCGGGACCTGCAATCCGTCCACATGACGATTGCGCTGAACTATCACGTCAAGCCGGAAGCCGCAGTCACCGTATTCCGTGATCTCGGAAATGATCCCGAGAACCGCATCATTGCGCCCTCAGTGGCTGAGGCCATGAAGAGCGTGACCGCCCGCTACACAGCGGAGGAGCTCATCGCAAAGCGTGCAGACGTCAGCATGGCGATCGTTGACCAGCTTCGCGACCGCATGACTCGGCACGGCCTCGCGGTCGACGAGTTCAGCATTATCAACTTCCGATTCTCCAAGTCCTTCGACGAGGCAATTGAAGCCAAGACCACCGCGGAGCAGTTGAAGCTCAAGGCCGATCGCGATCTTGACCGTATTCGGGTGGAAGCCGAGCAGCGCGTTGCGATGGCGCAGGCAGAGGCCGCATCTCTGCGCGCGCAGAAAGAACAGATCACGCCCGAGTTGCTGAAGCTGCGTGAAATCGAGAACCAGCGCGAGGCGATCAAGAAGTGGAATGGGCAGCTGCCGCAGTACTCCGGCCAGGGTGCGTTGCCTTTCATTCAGGTGAAGTGACCTGAACGCAGACCTTTTCAGATCCGAGAGAGGAGATGCCCATGAGTACCACGAAAGACAGCCAGGCAGCATTGAGTTGGCGAGTCGGCGAGTTCGAATCGTCGTCTATGCCGAGCACCACTGTACTGATGCTGGCAGAAAGCGCTGCGGACGCAGCACGAATGGAGGCGCACAGTTCGTTCGTCCGCTGGGTTAGCAAGCCATCTCACGAGGTAGAGCGGGAAGTCCTTACGCTACATACCGAAATGGCTGGACTTCGCCTCGCATTGAATCAAGCCAACATGCGAGTTGCCAGTGCCATTGCGCTGTCCAACCATGCGCAGGACCGCCTCGCCACCCAGCAGCATGCCGACCCGTCATCGCTGAAGCGATTTCTGGAATACCTGACCGACCATTGCATCGGGCAGACGGTGACGGAAGAAGCGATGGAGGAATGGATGGCCGACCTGCTCGATGCTACGCCGCGTAATGAGCCAGCGAATCCGCCGAAGTCGAAAGGCTTGTTTGCGTCCGCCCAGACCGGCCAGCGTGCGGGCGTGGCGGAGGGGTGGAAGGCGATGCCGATGAAGCTCACTGTAGAGATGCGCAAAGCGGGTGCACGCGCTGCGCGCGAGTATATGGAGCGCACCGGCAACAATAATCTGGACGTGATCTACGCCGCCATGCTCGGCGCCGCGCCCACTCCGGCAGTGCAACAGCAGGCCGAGCCGGTGGGGGATGAGCGCGAGGCCGCTGAAAGCGCATATAACTCGCCGGAATTCAACTACGAGCGCGGTCCGATTGGCTCACGCGACTGGCGTTTCTATTCGGCCGGATGGCGGGCACGTGCAACTCGCGCCGCCCAGCAGCAGGCCGAGCCGCCGTCTTTCGTGGTTCCCGCACCGGGCGAAGATGGTTTGGTGCCACTGCCCGAGCGCATGCCGGCCTCAGTTCTCAAGCACGGCACACTCGGTGAGCTATATGACCGCTTGAGCGTGCACAAATTCGCGGTGGGCTATGCGCTTGTTTGCCTTGCCGCCAAGCGTGCTGTTGTGCAGGCCGAGCCGGTGGGGGAGGAGTGCGCGTGCGAACGTTGCGGTCAACCGTCTAGTGAACACGTTGGAACGCACTGGTGCGACAACCAGTCCTTTCAAGTTGAGGAATCCAGCAGCCTGAATGTGCACGTGGACTCGCTGGACGGCCAACTCGAATATCTCATTGGGCGAATCAAAACGGTTCCGAGCGACGACATGGCCGCTCTCGTGGTTGCCAACATCCGCGATCGGATCGCCCAAATTCGCTCCATCGCCGCCCAGTTCAGCAAGCTGGCGGGCGCGGCGAAGTGGTGGAAGCTGGTCCCTGTTGAGCCAACAGACGAAATGGTGCGTGCTGGAAATGATCTGCGAAATACGCGATACGCGACTCCGGCGCGGCACATCTACGCAGCCATGCTCGCCGCTGCCCCCTCTCAGCAGGAGGGCCAAAGCAATGACTGATCCCCTCGATCAAGTCGGCTGCGTGGCAACTACCGCTGCCTGCCATACCCACGAGACTCTTGCTGACCTGCAGCCACTCGCCATGCGCTTACTACAGACGCGCGACCTCTCCGATCTGGCGCGTTTCCATGCGCAGGTGGAGGACGGCGACGGGTATACCGTCGATAAAGACACGATGAAGCGGCTTGCCGCGCTTGGCGCCGTGCAAAGCCACGGGTTCGGACGATACAGCCTCACGGCATTTGGTGCCTGGCTCCTACACCCCGAAAACCACGACCAAGCCCTCCTGCCATTGAGGACGACAGGTGAGTGGAATGCGCGGGAACGCGCTGGGCACACCCTCTATCTCAAGGACGCCGCAATCAACAGCGTGGCTTGGGTAACCCTTCCTGAAAGTGAGCGAGAGCTGTGGCGTTGCAAAGCGACCGCTGCCGGCGCTGAGCAGACCGGGTTGGCCAAGCAACGCTGAGCATTCAAAAAATGAGGAGCTTGAAGATGACTTGCAATCAACAGCGGTTCGAGCGAGACGTCGCCGGGCATCAAATGAACATCGTTCGGGATGACGGCGTCAATCGGCACCTCATCTTCAAGAAGCCTGGGACCAGCGACTACTGGTTCGAAATTCTGACCTGGCCAGGCGCGCTCGCAATTCGTGGCGACTGCGGTGCGAACATGTTCACGCGTGTCGTGGACATGTTCGATTTCTTTCGAACCAAGCCCGAGCGTTTGAAGCCGGGAGTGCTCCACATCAACCCGCAGTACTGGAAGGAGAAGATCATCGCGGTCGATAGCAACTGCGGTGAGCGCGGCTCCGCCAAGAAATTCAGCATCGACGAGTTCAAGCGGCAGGTCGTGAGCTGGTTCCGCCGATACACGGCCTCGCGTTGGTACGAAGAGAACCGCGTCCATCGGTGGGCAATTTGGGCGGCCATCAGGAACTTACTTGATCACGAGACGGACCCTTTTGACGCCAGCCGCAACTACCAGCTGCTGAGCAATTTCTCGGTGTGGATCGAGGACGAGGCAAAAGACGCGTTCCAGAACTTCTTTGATGACTTTTGGGAAGTCGACTGCACCGAGTACGACTTCAACTTCCTGTGGAACTGCTACGCCATCGCGTGGGCGATTCAGCGTTACGACGCAACCAAGGTCGCTGCGAAGCAAGCAGAAACGGAGGCAGCATGATCGCAGTCTATAAAACGATCCCCGACATCCCTCACGCTGAGAATCTGGATTTCTACGGTGAGCAATACAGCGTACCTGTGCTCCTGCATGACGGCGATGACTTTTTGCCGGTGGTGGCACGCTGGTGCTTCGAGGATGAAGGATGGGTGGACGCAAACTTCAGGGATGGTCCCTCTCCCCAAGACTATGCCTGGATCAATCAGCGCGCGAAGAGCTGGCTCCAGCTGTCCCTAGCGGGGCAACTGCCGCAGCTGAAACCCGAGCCTGACGATGTTCTCCCGCTAGTTGGCACGGATGTGCAGATTCATCTCGCTAGCTTGGACAAATGGGTAACACACACCGTCGTTGGCTATTTCGCATGGCCAAGTCATTGCGGAGACGCGACGCTTCAACGAGTCTCTATTCGCGTGCGTGATCGCAATGGCGTTCCCAACGCAAGGCTGTTGCGCGACGTCCGCCGGCTGGATGGAACGCCATACGTAGTCGACAACCGTTTTGAGGCGGCCACCAAAATTGCCACACAGGTCGCTAGTCTCACCCAAGATGATTTCGAGCATGTTATCGAGCCCTTCCTGCCTGCAGGGCGGGGGGCGGATTTCCTGCGCGGTATGCGGGAAGGAACCCAAGATGCTCCGGGCTACCGGGTAATGGCTGACTACACGCCATCGCTCCATGAGTCACTGGTGCGCTGGCGCGAGACCCTGGCTCGCATCTCAGCATCTGCAACCCAATGGCAACAAGAGCCGGCGCCGGATCTCACTGCGAAGCTAGCCCCATCTCAGGGATTGCCGTCCGGATATGTGCTGGTGCCGACGGACAGGCTGAAGGCGGTCCATCGCGACCTTGACGCCTGCCAGAAGGTGATCTTCTACGCAGGTGGATTCGATCCGGCCTATTCCGCAGACGCACGGGCGCGGCTGAAGGAAATCGATCGTTGGCTCGCTGCGTCAACGCAAGAGCGGGTAGAGGTCGAAACATACGCGGCAGTATCGCCCACCGAGGCGACCGATTTAGAGCACTGCCAGTTCTGCGGTCGCAAGGTAGAGACGTCCTGCGACGTTCCGCCTGCGGATGTTTGCGACACGGCTTTGAGCGCCGAGCAAGAGACCAAGTGCCCCTGAAAGCTGCAGCTGCGGCTTTCAGCCTGATCACCAAAAGAAAGTGAGAAGACACATGCTTACCAAACTCGTCGCGTTTCTGCGTCAACGAAGCCACACCCTCCGTACTGAAGGCGAAGCCTTGCCAGGCATTGAGCAGCACGTCGCTGAACTCGATGCGTGGGCCGACGAAGTCCAGCGGCTTGCCCCGGCGGGTTCTGCCAATCCTCAGGTCAGCACCAAACCGCGCGATATGAAGGAAGGCCGATGGTGCCCCGACGTCTGCCCGGTGACCGGGAAACCGTTCCTCATGTGGATGGATCACCCTGAGCTCGGCTACGTGCCGACGTACGGCGGCCCATTCGACAGCTACACCCTTGCCGAGCCCGACGCAGACGGATATTTCCGGTCCGAGCACTACGATCACGACCGTGGTGAATGGATCGAGGGAGGGGCCCCGGTCCACGTTCGCCCCGAGTTGATTGAAGTTGCTTCCTTCGACGCGTCGGAGCTCATCTCCACGGCTGGCAAGAGCATTGCACCCACCGCTTCCGTCATCCATTCTGGGAATCCGCAATGAGCAAAGTCATTCAAGCAAGCGTGGAGGTTAAGTTCACTGCAAGCAGCGGCTATCGCTCCAAAGAGGTTTTCGGACCGACGGCAGGGACAACCGCCCTCGAAGATGGGCTGCGCGAGATCGCCAGGATCTTGGCGATCAACGGCGATGCAGACAAGGTTGTCGCGATCGTCAGTGAAGCCATCAGCGCGGTGACGGCTGGCAAGGCGGATCCCAATCCGTGATCTGACAACGGGCAGGGAAACGCCCCCCTCCTCCACGCGATCATGGAGCGCGACGCCTGGCGTAACGCAATGATCGGGTTATGCCAGATCTGGGCCAAAACCCCTGATCAAGCCCGAACACACCTGAAGGCGCGCCTGGCTCGGAAGCCAGGGTCGCTTGAGCACGACCAGAGCTCGATCAATGGGCAGCAGCCCGTCGACGAATACCACCGCGGATTGCTGGATGCCGCTAAGGTCTGCGAAGCGGTCCACGAAAAGCACTGGGACGCTTACAAGCGCAGTCCGCCCGATGATCCCTCTCGCGGCAACCCGCATGTCGAAGGTATGGCAGACGGCGCCAGCCAGTGCGAAGAAGCTATTCGAGCGCTGGCCAGCCTGCCCACACAATCGGCCCGCACGGAATCGGCCCCGCCGGCAGTCGGTGAAGACCCGCAGAAGAGCATGGAGCAATGATGGAGAAGACAGCAACCCTTTCGGAATGCGGCACGTTCCGGTACCGCCTTGGACGCCGTTGGGGACTCGGCCCTGCCCTCCTCTTCATCATGCTGAATCCGTCTACTGCTGACGCGAATGTCGATGACAAAACGATCCTCAAATGCGTCGGCTTCGCGAAGTTACTGGGCTTCCCCGCCATTGAGGTGGTCAACCTCTTTGCGTTCCGTGCGACCTCGCCGCGGGTTCTCAAAGCATCAGGCTGGCGCACGGGGCCGATGAACGCGCACCACGTCGCGCGCGCGATCGCCGAGACGGTTCGTGATGGTGGCAAGGTCGTGCTTGCCTGGGGCGCGAATGCACGGGGCCGCTGGGAAGCCGCTGAGCTGATCAACGACCTGGTGCGTCGCGACATCCCACTGCACGCACTTCGCGTGCTGGCAGACGGTACGCCCTCCCACCCCTTGATGTTGCCCTACACCAGTGAGCTGCAAGTCTTCGTTCCGAAGAGTCAGATCGATCAGGGGGAGCAACCCACACTTCAGACGTTAGCAAGCAAAGCCAGCGAGCTTGTTTCAAACGTGCGAACCCTGGTGACTGGTCGCCACGGACACTGAACTGGATATCTTGAATGGAAAACACCGATATCGAGTGGGCCGATCACACGCATAACGAGTGGGAGGGCTGCCAAAAGGTTGGGCTTGGATGCGATCGCTGCTATGCAGAAGCGCTCAACGCGCGCTTTGCCGGCGGCACGGCCGTCAACTGGGGGCCTGGTGCCCCCCGTCGGCGTACTAGCGACGCCAATCGGCGCAAGCCGCTGCGCTGGAATGCCAACCACGATCGCTTCTTCGCCGAGAACGGCCGCCGGCAGCGGGTCTTCTGCGAAAGCCTGGGCGACTGGCTGGACAACGCCGTACCGGTTGAGTGGCTGGTAGATCTGCTCGACACGATCAGGCTGACGACGAATCTGGATTGGTTGCTGCTGAGTAAGCGAATCGGCAATTTCACGTCCCGTATTGAGGCGGCGATCCACTACATCGAAGCGCTGCCGGACTGGCACGAGGACGGCCCCCCTCATTCCAGGGAAGCGCTGCGGAATTGGCTCGCGGATTGGGTTCTGCTTGGCAAGGCACCCAGCAATGTCTTCATCGGTGCGACGATCGTCAACCAGGAGGAAGCCGACCGCGACGTTCCGAAGGTGCTGGCCGTGCCGGCACGCGTGCGCTTTGTGTCGATGGAACCGCTGCTTGGACCGGTAACACTGCGGAATCTTCCCATCGGAAACCATCACCGTGCGCTCGGTTATTCGACTGACCACGATCGCTTCGACGCGCTTACGGGCCCGCGGCGTATCGATTGGGTCATCGTTGGCGGTGAAAGCGGTCATGACGCGCGCTACATGCACCCCGACTGGCCACGCAGCCTGCGTGACCAGTGCGAGGCCGCTGGTGTTGCCTTCATGCTCAAGCAATGGGGCAAGTGGGGCACCGCCGCCGTTCACATGAGCACCGGCGAGCCCGTGTTCCGGCAATTCGAGTCGTTCCAACAGTGGGTGAATAAGGCACCCACGTGGGTCAATGGAGGCATTTGTGTCGATCGCCATGGCCGACTACTGCGCAACGGCGGCGATATGGCGCGGGCACGCGATGCTGGGGATTTTCCCGTTACCGTCTTGCACAAGTTGGGCAAGAAAGCGTCGGGGCGCCTCCTCGATGGTGTTTTGCACAATGCGTTTCCCGAGGTGAGGCCATGACGGTTTATGTCGACGACATGCACAAGACGCCAATGGGCGAGTTCAAAGCCGGCAACGGCCGCGTCTACAAGATGTGTCACATGTTGGCCGATACGGACGAAGAACTCCATGCGATGGCCGCGCGAATCGGCATGAAGCGGAGCTGGTACCAGGCTCCGCCCAAGCACGACAGCCACTACGACATTGCAATGTCCAAGCGAGCCTTGGCCGTCGCTGCTGGCGCGGTGGAGATCACGTGGAAACAAGCCGGGGCGATGAACTACCGACGGCGCATCACTGGCGAGCTCGGCAAACCAGAAGAGGCGGTGGACTGGATGCTGTCGAATCGAGCGGAAAACGGCAAAGCCCAGGCTGCCGAGGGGCGTATCGCATGAAAGCGCTGTCCATCCGTCAGCCTTGGGCCTGGCTCATCGTCCGTCCCGATTTGACAGGCCAACAACGTCTCGATGCGCTGGCTCACGGTGCCATCAAGGATATCGAGAACCGCACCTGGTACACCGCGCACCGCGGGCCGACACTGATCCATGCTGCCAAGGGTATGACCCGACGCGAGTACGAGGATGTCGAAGACTTCTTGCACTTAAGTTCTTCCGAGCATCTGCGGTCCGTCAAGTTGCCTGAGTTTGCGCAGTTGCAGCGTGGCGGCCTTGTCGGTATCGCGTCCATCGTCGACTGCGTACCTGCACGGCAGAGAACATCGGCTTGGCACATGGACGGCTGCTACGGCTTCGTGATCCATGATGCCAGTCCGATTCCATTTGTGCCGCTTAACGGTAGGCTGATGCTCTTCGACGTGCCCGAAGAAATGACGAAGCCAACTTCCATTGATGCTTCGTCAGTCTGTGAAATCCCGCGATAATGGGAAGTCACTTCACAACGGATCTGGATCCAACCGCGTGAAACGAAAAGATCAAACACGAATCCTCACCGAAGACGCTTTCTGGAAGGTGCTGGCCAGAGGCACGGCTCCCACGGTGGACAAGATCTGCGCCTGGCTGGCCGAAAACGGATACGGTAGCCGGGACCGGGCCGTCATCAACGAGACGCTCAAAACCTGCTGGAAAAAGCTGGGGGAGCGGATCGAAAGCACGGCCACCTTGCCAGGTGTGCCCGAAAAGGCTGCAGGACTACTCCTCCACCTCTACGAGGAGCTGCAGGTTTGCGCACGCGACGAGTTAAACGTCGAGCGCGAAGAGCTTCAGTCTGCCGCGGAAGCGCAACTCAAAACTGCACAGGATCAAGCCCAGGAAGCCGCATTGGATGCAGAGCGGGCCCGGGCTGCGCAGCGCGAGTCTGCAACAGCGTTTGAGACGCTCTCCGCCGATCGCGATCGTATGCGCATCGAGCTCGATGAGGCTCGGCAACGCCATGAGCGCGAAATGGAGCGCATGCAGGATCTGCTGAGCCAGGCGCGGCAGGAAGCCTCCGGCTTGCGAGCTCAACTCAGTGCCGAGGAAAAGGCCCGCGCCTCAGACTTGGAAGCAGCTGCGCGCGAACAGAGGCGCCAGGCGCTGGAGATCGACGGATTGAGAACAGAGGGCCGAGCGATCGTGGCGCGTGCCGAAAAGCTCCAAGCCGACCTTGAAGCATCGCTTAGCAGAGAGCGTGAGCTGGCCGACCGGGCACGTGACATCTCCGCAGAAATGGGTACGCTCCGCGGCAGCGAGCGCGCCTTGCAGCAACAGGTCAAAGATCTGCAGCGCGCTGTTGGCCAGCGCGACGAAGAGATTGCGCTGCTTCGTGGCCAGCTTGAGAGCGCGCGTGAACGCGGCCGCGTACAAGATGCCGAAATCGCCCGGACCCAGGCGGCCCTCGAAGCCGCACTGCCTCTGGATGCCGACCAGTTGCTGGAACTGATCTCGCAGGCCTGGGCCTCCGGCGCTTCTGCTCCTGGTAAGGCAGTTCCACCGAGTGACGACGAGCAAGCAGTTTATGCAGGCCGCGGGGAACGCTATGGACGCCGCGCCCTGAAAGCGGCCGGCATCAAGGTACGCGCAGAACGGTAATCACTGTCGAGGCCCGTGGAACCGCGCCTACACGAGCCTGCTGTCTTCTCTCAGGCGCACACACCCAGAATGACACCCGCATGCCCAGCTATCCCGAGTTGTTGAAGAAGATCAAAGAGCTGCAAGCTCAAGCCGACGCTTTGCGAGCGGAGGAGCGTTCCAAGGCCATCAAAGAGATCCGCGAGCAGATCGCTGAATTCGAGCTCACCGCAGCTGACCTTGGTCTGAAGCCAGGACAACCAGCAGCCGTGAGAAAGGCGGCCAAGCACTATTCGGATGGCACGAGCGTTTGGGTTGGCCGCGGCCCGCGCCCGGCTTGGCTGAAGGCAGCGCTGGACGCCGGCAGGAAGCTGGAGGAGTTCCTGGTCGATTGATACGCAAATCGGCCGCACTCGGCGGGCCGTACCTTCGCGGATCGGCCCAGTGTTTATGCGCTTAAATTTGCTCCCAACAGTTGCACAAGATTGTGCTTTTTTTGCCGGGACCAGGCGAATTCTTGCGGATCTGAGAAGAAACCTCCTCCACTGGAGCTGCCGAAGGAGTAGGCCGATTGGTAGCTCCCGGGCGGCCAAACCACTCAAATTGTGGAATTTGGCCGAAAAATACCTACCCCCCCTCTTCAGAAGGGTACGATCGGGCCGTTATGAGATATGCTCTCGCTATCCGGCCTGCCATCGCAGGGCTGCACGCCACGTGCAAGGCGCGGGGACTTCATATGAGCACCTCACATCATTTTTGCCTCCATCCTTCCTCGTTTGCCGCTGACGGCATTCTGCCGGACAACGTCGACGGCATTGTGGAAAGCATCCTGGCTCAGTCGCCTGCGCAAGTCACTATCATGGGCTTCGACCAGAGCACCGCAGCAGCGATAGCCAATCGGCTCGTCGCGCAAGAGTGCACGCTGCGTGTGCACGTTTCAGGCTCCGGCGAAGTGGAGTGGCCGCATGCTGAGGATATCTACGCCTCGTTAATGTTCAAGCTTCGCATGGCCAGCAAGGAGCCCATGCGCGAAGGCAAGTGATGTCCCTACCTTCGCCGTCCAGCTTTGTCCTGGATCGCATTGTCAATGAGCAGGTTTGGTTTCGCCTCACCCGGCCACGTTTTCGTACGTGGCTTTTTGTTGTTGGCGCGCTCACGAGCGCTGTGGCCATTGTGATGGTGATTGCTGGCCTGTCGCTGTATCACAAGAACGCTACAGATCTGCGCAGCCTTCTGCTGCTTGCTGCCGGCACCCTTCTCTTCGTGTTTCTTGCTTCGCCTGTGAGCCGCTTCGTCTACGTAGAGCAGCAGCGAGACAACGCATGCGAGCGCTACCGGGCAATGGTCGGTGATGCACAGGATCCGGCTGCTCGTACGGCCGGTGCCGTGACCTGTGCCCTGCAGGCCAACGACCGACTTACGGCCATCGCGTTGGCGATTAAAGACCTCGACCTCGCGCTCGATGGCGCCAAGTCATACGTGGATGCCCTCGACGGTCGCCTGCAGGCAGAGGAGTCCGCAGCGCCTTCGTTTGTGCGCACCTGCCTGTAACCGAAGACCGTCTTCAGTTCTTTGGCCAATGCGCTATTGGGCGCCAGCGTTGCGCAGCATATCTCTCCATGAACCTACTCCCAGACGGTTTCCTTTCCGAGGACGTACTGCAACCCTGGATCAAAGGCATCAGAGCCGCAACGCCGGAATGGTTCGCTCTTGTCGGCGACATCAACCGGAGCGCAGTACACATACTTACCAGGCTATCGCCGAGTAGATCTTCCGATCGGGAGATGGTGGCCGCAGCCCTTTTTGCCCGTGCAGTGCAGTCCTTCGAAGCATCGATCCTCTTGGCTGAGAGAGGAATGCTGGCCGACGCAGGGTCGCTCGCGCGTAATGTGGTTGAAAGCACAATCCTGCTGGGCGGTGCCGCCTATGTCGAGGGATTCCCCCGACAGCTGGCCAGCAACAACAACGCACACTATTACGGGATGGCCAAAGCGATTGCCGAACAGCTCGAACAATGGGGTGACGACGACCAAGTAGAGGATGCCTCGTCGCTCAGAGGCTTGCTTTCTCAGGTCGATGAGCAGGGACATCGTAAGCGTCCTGGCGCCCCATCTTGAATCGGCAGATGCAAACGAGCATCGTCCCCACGATGGACAATCGTGGAGACGATGAATCGATGACGACGATAGAACGCCGGCCGCGGCGGCGAGAGTACAG
>NZ_JAELUI010000007.1 GCF_016429285.1 Ralstonia sp. ASV6
ATCCGCCGTATCGAGCCCTTCGTGGCCGAGATCGATGGGCAACCCGTGGGCTATGCCGATCTACAGGTGAACGGCTACATCGACCACTTCTTCGTGGCGGCGGCGCACGCACGGCAAGGTGTGGGGCAGCGCCTGATGAATCACATTTTTAATCTGGCCGCGCAGCGTCGCCAGCCGCGCGTGCAGGCCCACGTGAGTTTGTGCGCCGAAGCCTTCTTTGCCCGCAACGGGTTTGCGGTGATGGCACGCCAGACCGTCATGGTGCGCGGTGTGCCGCTGGCCAATGCATTGATGATCCGGATGCAGTTCTGATTTGCGCTTTCATTACATTGAACGCGTGCAAAGCTTTGCGTCGCGCTGATGTTGTGACCGCGTCTTACAGTGATTAAAGATCGCTGAGTATCTGTCGTTAGCTTGGTTGAAGTCGGTGCAGCCCGCGGCACCCCACAAAAGCATTCTCCCCAAGCAATCGACCGCAGATATGAAGACGCTCTCCATCAAAGCCCGGCTGGCGCTGGTGCTGTTTGTTCTGGCTGTATTCCTGGCGGGCGTCGGTGCGCTCGGTTTGTACGGCAATCTGCGCTCCAATGCAGCGCTCAAGGAAACCTATGGCAATCAGCTCGCATCGGCGCGGGCGGTGAGCCAGGCCATTGCGCGAGTGGGGCAGGCACGCACCGCACTCGATCGTGCCATCTATGAAACGGACGACGCCAAGATTGCACCGCTGGTGAGCGCCGCCCAGGATCGCTACAAGGAAGGCTTGGCAGCCTGGAAGGCCTACAACGATCTGCCGTTCGCCACGGCTGAAGAAGAGCGCACCGCCGGCGAGGCGAAGGTTGCGCTCGAGGCGTTCATGAAGCAAGGCATGGAGCCGACGTTCGAGGCCTTCAAGCGTCATGACCTGGAAGCCGCCAAGCCGCTGGTGCTGGACAAGCTCTTTGAACTCTCCACACCGTACCTGACCAAGCTGGAACGCCTCGATGCCATCCAGACCGAGGTCTCGGCTGCGGCGTACAAGGATGCGCAGTCCTTCTTCACCCAGTTGGTGTGGGAATTCCTGATCGTGATCGGGCTGGGTGTGGCGCTGGCAATCGGCTGCTATGTCGTGCTCTCGCGAGCCATCTCGCGCCCGCTGGAAGAGATGCTGGTGCACTTCCGCGAGATTGCCGCCGGCAATTTGACGACCGAGGTGCGCATTCACTCGCGTGACGAGATGGGCGTGCTGATGGAAGGTCTGCAGCAGATGCAGGGCAAGCTGAAGGAGACCGTGGTCACGGTGCGCCGTGGCAGCGAGTCGATTGCTTCGGCCACGCAGCAGATTGCCGCCGGCAACACCAACCTGTCGCAACGTACGGAAGAGCAGGCCAGCTCGCTGGAAGAAACCGCTTCCAGCATGGAAGAGCTAACCAGCATCGTGAAGCAGAACGCCGACAACGCCCGTCAGGCCAGCGCGTTGGCGGTGAGTGCGTCCGAGATCGCTGTGCAGGGCGGTGCCGTGGTACAGGACGTGGTGGCAACGATGGGCGAGATCAGCGAATCGTCGCGCAAGATCACCGACATCATCGCGGTGATTGAAGGCATCGCGTTCCAGACCAACATCCTGGCGTTGAACGCTGCAGTGGAAGCTGCGCGTGCGGGTGAACAAGGCCGCGGCTTTGCCGTGGTGGCTGGTGAAGTTCGCACGCTGGCACAGCGCAGTGCGGGTGCTGCCAAGGAAATCAAATCGCTGATCGAGGATTCCGCCACGCGTGTGGATTCGGGTTCGAACCTGGTGGCACGTGCTGGCAAGACGATGGAAGAGATCGTCGTGGCTGTGAAGCGCGTGACCGACATCATGGGTGAGATCAGTGCGGGCTCGGCCGAGCAGAGCAGTGGCATTGAGCAGATCAACGAAGCCGTCACGCAGATGGACGACGTGACGCAGCAGAACGCTGCATTGGTCGAGCAAGCTGCCGCTGCCGCACAGGCTCTGGAAGAGCAGGCTGACGAGCTGCGCCGTGCGGTGGCGGTGTTCCGCGTGGCGATGTAACACACCATTTCCCGATGGTTTGCCCCGGCAGCAATCTGGCTGCTGCGGCGCTACACTGCGGGGTCGACCTTCGGGTCGGCCCCGCTTTTTTTATGCGGTGCACTCATAACGATTATTCGGAGGTGTCATGCGTTTCCAGTGTCGTCGTGTTTCTGTTCGTGCCCTTGTGTCTGCCGCCGTACTGGCATGCAGCGCCGGGGCGATCGCCCAGACCATCCCCGCCAGCAAGCCTGCGCCCACCACGCTCACGCCCGAGCAGCAGCGCTATCACGACATCTACAAAGAGCTGGTCGAGATCAACACGACGCATTCGGTGGGTGACACCACCAAGGCCGCACGTGCCATGGAAAAGCGCCTGGTCGACGCGGGCTTTGCTGCTTCTGACATGCAAGTGATCGAGCCCTTCCCGAAGAAGGGCAACCTGGTGCTGCGCTACAAGGGCACCGGTGCGAAGCAGCCGATTCTGCTGCTGGCCCATATCGACGTGGTGGAAGCCAAGCGTGAGGATTGGAAGACCGATCCGTTCAAGCTGCAGGAGACCGATGGCTACTTCACTGCGCGCGGTTCGATTGACGACAAGGCGATGGCGTCTGCGTTTGTCTCTGTGCTGGGGCAGCTCAAGCAGGAGGGCTTCAAGCCCTCGCGCGACATCATCCTCGCGCTGACCACCGACGAAGAACGTGGCGATGTGCCGAGCAACGGCGCGTACTGGATCGTCAATAACAAGCCCGAGCTGGTGAAGGCCGAATTCGGCATCAACGAAGGCGGCGGTGGCGAGTTGCGCGGCGGCAAACCGGTGCTCCACCGCATTCAGGTGGCAGAAAAGATGTACACCACCTACGAACTGGAGGTGCGTGACGTGGGCGGCCACAGCTCGGTGCCGACCAAGACGAATCCGGTGTACGCGCTGTCGGCGGCGCTGGACCGGCTGGGGGTGTATCAGTTTCCCGTCAAGCTGGCGGACGTGACGCAGACTTACTTCGCGCGCAGCGCGCCGTTGGCCACGGGGCAGCTGGCGGACGACATGCGCTCGGTCGGTACGGGCAAGCCGGATCAGGCGGCGATTGATCGCTTGTCGGCCATCCCGTTCTACAACGCGCAGTTGCGCACCACGTGTGTTGCCACCATGGTCAACGCCGGGCATGCCGAGAATGCGCTGCCGCAGTCGGCCAAGGCAACCGTCAATTGCCGCATCCTGCCGCATGATGATCCGGCCGACATTGATCGTCAGCTCAAACAGGTGATCGGTAACGACAAGATTGCCGTGCGCTACATCAACAAGCCGCTCGCGAGCCCGGCGTCGCCGCTCAACGGCGATCTGGTGAAGACGGTCGATACGCTTACGCAGCAGATGTGGAATGTGCCGGTCATCCCGGCGATGAGCACGGGCGCTACCGATAGCCGCTTCATGCGCAATGCTGGTATTCCGATGTATGGCGTGTCGGGTTTGTTCACTGAGCCGGCTGACCTGCGTACGCACGGTCTGGATGAGCGTATTGAGATCGCGCGGTTGTATGACGGGCGGGAGTTCCTGTATCGCCTGGTTAAGCAACTGGCTGAGTAAATGCGGGTGCCGCGTCTGCGTTTTGTGGGCGCGGATTGGGGCTTACTGGCGGTGGTGGTGCGCAGCGGTTTCGTCCCCTGCCGGGGCCGACTCACTTTCTTTGTCTTGCCAAAGAAAGTAAGCAAAGAAAGGCGCGCCCGATGCGGCGACCCACTCCTTGAATTTATGTCGCAAGGAGGGGAAGGGGAAAACTCGCTTCGCTCAGACAGTTCCCCTTCCTTTTTCCTCCTTGCAACAGAAATTCAAGGCGCCGCATAGGGCAGGGCACGGCCAAACCGTCTGGGCACGCGTGTTTGCGGTATGGCCGTCAGTGCGTTGCTTAGATGAAGCCGCCGTCCGTCTTGAGTGTGCGGCCGGTGACCCAGCGTGCGTCGTCTGAGGCGAGGAAGGCGATGGCGTCTGCAATGTCCTCGGGCTCGGCCAGGCGGCCCAGCGGGGTCGATTCGCGCATGCGGTCTTTCACTTCGTCGGGAATTGGCGCGGTCATGTCGGTGCGTGTGAGCGCCGGTGCCACCGCGTTGACGGTGATGTTGCGCGGCCCCAGCTCGACGGCAAAGGCATGCGTGAGTCCGTCGACAGCCGCCTTGCTTGCGGCATACACCGCCAGCCCCGCCCGCGGTCGATACACCAGGCTCGACGACACGTTCACGATGTGCCCACCGCGTGCCGGCACGTGTGGAAGCACCGCCTGGGTGACAAGGATGACCGAGAAGGCGTTGGTGCGGAACTGCGCATCGAACGACGCCTGATCGATCTCGCCCACCGGCTGGCCCTCCAGGATGCCTGCATTGTTGATGAGGATGTCGATGGCGCCAAAGGCTTCGCGCACTGTGGTGACCATCGTGTTGACGGAGGCTGCATCGGCTACATCGGCCTGTACTGCGATGGCTTCTGCGCCCGTCTTGCGGATGGACTCGACTACCGCATTGGCTTCGTTGCTGTTGCTGCGATAGACCACGGCCACGCGTGCGCCATCGGCGGACAGTCGACGTGCAACGGCTGCGCCGATACCGCGCGAACCGCCGGTGACGATGGCCGTGCGGCCGGCCAGGCGCGGTGCGGAGGGGGATTGAGTTTGCGACATGGTGTTCTCCTGAAAGAGGGCAATGTTTCGGGAGAACAGATTACGAAGCTGCCGACCCGCGCGCAGCCAGCGTGGCGGCGACGCGGCGTTCCAGCGTTGGAACGACCGGGTGGCGTGAGTCAGCCTTGCTGGCGCTTGCGGTACTCCGCCACTTTGTGCCGGTTGCCGCAGACCGCCATGCTGCACCAGCGGCGCTTGTGCGACTTGGTGCGGTCGTAGAACCACAGCGTGCATTCCGGATGTTCGCACATGCGCACGAGCTGGAAGTCGCCTTCCGCCAGCAGGTGGGCGGCGGCTTCGGCCAGCGGGGCGAGGCGCTGTTCGACGGAATCGGTTGGGCGCAGACGGTCTACCCGTGGGATGTCGCCATCCCATACCAGCACAGGGTGGCTGGGTGCCTGTCGCAGGAAGACGTTGAGCGCATCCGCGCTGGCAGGCTGACCGGCCTTGCGCGCCTCCACCAGCGTACGGATCACCTCACGCAGATGCCGCGCCACGGCAAGCAGCACGCCGGGCGGGTAGCCGCCGGCCAGTGGTTCCGTCAACCAGCCGGCACGCACAAGCCAGTCAGAGACATCCTCATCGGTTTGCCAGAAGTCGTGCCGCTGCCCATCGACGTTGGCGACGGTGTTGAGCATGTCGAGCACCGGGTGGTCGGCGATCAGCATGGGTGAGTCAGGCGATGCGGCGGCGGGCTGGGGCATAGAATGAGCTTCGGCTTCAATGTCGCGATTGTAACCGTATATGTAAATTATTCCAGTTACATCGTGGAATGGGCCTCCGCGACCGGAATCGCGCACAAAGGCAGCCGCATTACCATGTCTCCATCCAAGACCCTTGCTGGAGAAGATCATGAGCGCATGGCCTGATGCCCGCGTGCTGGCGTTGTTCAAAATCGATGTGCCGATCGTGCTTGGACCGATGGCTGGCGTGGGGGGCGCCGAGCTGGCGATTGCCGTGTCGCGCGCGGGAGGGCTCGGTTCAATCGCCTGCGCGATGCTGAGCGCAGACCAGATCCGTCAGCAGGTCGAGCAGTTTCGTGCGGCCGTGCGCGGCCCGATCAACCTGAATTTCTTTTGCCACACGCCGCCGCAGCCTGACCCGGAGCGTGAGGCCAAGTGGCGTGCGCATCTGGCGCCGTACTACGCGGAGTTCGGCATCGACCTGAACACGCAGGCGCCGGCCGTGAACCGTGCACCGTTTGACGAAGCGACCTGTGCGCTGGTTGAAGAGATCCAGCCCGAAGTCGTGAGTTTCCACTTCGGCCTGCCGGCGCCCGAACTGCAGGCGCGCGTGAAGGCCACCGGCGCGAAGGTCATGGCTGCCGCCACGACGGTGGAAGAAGCACGCTGGCTGGAAGCCCGCGGTGTGGACGCCATTATCGCCATGGGCAACGAGGCCGGTGGGCACCGCGGCATGTTTCTCACGACGGCCATCGAATCGCAGGTTGGCACGTTTGCGCTGGTGCCACAGGTGGTTGATGCGGTGCGCGTGCCGGTGATCGCGGCGGGCGGCATTGGCGATGCGCGGGGCGTGGTGGCGGCGTTTGCCCTGGGGGCGTCGGCGGCACAGATCGGCACGGCTTACATGCTCTCGCCCGAGGCGAAGACGTCGGCCATCCATCGCGCCGCACTCAAGCGAGCGACGGATGCGGATACTGCACTCACCAACCTGTTCACTGGTCGCCCGGCGCGCGGCATCGTTAACCGGTTGATGCGTGAGATTGGTCCGATGAGTGCGTTTGCGCCGGCCTTCCCGACGGCCGGTGGCTCGTTGGCACCGCTGCGCGCCAAAACCGAGCCGACCGGCTCGGGCGACTTCATCAACCTGTGGTCGGGCCAGGGCGCTCAACTGGCCACGGAAGACTCCGCCGAGGTCATCACACGCCGCATCGCCACCCAGGCGCTTGCGCGGCTCACCTGAGTTTTCCTGCTGCAGGATTTCCCGTGCGGGCACGCCACATGGCGTGCCCGTTTTGTTTTGCATCACAGATCGGAATGCGACCAATGGGAAAATTTCATGTAACTTGAAAAATATAATTTCAATGGTTACATTGGCTTCGGTGCTGTTCCTCAAAATCTCACCAGGAGCCCTGTCATGAACGCCCCAGTCCACCCGGCCGCTCTCGTTGCTGATGCCTATGCCCCCACCGCCGTCCGCCATCGCACGGCAGACGTTGCGGGTGTGCACGTGTTCTATCGCGAGGCCGGCCCGGCCGATGCGCCCACCGTGCTGTTGTTGCACGGCTTCCCGAGTGCCTCGCACATGTTCCGAGACCTGATTCCGCAATTGGCCGAGCGCTATCACGTGGTTGCACCGGATCTGCCGGGCTTTGGTTTGACGCAGGTGCCGGAGGGTTTCCGCTATACCTTCGACAACCTTGCGCACGTGGTGGATGGCTTCACGCAAGCGATCGGCCTGTCGCGCTATGCGATCTACGTGTTCGACTACGGTGCGCCGACTGGCTGGCGCCTGGCGATGGCACATCCGGAACGCATCACGGCCATCGTCACGCAAAACGGCAACGGCTACGAAGAAGGCCTGGGTGAGGGCCCATGGGCGCCAATCAAGGCCTACTGGGCCAATCCGGACGAAGCGCATCGCCGGGAGCTGCACGCGCTGGTCTCCGATGAGATGACGCAATGGCAATACCTGAACGGCGTGCCCGATCCGACGCGCGTAGCACCGGATGGCTATCTGCTGGATCAGTACTTCCTGGGCCGCGCGGGCCAGCTCGACATCCAGATGGACTTGTTCCTGGACTACGCAAGTAACGTGGCGTTGTATCCAGCGCTGCACGCGTACTTCCGCATGCACCGTCCACCGCTGCTGGCCGTGTGGGGCCGCAATGACACCATCTTCATTCCGCCCGGCGCGGAGGCGTTCAAGCGCGATCTGCCGGATGCGGAAGTGCACTTTGTCGACAGCGGGCACTTTGCGCTGGAGACGCACCACGAGGAAGTCGGTGCGCGCATGCTCGACTTCCTCGGCAGGGTGGTGAGGTAAGTGGCCGGCCTCAGTTGATCGGTTGCATGGTGGCTTCCTTGGCAAAGCGCTCCCGCAGGAATGCCACCAGCGCCTTCACCGAAGGCGGCACACCCGCGCGCGATGGGTACAGCGCATGCAGGTCGGCCGGCTCAGGCGTCCAGCTCGGCAGCACAGTCTGCAAGCGGCCATCAACAAGCGCCTCATAGCAGCAGTGCTGAGGCAAGATGGCAAGGCCCAGTCCGGCGATGGCCGCTTCGCGCAACGTGATGATGTTGTCGGCGGCAAAGCGCGGCCGGATGGGCAGTGCCAGCCGATGGCCGCGCGTATCCTGCAGAACCCAGTCACGGCTGCGCGCAAGCGTGCCCTGACCAAGGCACGGCAGGTTGTCGAGATCCGCTGGCGTGCTTGGCGCTTCCACGCGGGCAAGCAACGTGGGACTGCCCACCAGCACACGCGGCGAGACCGCCAGATGGCGTGCCACCACGTCGCGCGACGGCAGTGGCCCGGTGGCCGCGCGAATGGCAACGTCGATGCGTTGTTCGATCAGGTCGACATAGGTGTTGGAGAGGTCCAGTTCGATGCGCAGCTTCGGGTGGGCATCGGCAAACTCGGCCAGCCAGCCGGCGAGCAAGGTCTCGGCCAGCAGCGGCGACGTGCCCACGCGCAACACCCCCGCAGGCTCGCTGCGCGCTGCACCCGCCAGTGCCTCGATGGCAGCAGATGCATCAGCCATGTCGCGTGCATGTCGATACACCGCATCGCCCACCGGCGTGACCGATACGCGATGGCTGGAACGCTGCAACAGGCGCGTGCCGAGCTGCGTTTCCAGTTCGGCAATGCGCCGGCTCAGGCGTGACTTGGGGATGCCCGTGGCGCGCTCGGCGGCGGAAAAGCCACCGGCCTCCACCACGCGCGTGAAAAGGTACAGGTCGTCGAAGCGCTTCATGTGGGTGCAGTGTTGCAGTCGAACTGCATTGAAGCATAGGAAAGCGATTGCGACCGGCCTGTCACCGGAGTGCGGGCGCATTGCCTGCGCTGTCGGTGCCATCCACACCGTCATGGGGCTGAAGACGCGATCTTGCGCCCACACCTGGAGAGCATGCCAGCGGTTTCATGGAACGCTTCCAGACACGTCCCCCTGCGCTGAGCGGCAAGAAGACGACGAGGTTCGACAGCCGACCTCGTCGCCGCCTGGTCGTCACACGTCGAACCGGACGCCCTGCGCCAGCGGCAGCGCGCCGCTGTAGTTGATGGTGTTGGTGGCGCGGCGCATGTAGCCCTTCCACGCGTCCGAGCCGGACTCACGGCCGCCGCCGGTTTCCTTCTCGCCGCCAAACGCGCCGCCGATCTCGGCGCCCGAAGTGCCGATGTTGACGTTGGCAATGCCGCAGTCGCTGCCTGCCGACGACATGAAGCGCTCGGCATCGGTCAGGCTGCCCGTGAAGATGGCCGACGACAGGCCTTGCGGCACACCGTTCTGGATCGCGATGGCCTCGTCGGTGTCGCCGTCGTACACCACCACGTACAGGATGGGCGCGAAGGTCTCGCTTTGCATCACGTCGGTCGGCTTGGGCATTTTGACCAGCGCGGGGCGCACGTACCAGGCATCGGCACCGAGTTCTTCACGCACGCGTTCGCCGCCGAGCACTGTGCCACCTTCGGTGCGTGCCTGTGCCAGTGCCTGTTGCATGCCATCGAAAGCGGCCTGGTCGATCAGCGGGCCAACCAGCGTGCCGTCGGCCAGCGGGTCGCCAATGGCAATGCTCTGGTAGATCTTTTCCAGGCGTGCCAGCAGCGTGTCGGCCACCGAGCGGTGCACGATCAGGCGGCGCAATGAGGTGCAGCGCTGGCCTGCCGTGCCCACGGCGGCAAAGGTGATCGCGCGGGCCGCCAGTTCCAGATCGGCCGAGGGCGTGACGATCATCGCGTTGTTGCCGCCCAACTCCAGAATCGAACGACCAAAGCGCTCCGCCACCTTCACGCCAACTTGACGGCCCATTCGGGTCGAGCCCGTGGCGCTGACCACCGGCACAAGGTGGCTGGCCACCAGCGCCTCGCCCACGTCGCGCCCGCCGATCAGCAACTGGCTCAGCCCTGCAGGAATGGCACCCGGCTTCTCCTGATTGAACGCATCCACCACCTGTTGCATCAGGTGCTGGCACGCAATGGCGGTCAGCGGTGTCTTCTCTGACGGTTTCCAGACGATGGCATTGCCGCACACCAGGGCGAGCGCCGCGTTCCACGACCACACCGCCACCGGGAAGTTGAACGCCGAGATGATGCCCACCACGCCCATCGGGTGCCAGGTCTCCATCATGCGGTGCCCGGGCCGCTCGCTGGCGATGGTCAGGCCGTGCAGTTGCCGCGACAGGCCGACCGCGAAATCGCAGATGTCGATCATCTCCTGCACTTCGCCCAGGCCTTCGGAGGCGATCTTGCCTGCCTCCAGTGATACGAGTTCGCCCAGGGCTGCCTTGTGCGTGCGAAGCGCCTCGCCCAGGCGGCGCACCAGCTCACCGCGCACCGGAGCGGGTACGGCACGCCACGTCAGATACGCCGTGTGTGCGCTCTGGATGGCGGTCTGCGCCTGCTCGGCGGTGTGCGACTTGACGCCGGCCAATACGGAACCGTCACGTGGGGCGCGGCTCGTCCAGTCCGTGCCTTCGTAGGCCTTCAAGTCCAGGCCCAGGGCGTTCAGTACTGTTTGCAATCGTGTGCGGGAATCTGCCATACATCCATCCTTACTGTTCTTTCGTGTTCAACTGATCAGTGTGCGCTTGCCGGGTGATCAACGCTCGACCACGCGGTTCCAGCGCTTGCTCCACTCTGGGCGCTCAGCGTTGATGACGTCCCAGTCCAAGGCCACGGCGGTCTTGAGAATGCCGTTCATCTTGTTTTGCTCTTCCGCAGCCTTGCCCTTGAGCGGTGCCTTCGGATTGACTGGGTTGTAGGAACCGTTTTCCATGGCGAGGGCCTGCGCCTCGGGGCTGATCAGGTAGTCCGCCAGCTTCTGTGCGAGATCGGCATCCGGGTTGTTGGCCAGCACGCACTGCGCAGTCAGCAGAACGACGGCGCCTTCCTTGGGCGCGACGAACTCCATCGGAATGCCCTTGGACTTCATCAGCTCAACCTGCGTGAGCGTGTAGGGGAACAGCGCCGCATCGCCTGCCTGCATCATCTCCACCACTTTCGACGAGTTGGGGATGTACTCGATCACGTTCGGGCCGATGGTGGTGGGCCATGCCTTGAATGCCGGGTCGACGTTCTTTTCCGTGCCGCCCTTGAGCCGGTTGAACATCAGGAAAGCGTCCAGCCCAAACGACGATGCCGGCATGGACTGCACGACCACCTTGCCCTTGTATTTCGGGTCAGCCAGGTCGCCCCACGAGGTGGGCGGGGTCCAGCCCTTGTCGGCAAAGATCTTGGTGCTGTAGGCGAGACCCGTCAGGCCCATCGATAGGCCCACTGCGTAATCGCCCTTGAGGTGGGCAATGGCGGGCACGGCTGACAGGTTGGCCGAGGGCTTGAGCTTCTCGCACAGCCCCATGCCGATCGCGCGGAACATGACGCCGTCATCCAGCGTCATCACGTGCATCTGCGCTTTGCCCTTGGTGGCCTGGGCCTTGGCGAGGATGTCGGTCGAGGTGCCGGGCACGACGACCACCTTGACGTTGTTGGCCTTCTCGAACGGCGGGAACACGAACTGCGTGTAGGTGCGCTCCATGTTGCCGCCATTCATGCCGATGTACAGCGTCTTGGTTTCGGCATGGGCAGCGCCGGCGGCGAGCAGGGCAGCACCGGCCGCCGCGGCAATGATGGACGTGATTGACGTGTGTGCGTGTTTCACAAGCATGGTGGTCTCCAGGGGCATCAAGTGCTTCAACTTCATCAAGCGGCGGGTGGCAGAAAACGGTGGATGGAAAAGGGCTCGATCGGCGTGGTGGTGTGGCCTTCGGCAATCAACTCGGCCATGACATCGCCCACACCGGGGCCGAGCTGGAAGCCGGCACCGGCAAAGCCAAAGGCATGGAACAGACCAGGGCGACGGGCGCTGGCGCCGATCACGGGTTGGTCATCCGGTAGGTTGCCTTCCGTGCCACTCCAGGTGCGGATGATGTGCGCGTCCTTGAGCTGTGGCAGCAGCGCGGCCAGTTGCGGCAACTGGCGCAGGATCGCCACGTGCGATGACCGTGCGCGTTGATCGTCCAGCAGGTAGCCGCGCCCGCCACCGAACACCACGTTGCCGCGCCGCACCTGGCGGCAGTAGATGCCACCGCCTTCCACGCCGAGGCTCCACGGTAGGAAGAAGGGCAAGGGCTCGGTCACGCCCATCGTGGGCGGGATGGTGAACATGGGTACCGGCTCGCCCCACTGCGCAGCAAACTGTGCTGCCCAGGCGCCGGCACAGTTGACCAGAACGGGGGCCTTGATCTCCAGGTCCTGATCATGCTGCCGCGCGTGTACGACGAAGCGTGTGCCGTTGTGCTCGACCGACAGCACCGGCGCATGCTCGCGCACATCGGCGCCGGCAGCCTGCGCGGCGCGGGCAAACGCGGGAGACAGCAGGCGCGGATTGGCCTGCCCGTCCTCCGGGCACAGCGAGCCGCCGACAATCTGATCGCCCCCCATCGGGAAGTATTTTTGCAGCGCGGCGCGGCCCTCGATCAACTGCAGGCCCAGGCCGAAACCCGCGCTGCGCTCAGCATAGCCGGCCAGCGATTCCATATCAGCGACGCAGCGGGCGATCTTGAAGTGCCCGCTGCGCTCGTACTCCGCCTCGGTGCCGATCAGCTCGGTGAGACGCCCCCAGATCTGGTGTGAGCGCTGCGCGAGCGGCAACTGCTCGACGGCGCGGCCCTGGCGCCGCACGCCGCCGAAGTTGACGCCGCTGGAGCGCGAGCCGCACAGGTCACGCTCCAGCAGTGCGACCGTCAGCCCACGCTGGCGCAGGAACAGGGCAGTGGCGCTGCCCATGATGCCGCCACCGATGATGGCTACGTCGCATGCCAGTTGCTCATGCATGCTCGTCCTCCCCGGCGGTGACATCCAGCGGTAGCGGTTTGATTGGCGCCTGACCGCGCAGGCGGCCCACCTGTGCCAGCGGTACGGAGCGTACGTGCGCCAGAATCTCTGCTGCCGCAGCACCACACATACGGCCTTGGCAACGGCCCATGCCCACGCGGCATAGCGCCTTGAGGCGGTTCAGTTCGTGTGCTCCACACTCGGTGGCCGTCTGGCGCAGCGTGCCAGCGGTGACGTTCTCGCAGCGGCATACGACCAGATCGTCGCTGGCGTGCGCAGCCCACGCGTCTGGAAACGGAAACGCCGTTTCCAGCGCGTGGCGGAATCGCTCGATTTTCTGCAGGTGCGCACGCAGGCGGCGTACGCGGTCGGTATCGATCGAGATCTGTCGATCCTGCAGTAGCGCGAGCGCCGCCAGCTCGCCTGAGGACTCGGCGGCATCGGCGCCCATGATGCCGGCGCCATCGCCCGCCAGGTACACGCCCGTCACCGAGCTGCGCCGCATCGCATCGATGCGGGGCACATGACAGCGGTGCAGCGTGGAGAACTCGAACGCGCAGCCCAGCAGATCAGCCAGTTGGGTTTCGGGGCGCAAGGCGTAACCCATGCCCACGGCGGAACACGCGGTGCGCTGTTCGCGGCCGGCGCTGTCTTGCCACACCAAATGTTCAACCGCCGCATCGCCCTCGGCACGCAGCAACCGCACCCCGTGGCGCATGGGAATGCCGTGCAGCTTGAGCCAGGCGACCAGCGCCATGCCCTTGGCCATGACGGCAGGCTGGCCCAGCATGGCCGGCGCGGCCTTGTAGCGCGCGGCAGCCGGTGCCGTGTCGAGCACCGCCACCACGTTCGCCCCTGCCTTGGCGTATTGGCTGGCCACCAGGTACAGCAGGGGGCCGGTGCCGGCAAACACCACGGCATCGCCAATCGCGCAGCCTTGATACTTGAGCGCGACCTGTGCGCCGCCCAGCGTGTAGACCCCCGGCAGCGTCCAACCCGGGATGGGCAGTACGCGATCGGTGGCGCCGGTGGCCACGATCACGTCGCGCCAGGCGAGGCTGCTGATGCCGCGCGTGGGTACGTGCAGCAGGTCGAGCAGATCGGGCTGTGCATTCCACACCAAGGTCTGCGGGCGATAGTCGATCTGCGTGCGGAGTCGGTCGAAGGTTGCATGCACGGCCTGCGCCCGCGCGGCCTCGGTGCCGTACAGCTCCGCAGCAGAGCGGCCAAAGCCATCGGGTTGGCGACGGTAGATCTGGCCGCCCGCGCGTGGCGCTTCGTCCAGCACGATGGGTTTGAGGCCGTGCGCCAGCAAGGTTTCGGCCGCGCGCAAGCCTGCGGGCCCGGCACCGATGATGACGGGCGGCAAATCGTGCTGGCTCTGACGCTGCAACGTGGGCGCAACGGGCACAGTCATCGTCACCATTGCACAGTTCCCTCGCTGGCGGCCAACTGCGTGCAGATATGCATGCCCGGCTCGATCATGGTCTGGCAGGCGCGCAGTGATCGGCCATCGGCCAGGCGCACCCAGCAGTCCTGGCAGGCGCCCATCAGACAGAAGCCGGCACGCGGTTGCTGGCTGAATTCGTTGATGCGCAATTGGCGTGTTTGCGTGAGCACCGCCGTCAGTACGGTGTCGCCGGCCAGTGCTTCAGCGGGCTGACCATCCAGCACGAAAGCCACCGTGGGGCGGTTGCGTTCCTTGAGGCGCTGGAGTTGCGCAACTGCTATCGGTCTTGCAGGAGCATTCATTGCGGTCTCTGTCTCAATGCTTGCCGATCAGGATGCGGTCCAGGCCGTAGACCCTATCCAGCAGCAACATCAGCGCCAGCGTGAGGAAGACGATCAGCGCCGAGACGGCGGCCATCATCGGGTCGAGCGATTCGGTGGCGTACATGTACATGCGGACCGGCAGCGTGACGGTGGCGGGCGACACCACAAAGATGGACATCGTCAGTTCATCAAAGCTGTTGATGAACGCCAGCAGCCACCCACCGGTGATGCCCGGCAGGATCATCGGCAGCGTCATGCGGCGGAACACCGTAAAGCCGCTGGCGCCCAGTGAGTAGGCCGCATGTTCCACCGAGTGATCGAAGCCCACGAGCGCGGCCATCACCAGCCGCATTGTGTAAGGCGTGACGATGAGTGCGTGCGCGAAGATCAGCCAGCCGAAGCTGCCTTGCCCGCCCACCAGCGAAAACATCCGCAGCAGCGCCACGCCCAGCACGAGGTGCGGAATGATCAGCGGCGACAAAAACAACCCCTGCAGAAACTGCAGCCCCGGCGCCCGCGAGCGGACGATGGCCATGGCCGCCGGCACCGCCAACGCAGTGGAGAGGGTGGCAGCCGCCACACCCAGCCACAGGCTGTTCCAGAACGACTGCACAAAATCTGGGTGATGCAGCACCTGGTCAAACCAGCGCAGCGAGACATGGCTGGTCGGCAGCGTGAGCGTTTCTTCCGGGGTGAAGGCGACGATGCACACGATCACCAGCGGTGCCAGCATGAAGGTGATGACGAGCGCGTTGAAAGCGAGCGCGAGGGGTCCGTTCTTTTGCATGTGCGCCCCCTCAGCCCAGCGTCTTCTTGTAGCGGCTTTCGATCATGCGGTTCCACCCCAGCATGATGATCAGATTGGCTGCCAGCAGAATCAGCGCAATGGCCGCACCCAGCGGCCAGTTGAGCTCGTTCAGGTACTCGTCATAGATGAGCGTGGCCACCATCTTCACGCGGCGCCCACCCAGCAGCCCCGGAATGGCGAACGAACTGGCCGACAGACCAAACACGATCAGGCTGCCCGAGAGAATGCCCGGCATGACCTGAGGCAGCACCACACGGCGCAAGGTGGTGAAGTGCGATGCGGACAGCGAGAGCGCGGCGTTCTCCACCCACGGGTCGAGCTTCTGCAGCGACGTCCACACGGGGATCACCATGAAGGGCAACATCACGTGCACCAGCGCAATCACGATGGCTGTCTCGTTGTACAGCAGCTTGACCGGGCCGATACCGATAGCCTTGAGCAAGCTGTTGATCAGTCCTTCAGGGCCGAGCAGCATGCTCCAGCCGAACGCACGAACTACTACCGAAATCAGCAGCGGCGCCAGGATGACGAGCAGAAAGATCGAGCGCCAGGGTTTGCCCATCCGGCTCAGGATGTAGGCCTCTGGCGCGCCGACCAGAATGCACACCACCGTCACCAGTGCGGAGATGCGCAGCGTGCGCCAGAAGATTTCGTAGTAGTACGGGTCCTGCACCACGTGCAGGTAATGCGCAAACGTGAAGGTGCCCGCGATAGGCCCCTTATCGGCATCAAAGGCGTTGAAGGACAGCACTGCGCTCAACGCCAGCGGTACCAACAGCATCACGGTGAACAGCGCCAGCGCAGGGCCCGTCATGCTCCATGGCACCCAGTTGAATCGACGGGTCATACTGCGACCTCCGCGCCAATCACGCGAACATAGCGGTCCTGCCAATCCACGCCCACGGTCTGGCCGACATCGCACGGCGCATCGCCATCGTTGACGGCCGACACCAGCAACGCACCCAGCGGCGTGTCGACGGTGTACATCCACTGATTGCCGAGGAAGAAGCGTTCGGTCACGCGGCCTTCGCATCGGCCGGTGCCGTCGGCGGTACAGGTCATCTTTTCGGGACGCAGCGCCAGCACGACCGAGTTGCCCGAGTTGCCGGTGAGGGTGCCCGGCGGCAGCGCCACCTGTACCGCCCCCACGGTGGCGTGCATCTCACCATTGTTGCCCGATACCACCGAGGCATGCAGCAGATTGGCCTTGCCGACAAAGGTGGAGATGAACGCATTGCGCGGATGCTCATATACCGTGAGCGGTGTATCCACTTGCGTGATGCGTCCGGCCTCCATGACGACCACGCGGTCGCTGATCGACATGGCCTCGGCCTGATCGTGCGTGACCATGATGGTGGTCGTACCCACCTTGCGCTGGATTTCGCGCAGCTCGAACTGCATCTCTTCACGCAGCTTGGCGTCCAGGTTGGACAACGGCTCATCCAGCAGCAGTACCGGCGGCTTGATGACCAGCGCCCGTGCCAGGGCAACACGCTGGCGCTGGCCGCCGGAGAGCTCGCGCGGGTAGCGGTCGACGTGCTTGTCCAGATGCACCAGCGCCAGCGTCTGCATGGCGCGCTCGCGGCGTTCGGCCGGCGGGCACTTGCGCATCTCCAGGCCGAATTCCACGTTCTCGCGCACCGTCATGTGCGGGAACAGCGCGTAGGTCTGGAACACGATCCCCAGGCCACGTGCGTTGGCCTTGGCACGGGTGATGTTCTTGCCGTCCAGCTCGATCGTGCCGGCAGACACCTCTGCAAAGCCCGCAATCATCTGCAGGGTCGTGGTCTTGCCGCAGCCGGAAGGGCCGAGCAGCGAGACGAACTCGCCCTTGTGCACCTCCAGGTTGAAGTCTTGAACCACACGGAGGTCGCCGTACTGCTTTGAGACATGGTTGAGGCGCAGAAAACTCATCGGTCATCCTTTGCGACGGGGCCTTAGTTCTGGGTCCTAAGCGCCGCACTTCTCTGTCTGAAGAATATGGATATGCTATTGCAATGCACATGCCAGGGCGTTGAATTTTCCTAGGTGTATACGCTGTAAACGGAATATTTCTCTGATTTATTCCATTTAACGGAATACAATCGATCCACCAAATTCGCTCCATTCCAGCTTCATGGCTTCTGATTTCGAAGACGACGCGCATCAGCGCAGCGCCATGCACCGCACCTTCCAGATCCTGCGCACCATGGCGGAGCAGCAGCACCAAGGTGTGCGTGTCACCTACCTGGCCAAGACGCTGGGCATGACCCCTGCCACGACGCACCGTCTGCTGCAGGGCCTGACGCAGGAAGGCATGGTCGAGCAGGATCAACAGAACAAGCTGTACCGGCTGAGCCTGGATCTGTTCTGCCTGGCGGCCCAGGCAGGCACGGTGAACGATCTGCGCACAGTGGCCAGGCCGGCCCTGCTGCGCCTGAATGCCAGCCTGGGCGACACGGTGCTGCTGCTGGTGCGTTCGGGTTTCGACGCGGTGTGCCTTGACCGCGTAGAAGGCCAGTACCCGATCCGCACCTTCACGGGCGATGTGGGCGGCCGCGTGGAACTGGGCGTGGGCCAGGGCGCGATGGTGATCCTCGCGCACCTGCCGGAAGCCGAGCAGGAAGAGGTGCTGCGCTACAACCTGCCGCGCATCCGGCACTACAGCGTGTACGACGAGGTCTACCTGCGCTCTGAAGTCAGAAAGGCCCGCGAACGCGGCTACAGCGCCAAGACCGACGGGTTGCTCGAGGGCATGGCCGGTATTGCGGTGCCAGTGTTCGATCGCAACGGCAACGTGGTTGCCGCGCTGTCGGTCGGCACGCTGGTCAACCGCCTGAGCGCCGAACGTCTGCCTATCGTGGTTGACATGCTGCTGCGCGAAGCCAACCGGCTGACCACGCAGATCAACCCGTTTGATCCGACGCTGCGTCGGCCCATGCATTCCATGGCGGTGAGCGACGCGTATCGTGCGATCTGAGGGGCAATCTGATTCGGCTCACTGAGTGGGTTCTGCGGCAAGCACCCGGCCCGGATTCAGCAAGCACTGCGGGTCCAGCGCCTGCTTGATGGTGCGCATCAGTTGCAGGGCCACAGGCGTCTTGTAGTGCGGAAGCTTGTCGCGCTTGAGCGCACCAATGCCGTGCTCTGCCGAGATCGAGCCGCCAAACCGGTGAACGGCCTGATAGACCGCATCGCTGATCGCCGCCTCATGCGCCGTGATGAACGCGGCCGCATCTGCACCAGCCGGCGCCTGCATGTTGTAGTGCAGGTTCCCATCGCCCAGGTGCCCGAAGTTGATCAGCCGCACGCCCGGCGCCAGTGTCTGGAGCTGCGCATCGGTCTGCGCCACGAACTCGGGAATGCGTGAGATCGGCACAGACACATCGTGCTTGATGTTGAGGCCCTCGGCCGCCTGCGCCAGCGTGATGCTCTCGCGGATGTGCCACAGATCATGCGCCTGGCGGATGTTCTCGGCGATGATGGCGTCGGTCACGATGTCGTCTTCCATCGCTGTTTGCAGCAGGTGTTCAAACCGCGCTCTGGCGTGTGCTTCGGATTCGCTGTCGGACGCTTCCAGCAAGACGCACCACATCGTCTCGCGCCACATCGGCACGCGTAGATGGGGGTAGTGCGCGTCAACGAGCTTGAGCGCTCCCTGGTTCATCACTTCAAAGCCCGTGAGTGCGGAAGACAGATGCCGGTGCGACAAGGCCAGCAACGCCGTGGCCGCCTCCAGCGAGGGCACGGCTGCCCACGCTGTCAGCTGCGCTGCGGGTTGCGGATACAGCCGCAGCGTGGCCGCCGTGATGATGCCCAGCGTGCCTTCGCTGCCGATGAACAGGTTGCGCAGGTCATAGCCGGTGTTGTCCTTGCGCAGGCCCTGCAGGCCTTCCCAGACTTGCCCGTCAGCCAGCACCACTTCCAGCCCCAGGCATAGCTCGCGCGCGTTGCCGTAGCGCGCCACCTGTGTGCCGCCCGCGTTGGTCGCCAGGTTGCCGCCGATAGTGCAACTGCCCTCTGCACCCAGGCTCAGCGGAAACAGCAACCCCGCCTCGTGCACCGCCTCCTGCAGAGACTGGAGCACGCAGCCCGCTTCCACCGTGACCGTCATGTTGGCGAGGTCGATGGCGCGTACGGCCTGCATGCGGCGCAGGCTCAGGATGATCTGCTCGCCGTCGGCATTGGGCACCGAGCCTTCGACGAGGCCGGTGTTGCCACCCTGCGGCACGATCGAGACGCCGGCCTGGGCGCATGCACGCATCACCTTGGCCACTTCTGCGGTACAGGCGGGTCGTACTACGCAGTACGCCTTGCCACGCACACGCTGGCGCCAATCGGTTTCGAATTCGATGCACGCATCGCCGGTCAGAACATGGGCGGCCCCCACGATGTCGCGCAAGGCAGGGATCAGGTTGTCGGGTGTCATGGCAACGGCGATGAGGGTTGTCAGTCGAGGGGGCTGTCAGCGCAGGAGTTCAGTCACGGCCGCAGCGAGCCGCTGCACGGCTTGCTCGATCTGCGGCACCTCGGGCGCGGCGAAGGACAGGCGCATGGTGTGGTGCGGTGCGCTGTCGGGGTAGAACGCCTTGCCGGGTACATACAGCACTTGCTGGGTGACAGCGGCATCAAACAGCGCCTGTGGGGCGATCGACTGTGCAAACGTGGCCCAGACGAACATGCCGCCCGCTGGCGGCGCGCAATGCACGCAGCCGTTCAAGCTGGAAGCGATGCCTTGCACCAGGGCCTGCATGCGCCGCTGATATTCGATGCGGGCACGCTGTACCGTGGCCGGGTAGCGTCCGCTTTCCAGGTAGCGGGCGGCCACCATCTGCGCCAGTGGCGATGTACATAGGTCCACCGTCTGCTTGGCGACGGCGCAACGGCGCAGCAGGCTGCTGTCGGCCAGCATCCAGCCTACCCGTAGTGCCGGGGCAACGGTTTTGGACAGGCTGGAGAGATACACCACCGGGTTCACGCCGCCATCTTCCAATCGGTCGCCTATGGTGCGCAGCGTGGGCGGCATCGGTGGCGTGCTGCCATCCGGCGCGTCAGCGGTGTCGAATTGCAGCTCGCCGTACGGATCGTCTTCTACCACCCAGAAGCCATGGGTGCAGGCCAGTTGCACCAGGGCCTCACGGCGCTCGGCGGCTAGCAGCGTGCCCCGAGGGTTGGAGAAGTTCGGTACGGTGTAGAGCAGCTTCGGACGCTGCTCCGCGGGCAGCTGGCGTAGCAACGCGGCCAGTGCGTCGACTTGCAGGCCGTGCTCGTCCATCGGCACGGGCACGATGTGCGCTTGCGCCAGGCGCAAGGCTTGCAGCGTGGCTGGATAGGCAGGCACCTCCACCAGAACCGTATCCCCTGGTTCGATCAGCACGCGTACCAGCAGGTCGAATGCTTGCTGTGAGCCTGTGGTCACCATCATCTGTTCAGCGTCGGACTGAATGCCGCGTTCGCGCATCAGGGCAGCCAGCGCGGTGCGGAGGATAGGCAACCCTTCCGTTGCGCCGTACTGCAGCGTTTGCGCATCGCCCGTCATGGCCCGGGCGGCGGCGTGTGCCAGCCCTTCGGCATCGAACAGGCTGGGCGACGGATAGCCGCCGGCCAGCGAGATCATCCCCGGCTGACTGAGGTAGGGGAACAGCTCGCGGATGGGCGAGCCCGCAGGTTGCGCAAACGGGGCGGCAAAGGCCGGCATGTCGATCATGCTGCGGCATCCACGACGGGCATGCCGCGCAGCGCGGCGCGCAACTGGTCGACCGAGCGTTGCTGTGCCGCTTCGTATAACGCGATTTCGTCATGCACGTGTGCACCCAGCGCGGCTTCAAACGCCTGCTGTGCGGCATGGGCCTGATACTGCTTCTGCTCTTCGCCGCCCAGGTTGGACTGGAAGATGCCCGCCGCGCTCACCGGCAGGAAGTCTTCATACGTGATGGGATCGGCTTGCGCCCAGCCTTTGGCCAGCAGCACATCCAACGACGCTTCGGCGTCGATCTGCGCTGCCTTGCCCGATGCCGTCAGGCTGTAGCGGTAGTAGGCCAGGCCTTGGGCGCGCAGTGCCTCATGGGTGTCCGGAAAGGCGCGGAACGCCAGTGCCAGTCGACTCTCGTAATCCGGCGCGGCGCTGCCGGCATTGCCCATGTCACGCACCTCGGCCAGCAGCTGGTCGTACAGCGCACGACCCTTGCGCGTCAGGGCGACGCCGCGCTGCTCGATCTCGCCAAAGCGCGCCGTATGCGCACCGGTATCATCAGTAAAGCGCACGGTTTCCTGCAACGCCTTGAAGCTGGTCTGGCGCAGCAGGATGGGGCAATCGCGTCGCGGCGGACCCTCCACCACATCCTTGGCGTCCATGCCACGCGCCGGCATGGCGGCCTGCGCGGCGTCGATGTCGAGCGTACGTGGCGTCAGGTGGTTGATGTGCGGCCCCCGGAAGCAAACCACGTCGGCCACCAGGCGGTGAGCCGCCTGCAGGGCGCGGTAGGTTTCGGCGTCGACGGTTGCGGTGCTGTGCCAGCGGAAGGTCTCCAGCGCCTCGCGCACGAAGGCATCGGCATCTGCGTCGCAGAGGCCTCCATCGGTCTCGCACTGCGCGATCAATTCCAGCACGCGCGGCGTGAAGATCTGGCGGCGTGCCAGGATGGCTGCCGCCTTCTCGCGCAAGGCCGGATCGGCAATCAGCTCAAGCCGCAGCAACGACGTGAACACGCGGAACGGATTGGCCGCCAGTGCAGCATCGGCCACCGGGCGAAACGCCGTGGAGTGCACAGGAACACCCGCCACCGACAAGTCGTAGTAGCCCACTGGCTCCATGCCCATGACGGCAAACAGCCGTCGCAGCGTCGCCAGCTCGGCCGCTGTGCCAACGCGGATGGCGCCGTGGCGCTCCACATCCAGTCGCTCCAGCTCACCCGCATGCGTCATCTGCGCGCGCAACGTGGGTTGGGCGTCCAGCGTGCGCGTGTTGATGTCGGCTACCAAGTCGATCAGGGCGCCGTATTGCGGCACTTCCTGACGGTACATGCTGGACATGGCGCGCGAAAAGCGCGTGCGGATGTCGTCTGCGCAGACGAAGGAGTCGACCGTGGGTTGATGCGATTTGCTCATGAATGGGCAGGGTTGGCGTGGACTGGAACGATGCTAAGGCGGACGCCAGGACCCGGTCAAACGATAATCCGGACGGAGTTCATTCCAGAATAGAATGATCTGCCAGATGCCAGCTTGACCACCCAACCCAATCGCCAGGCCTTGCATGTTCCCGCCACGCCGCTTTCTGCCGCCCATGTCCCTGCTTTGCGCATTTGAGGCGGCTGCGCGCCATCAGAGCTTCACGGCTGCTGCCGCTGAACTGCATCTGACGCAAAGCGCGGTCAGTCGGCAGATTCGTGCGCTGGAAGATCGCCTGGGGGCCGAGCTGTTCGTGCGTGAGCGCCAGACCGTGCGTCTGAGCCCGGCAGGCCAGGCGTATGCGGAGGAAATTCGCGGTGCGTTGATGCGCATTTCCAGCGCCACGGTTGGCTTTCGTGCGAATCCGCAAGGGGGCAGCCTGAACCTGGCCATCCTCCCCACCTTCGGTACCCGTTGGCTGGCACCGCGCCTGCCGCAGTTTTTCGATCAGCATCCCGGCATCACGATCAACCTGACGACGCGGCTATCGCAGTTCGACTTCCAATTGGAGACAGTGGATGCGGCCATTCATTTCGGCCCGCAGCACTGGCCGGGGGCCGAACTCGCCTTGTTGATGAGCGAGACCGTCGTGCCCGCATGCAGCCCGGCGTTTTTGGCCCGGTACGCCTTTGCGCAGCCGCGCGATCTGCTGGGTGCGCCGTTATTGCACCTGGCCTCGCGCCCCGATGCCTGGTCGCGCTGGCTGGCCACCCATCAGGTAGACGGGGGCGATACGCAAGGCATGGTGTTTGACCAGTTTGCGACCGCCGCCCAGGCCGCTGTTGCCGGCCTGGGGGTGGCATTGCTGCCGCGCTTTCTGATCTCCCACGAGTTGCGGCAGGGCGATCTTGTTCTGGCCTTGCCCCATGTGCCGGAGATGGAAAGTGCCGAGCGCTACTATCTGGCCTGGCCTACTGGCCGGACCGACTATCCGCCTCTGCAGGCGTTGCGAACATGGCTCGTGCAAGCGGCGCAGGACTTCACGCAGGCACAGGCTGCCGCGTGATATGCAACAGTGGCAAACACTGCATGACGTGTCGATGACTGTTCTGTAAAGTTCGCAGATCGCATCGGGCAAGGGCGTGGGTGTGCCGTTCCCGATCGCTGAAACACAAGGCTGACGTTACTTATCGCTCATGTCCATCCAACACGCGCTGCTCACTTCCCTGCTCGAAAAGCCTTCGTCCGGCTACGAGCTTGCCCGCCGCTTTGACAAGTCGATGGGCTATTTCTGGAGTGCCACCCATCAGCAGATCTACCGCGAGCTTGGCCGCATGGCCGAGGCCGGTTGGGTCAGCATGGAAGAAGAGGAAGACGGTCGCAAGAAAACCTATACGGTCCTGCAACCGGGGCGCGAAGAGCTTGCGCGCTGGGTACTGGAGCCGACGGTGTCGTCGGACAACCGTGAAGAGGTGCTGGTGAAGCTGCGGGCCGAGGCCGTGATCGGTCCGCTCGGCTTTATCGACGAGATGCAGCGCCTGATCGAGCAGCATCGCACGCGCCTGAACACCTTCCGCGAGATCGAGCAGCGTGACTTCATGCGCCCTGATCTCACGCGTGCGCAGCGGCTGCAGCACGCCGTGCTTCAACGCGGCATCGTTTACGAAGAAGGCTGGCTCGCGTGGGCAGACAATGTGCTGCCGTTGCTGGAGCCAGCCTCAGTAACCGCTTAAAGGCCAAGCGGCCTTCAAGCAGAATTACGCCGTTGCCTTGTCGCCTGCCGGGGCGCGTAGCGCCTCGATGTTGTTCAGGCGACGGCGTGCCACTTCAAACTCCTCGGCAAAGCGCTTGACGAGTTCCGCCGCCGGCACCACGCGCTTGACCGCGCCCACGCCCTGGCCGGCACCCCAGATGTCTTTCCATGCCTTGGCCTTGGCGCCGCCACCGGAGCCGAAGTTCATCTTGCTCGGGTCCGATTCCGGCAGGGCTTCCGGGTCCAGGCCCGCGCTCTCGATGCTCTTGCGCAGGTAGTTGCCGTGCACGCCCGTGAACAGGTTCGTGTAGACGATGTCGCTGGCGGTGGATTCCACGATGGCCTGCTTGTAGCCTTCGATCGCGTTTGCCTCTTCGGTGGCGATGAACGCCGAGCCCACGTAGGCCAGGTCTGCACCGGCAGCCAGCGCTGCCAGGATGGCATTGCCGTTGGCGATGGCGCCCGACAGCAGCAGCGGGCCATCAAACCACTCACGAATCTCGTGGATCAGCGCAAACGGCGAGGTCGTGCCTGCATGGCCACCCGCGCCGGCCGCCACGGCGATCAGGCCATCCGCGCCTTTCTCGATCGCCTTCTTCGCGAACTTGTTGTTGATGACGTCGTGCAGCACGATGCCGCCGTAGCTGTGCACTGCCTGGTTCACGTCTTCACGGGCACCCAGCGAGGTGATGACGATGGGCACCTTGTACTTCACGCACAGCGCCAGGTCGTGCTCCAGGCGGTCGTTAGACTTGTGCACGATCTGGTTGACGGCGAACGGTGCCGACGGCTTGTCCGGATGTAGCGCGTCGTATTCGGCCAGCTCCGTGGTGATGCGCTGCAGCCAGGTTTCCAGCAGTTCGGCCGGGCGCGCATTGAGCGCCGGGAATGAGCCAACCACGCCTGCCTTGCACTGCGCGATCACGAGGTCGGGGTTGGAAATGATGAACAGCGGCGAGCCCACCACAGGTACGGACAGGCGGTTTTGCAGAATCGGCGGCAGCGACATGGCAGTCTCCGTTGGAATCGAATCGTTATGGAATCAGGAACAGCGGCGGGCGTTGGGCTCAGGCCTCGGCCTTGAGCGCGGCGAGCTTGTCGGCCAGCTTGGCTCCCATGGCGGCGCCCAGCGCCTGCAGGCCAGTGGCGGGGCGGACCATCACCTCGAACTCGACAATCTTGCCGCTCGCATTGAAGCGGATCATGTCGATGCCCTTGAGCGATTTGCCGCTCACGTTGGCGCTGAATTCCAGCACCACGCTCGCACCGTCATCCGTGGCGAAGCTGCGGTGGTATTGGAAGTCTTCAAAGACCGTGTTGACGGTACGCAGCACCAGCGTGGTGGCGGTGCGGCCCGGGTACGCCGTGTGCGCCACGGGCGAGCGGAAGACGACGTCCTCGGCGAACAGGTCGTCGAGCGCGTCCATGTTGCCGCTCTCAAGCATGGCGTGCCAGGCGGCGAGCGTGGCTTGCGACTGGGCGGGCAGAGCGGTAGGAATCGGCTGGGTCACAGTGTCTCCTGAGCAGAAGTGCAACAGATTGCATCAGCGTGGAGGCAACATAGCACAGCACCTTTTACTATGCAACAAGTTGCATAGTGTGTTGATTCGAACGGAAGCGGTGCTTTAGTCGCCTGCGTGATCAGCGTGCTGTGCACGCACCACGATGACGGTGCGGCGCGACAACTTGACCGTCCGTTCAGCCACGCTGCCCAGCAGGATGCGCGCGAGCCCATGCTTGCCCTGCGAGCCGACGACAATGGTGTCAGCTTGCCAGCGCTCTGCCTCGTGTTCGAGTGCGTTGCCGATGTCGTCGTCCGTGGGGGAGAGCATCAGCACGCCGGTTTCAGCAGTGGTGCCATTGGCATCGAACTGGCGCTGTAGCTCGGCCAGCGAGGTGCTGGCGGTGCGGTGGAGTTCCTCGCGCAGCGTGTCGACGCTGTAGATCTCACGCGATTCCGGCATGGTTGGCGAGCCGATGGCCCAGACCACGCGCACCCGGCCGTGAAACGCGCGGGCGAGCGCGGCGGCTTCCTCCACCGCCAGATGGGCTTCGTGTGTGCCGTCAAAGGCAACAAGAATGCGTTGATGCATGGGGCGCTCCGCAGGATTGGAATGTGGATGCCCTCACTGTAGCAGCGCAGGTGGGCTGTGCTGCACCCCGGGGTGGTTCGGGTTTGCGCCGAGTCAAGCTGGCGGCGTGCCCACGCGCGCTGGGTGCGCCAGCAGCAAATCCAGCAGCCCTTGCGCCGCCACAGATAGGCTGCGCCCCTCGCGCCGGATCACGTACAGCGTGCGCACCAGCCCTGGCAACGGCAGTGGTCGTACCACCAGTGCCGGCAAGCGGAACTGGAACAGTGCCAGCGCCGGAATGACGGTGATGCCCAGGTTGGCCGCCACCAGCGCGGCGGCGGTGGCCAAGTGCTCGACCTCCATGCCGCTGCGCAGCTTGGTCGGGTGCAGGGCCGCATCGAGGTATTGGCGGATGCTCGTGTTGCGCGCGAGGTGGATGAACGGCGCGTCGACAAGGTCGCCCACACTGAGCGAGGGTTTGCGCGCGAGCGGGTGATCCTGGTGGCAGACAAGATGGAAATCGTCCGTGCAGAACGGCTGTGCGGTCAGCCCGGCCATGTCTGCACCGATGGCGGCGATGGCGAAGTCCGCCGCGCCGCGCCGGACCATGTCGATGCACGGATCCGACAGCAAGTCGTGCAGGGCGAGTTGAATGCCCGGGTGCTGCGCGGAAAAATCCGCCAGCACGCCTGGCAGGATGCCTGCCGCAATCGACGGCAGCGCGGCCACTGTGACACGCCCCGTGCGCGCGGCGGCGCGGTCGCGCAGTTCGGCAAATGTGGCCTCGAAGTCTGCCAGCAGGCGCAGGGCGGATTCGGCAAAGGCTTCGCCCTCGGGCGTCAACTCAACGTGCCGCGTGTTGCGGTCGAACAGGCGTACGCCAGCCTCGGCCTCCAGATTCTGGATCAACGCGCTGAAGGCCGATTGCGACAGGTGGCAGGTCTGCGCCGCCTGCGTGAAGTTCTTGTGCTCGCGCAGCGCGGCAAAGGCGCGGAGTTGCTTGACGGAGAGGGTCATATCAAGCTGCAGCGCCTGTCGTGATCAGCCAATTGGTGTGCAGAGTTCCACAAGCGTGCCATCGGGGCAGCGCAGATAGGAGACCGTCTGGCCCCAGGGTTTGACTTGCGGTGCTGCGATCTCGGTCGCTCCGGTAGAGATGGCATGACGATGCGCGGCCTCGACGTCGGGCGTGACGAAGGCAAGTTCGATCCCGAGCGGCTTGTCAGACTGGCTGGCATAGACGAAGCCGGCTGGCGAGTGCGATTCGGCAAGCTCGCGTGCGGCAAAGGCGAGTGTTGTGGCGCCGGTTTCGAGTTCGCCGTAATCGTTCGTTTCTGCCAGGAAGCGGCGCTCAAACCCAAACGCGGCTTCAAAGAATGCCAGCGATGTCGGAACGTCTGGCACATACACGATGGTGTATCCGAACTTCATCTGCATCTCTCCAATAGCGATGGGCGCATCTTAGTCGGGAATCCTTAGCGTGAGCAGCGCGCTCGACAGTGATTTGCCATGTGCATCCAGCGCCAGCGAGCGCGTTACGCCACCGGCCAGGGCGCCGTGCAGCACGAAGTTGAGTGCACCCAACTGCGGCAGCACGTAACGCTCGACATTGCCGTGGACGAGTTCAGCGAAATGCGCGCGCACGCGCTCGGCTGTCACGTGCGTTTCGAGCACGGCAAAGTCTTCCGCGCGATGGGCGATGACGGAGATGCATGAGATGTCGCCCTTGTCGCCGGCGCGGGTGTGGGCGAGGTCGCGAAGGATGCGGGTCATGTCAGCTCTCCAGAATCTGCACGTTGTGAGGCGCGAGCTCGGCCGGGATCAACGTCGACGCCACGGCGATGATTTCGCGCGCGCTCTTGGTCGCGCCGCCGCCGCCGGAGGGGCCACAGGTCAGCAGCGTTTCCACCTCGTTGCCGATGCGCACGGCTTCGGCCATCGAGTCGGTGCGGGCGGCCACGCGCACCCGCACCTCGTACGGTTCGGCATCGGTGCGGGAGAGGGCGGGGCCGTGCAACGCATCTACGCCGATGAGTTTGAAGCGCGTTTCCGTCATCTGCACGCCCGTGAGCGCCAGCCGTTCGCGCACGATGTCGAGCGCCAGTCTGGCGCGTGCGACTGCGTTGGGGCCGGCGTAACTGATCTGGCCCTCGCCGATGTAGCTGTCGAGATAGCCGATTGAGACCTTCAATTGCCCGGTGCGCGGCGTGCCCGTCGCGCCTTCAATGACAACACGGTCCTTGCCATCGCCGCGCATGCGCACGTTGGAAAAGTCGGCCACCACATCGGGCGTGAGGTAGCGCGCCGGGTCGTGGATCTCATAGAGCAACTGCTCCTTGCACGTCGCCTCGGTGACGAGGCCGCCGGCCGTGGGCACCTTGGTGATGCGCACCGAGCCGTCTTCGCCGACTTCACCGATGGGAAAGCCAAGCCGTGCGAGATCGGGTACGTCTTTGATGCCCGGGTCGGCAAAGTAGCCGCCCGTGATTTGTCCTGCGCATTCCAGCAAGTGCCCGGCCAGTGTGCCGCAGCCAAGGTGGTGCCAGTCATCCATGCGCCAGCCGAAGGCGTGGATGAGCGGCCCAAGCGCCAATGCGGGATCGGCCACGCGCCCGGTGATGACGACGTCTGCGCCTTGCTCCAACGCATCGACGATGCCCTGCGCACCGAGGTACGCATTGGCCGACACCATGCGTGCACCGAGCGATACAACGGGCTCACCGCTATCCATCAACGTGAAGTCGTGGCCGCGGGCCTGTAGCAGGTCGAACACATCGTCGCCTGTGACGGCCGCCACGCGCAGCTTGAGGCCAAGCTCGCGAGCGATGTCTCGCGTGCGTTCCGCTGCCGCTTGCGGGTTGGCCGCGCCCATGTTGGTGACGATGCGGATGCCGCGCGCCGCACATGCCGGCAGCACGGCTCGCATGCGTGCTTCGAGCAGCGGGTCATATCCATGCGACGGGTCTTTGCGGCGCACCTGCTGCGCGAGCGCGATGGTGCGCTCGGCCAGACACTCGAACATCAGTACGTCGATGTCGCCGTGCTCTGCGAGTTCCAGCGCGGGTTCGATGCGGTCGCCCGAGTAACCGGCGCCGCCGCCGATACGTAATGTCTTCAACTCGTTTTTCATGCAATCACCACGGAAGCACGCCCAGCACCACGGCCGCCAACGTCATCAGCAGCGTGGCGCCAAACAGGAAGGGGATCGAGAATTTCTGATGGTCGGCCAAGTCGATGCCGCACAGGCCGACCACGAGGAAGGTTGCCGGTGTGAGCGGGCTGACCGGAAAGCCTGTGGTCATCTGGCCAAGCACGGCGGCCTGCGCGACATGCACGGGTGCGACGCCCAGCATCTTCGATGCCTCTGCCACCACCGGCAGCACGCCAAAGTAGAACGAATCCGGATCGAACAGCAGCGACAGCGGCATCGACAGCACGCCCAGCACCACCGGAATGTGATGCGCCATGGCGGGCGGGATGAAATCGACCGCCGTCTTCGCCATTGCCGTCAGCATGCCGGACTTGCTCATGATGCCGGTAAAGACACCCGCGGCCAGCAGGATGCTCGCCATCATCAGTGCGGCCTTGGCGTGAGCATCCACGCGCTGGCGTTGCTGGTCTACGTTCGGGTAGTTGATGAGCAGTGCGGCCACTACGCCCAGCATGAACATCACCACCGGGTCCACCTTGCCGCTCACCATCACGCCCATCACGACGACGGTCAGCACGAGATTGATCCAGAAATTGCGCGGGCGGCGCAGCGCCTGCTCGGCCTCTGTGAGCGGACGTGCGACGACTTGTGCGGCGCCGCCATGATTGGCAAGGCCCAGTCGCTTCTCTTCACGCTTGCCCAGCAGCCATGCACACACGAACACAAAAACGAGGCCCACGATCTGCACCGGGATCAGCGGGTTGAAGATGTCCGTCACGGGCATGTGCAGCGAAGCCGAAGCGCGGATCATCGGGCCCGTCCACGGCAGGAAGTTCACGCCGCACGCCATCGACGTTACGCACGCGAGGATGCGCCGGTCCATGCCGAGCCGGTCGTACAGCGGCAGCATGGCCGGAATGGTGATGAGGAATGCCACCGCGCCCGAGCCGTCCAGGTGAATCAGCAGCGCCAGCAGCGCCGAGCCCATTACGATGCGCGGTGGCCGGCTGCCCACGGTGCGCAGGATGCGGTCGATGATCGGGTCCAGCATGCCGGCATCCGTGACGATGCCGAAGTACAGGATGGCGAAGATGAACATCCCCGCCACGGGCGCCACATCCTTGATGCCGCCGATGATGAACTTGCTGGTGTTGAGCCCGAAGCCGCCCACAAGCGCGGCGATGACGGGAATGGCGATGAGCGCGACCAGCGGCGACATGCGCTTCGTCAGGATGACGATAAACAGCGCGACGATGGTCAGCAGCCCGAGCAGTGCGAGCATGGTCTCCTCCGAGTGCTTGGAATCGGAATCCCTGTTGGCGGGATTTACGGGCGACTGTAGAAGCTGCTGATCTGCCTGTGAAACAGAATATTTGGATGGATTGAGCTGATTTGGCGATAAGTGAAGCAGGCGCCGCTCAGAAAATCCCGGCAAAATGTGGCGCGTTCCAACCCGATGCTGGAGACCTTGTGCGTACTGCCCCGACTGTCCTGATCCTGCCTGGCTGGCAGAACTCCGGCCCCGAGCACTGGCAATCGCGCTGGGAGGCGTTGCACGGGGATCGCCGCGTTCAGCAGCGCGAGTGGTTCACCCCCAAACGCGCCGACTGGGTGGCCGCGCTGGACGCTGCCGTGCGTGACGCACCGGGCGATGTCGTACTGGTGGCGCACAGCCTGGGCTGCGTGCTGACGGCGCATTGGGCTGCGGCGTCTGCCCATACAGCGCGCGTGCGCGGTGCCTTGCTGGTGGCGCCGCCGCAGCTTGGCCGGGAAGATTCGCCGCCCGAGGTGATTGACTTCCAGCCGGTGCCGCAACAGCGCCTGCCGTTTCCGGCCACCCTCATCTTCAGCACCAACGACCCTTTCAGCGATGCCGCCTGGAGCCGCAAACAGGCCGAGGCCTGGGGCGCCGCGCCGATCGATTTGGGTGCGCGCGGTCACATCAATGCTGAATCCGGCCTGGGCGACTGGCCGGAAGCCCGTGCCGTCGTTACTAAGTGGAGCAAAAGCCCCATTTGAAGTGAGGGCTTGACCCTAAAGCTTCTTCAGGGTTTTGAATGGAGGCATGAAACCCGATCTCGCCTCCGCCCTGCCGTCCCACAACCACGCCGCCAAGCCGGAAGTGTCTGGCTGCGGTGGTTGCTGCGGCCACGATCACCCCGCTGCACGGGAGTCTGCCGACCACGCACACAAGCATGGGAACGACCATGACCACGGTCACGACCATGAACATGACCACGGACATGAGCATGCGGGCGGCAACAAGGACCACAGCTGCAGCCACGATCACGACCACGCGCATGCGCACGGTCCGGCACCGGTCGCCGCCCCCGTTGATGCTGCCGCCCTGGCCCGCGCCAAAGGCCGCACGAAGATCCGCATCGAGCAGATGGATTGCCCGACCGAAGAGCGCATGATCCGCGCCAAACTGGGCAACGCCGCAGGCGTGGTCGCGCTGGATTTCAACCTGCTGGAGCGCCATCTCACCATCCACCACACCGTGGACGACGTGACGCCGTTCCTGGAAGCGCTGCGCGCCATCGGCATGGATGGCGAGGTGTTGGAAGCGCATGACCGCGCAGCTTCTGCGCCCGCAGCACACACAGGCATCTCGCGTCGCACCTGGTTGCTGGGCATCGGCGGAGTGGCTGCGTTTGGCGCGGAGGCTATCGCCTGGTCTCTGGGTGATCACGCCTGGCCGGTGCTGGCATTGGCGCTTGCGTCCATCGCACTGGCCGGCGGGCCGACGCTGCGCAAGGGCTGGATTGCCGTGCGCGCGCTCACGTTCAACATCAACTTCCTGATGGCGGTGGCGGTGATCGGCGCGCTGCTGATCGGCAAGTGGGCCGAAGCGGCCATGGTGATCTTTCTGTTTGCCGTGGCCGAAGCCATCGAGGCGCGCGCCCTGGTACGTGCCCGCGATGCGGTGCGCGCGCTGACTGCCATCGCCCCCGATACCGCAGAGTTGACCGACGGCAACGGCGGCTGGCGTGATGTGGCCGTCGAAACGGTTGCCATCGGCGCACGCCTGCGTGTGCGCACGGGCAGCCGTGTGCCGGTCGACGCGCGCATCGTGAGCGGCCGCGCGGCGCTGGACGAATCGCCCGTCACCGGCGAGAGCCTGCCGGTGGAGAAGACCGTGGGCGACACCATCCTCGCCGGCACCATCGTCACTGACGGCGTGATCGAGGTCGAAGCCACGGCCGCAGCGGCTGACAGCACGCTCGCGCGTATCGCCGGGGCTATCCAAGAAGCCCAGTCGCAGCGTGCGCCCACGCAGCGCTTCGTCGACAAGTTCTCGTCCATCTACACGCCCGCGATGATGTTGCTGGCGCTGGCGGTTGCCGTGGTCGGTCCGCTGGTCACGGCAGACGACTGGCTCACGTGGACGTATCGCGCGCTGGTGTTGCTGGTGATCGCTTGCCCCTGCGCACTGGTGATCTCCACACCGGTCACGGTGGTGAGCGGCCTGGCTGCAGCGGCGCGACGCGGCATTGTTGTCAAGGGTGGTGTCTATCTGGAAAGCGGCCGGCGCCTGCGTGCGCTGGCGTTGGACAAGACCGGCACGCTCACCGCTGGCCGCCCGGTGCTGGATGCCGTGGTGTTGCCTGATAGCACGCGCAGCACGCGCCGCGCCGTGGCGGATCTGGACGTCTCCGCGGATGGCGCCCATCTGCACGCACTGGCAGTGGCCGCCGCGCTGGACGCCAACACCACGCATCCGATTGCCGTGGCGATCGTGCAGGCTGCGCAAGCACATGGCGCTGTAGATGCGGGCGCGGTTGAGGACTTGTCTGTGCTGCCGGGCCGTGGGGTGGCCGGCACGCTGGGTGGCGTGCGCTGGCATCTTGGTAACGCCGCACTGGTGGCTGAGCGCGGTTTTGATACCGCCGACTGGCGCGTCGCCGCGGAAGGCTTGCAGGCTGAAGGCATGTCCGCCGTCACGCTGTGCGACACGAACGGTGCGGTGGCACTCTTCGGCGTGCGTGACCGCGAGCGCCCGGAAAGCGCACAGGCCATTGCAGAACTGCGTGCACTGGGTGTGCAGCCCGTCATGATTACCGGTGACGACCGCCGCGCGGCTCAGGCCATCGCCAAGACGGTCGGTATCGACAACGTTCATGCCGAGCAACTTCCCGCCGACAAGCAGCGCGTGGTGGGCGAGCTTGCCGCGCAGCATGGTTTCGTCGGCATGGTGGGCGACGGCATCAACGACGCCCCGGCCCTGGCGCGCGCCGACATCGGCTTTGCCATGGGTGCGGCAGGTACGGCCACGGCGCTGGAGGCCGCAGACGTCGCCATCATGGATGACGATCCGCGCAAGCTCGCTGGCTTCATTCGCATCAGCCGTCGCACGGTGGCGGTGCTGCGTCAGAACATTGTGCTGGCGCTCGGCATCAAGGCTGTATTCCTTGCGCTGGCCGTCATGGGGGACGCAACGCTGTGGATGGCGATCTTTGCCGACGTGGGTGCGAGCCTGCTGGTGGTCTTCAACGGGCTGCGGGTGATGCGCACGCGCGTTTGATCGGGGCGATCCGACAGCGCGTGCGCGGTCAGGCCATCAACGCAGGCCAGTGATGCGCGCGTCCTTCGGGTAGGTGATGAGGTAGTCGGCGGAGAAGCGGATGCTCTCTCCGGCCGGGATTGTCTGCTCCCACGCAATCACGCCCGGACGGTGCTCCCAGTCGCGCTTGGCAGGCTCCGGTGAAAAGGTCGAGCGCACCTTGATGTCGTCAGACTGGCTGACCGGCGTGGCTTCCAGAATCTGTACGTCAATCGCGTCGCCATGCCGGTTGCGCACGGTGTAGAGCGCGCTGAGTTGGCGCTCGTTGCGGTTGTCGAGCAGACCCACGCTGCGTTGATAGGTCTTGGGTGTTTCCACCACCACGGTCACGAGATCATCGCGGCCAAAAGGCAGCGTGACTTTCTGATCGTCGGCTGCCGGGTTCCATTGCGTATTGCCGACCACCGCACCGTCGCGGCGCAGTTGCAGGTTGCCTGCAGGCCAGATGCCTTGCGGGCGATCTACGGTGGCGATCAGGTACGCGGCGGTGTCCATGCGTGGCGTGCTGCGTGCGGCCAACTTGGCGGGCAGCGTTTCGCTGGCCAGCGTGAAGGTCACCTTCTGCGCATCGGATGGCAGTTCCACGGCGCCAGGTACCTCAAACTCGGTGGCAAAGGCGGTCTGGACGGTGTTGACTTCGAACAGCGGGGCCTCGTCGGCCTCTCGTGGCTCGTTGCTGCGGCCAAGCTTGGCTCGGGGCGCTGGTGCCATGGCAGCAACCGGTGCTGCTGGATACGGCATCGCTTGCGGCGGCGGTTGAATGTCCAGTTGCCAAGCATATGGTTCCGGCCCGCGCGGTGTGTTGCGTGGCTGGCCCGTCGACAAGCGCAGCCGCACGCCGCGCCAATCTTCGCCCGTTGATTGCGCAAGCGTTGCCTGCCGCTCGACGATGACGTTGGAGCGCACCGAATCCACGCTTGCCCGATACGCCGGCCGCCAACCCGCACGTGCGGTCTGGTAGCTGACACGCAGTTCGCCACCGCGCGGCGCTGCCACGGCAATGCGGACGGTGCGCAATGTGTCGGTGCCCGAGCCATGCGTACGCTGCAGCGCATCGAGCTGCACCTTCAATTCGGCGTCGCGCTTTTTCAGTTGTTCCTGTCGTGTGAAGACCTCCTGCGCGCTGCGTGCCAGCGCATCGGTCGCGCGCCCCAGCGTTGAGAAATCCGTGGCCGGTGCGCGTCCATCGCCACCGGTGCGCTCACTCACAGCCTTCAGGTAGCTGGCCGATAGCGTGTTCGCCTGCAGTTGCACGTCGAGCGCGGCACGCTGGTCTTGCAGGGTACGGATCTGTGTCTCCAGGGCAGTCTTTGCGCAAGCACTGCCTTCGCTGGGCACGGTTTCCACGCGCACGTCACCCACGCGGATGGCGCTATCGCTCTCGACACGCAAGCTGTCGGCATCGAATGTTGTTGGCAGGCAGGTCAGCTCGACACTGCGTGCACCAGCGGCAACGGTGGCCGTGCGCACAACCGTGGCGCTATCCGGATACAGCGTGACATCCGTGATGCGTGATGGCGTCGCGGCTTGCGTTGCCGCAGCGGCAGCCATTGTGACCGCGCCGAGCGCCATGCGTTGCCGATGTAGAAAATGCGTTGCCGGTTTCGTCTTCATCCGCCCCACTCACATGTCGTGAAATGCGGCGAGTATCGCACGTCAAAGTGACGTGCACGGCAACTGGTGTGGTGGGTTAGCGATGCACGCCGCGGATGTGCCGATGGGCGTGTTCGGCCTCGCCATGATCATGGTTGTGGCCGTGGTGGCTGGTGGAAACCGGCTCTTCATGCAGCGACTGCAGCACGCCACATTCCGCCACCGATGCGGCCGTCGTGCAGCGTAGCCCGATCGATTCGATCTGGTGTCTGAGTTCGGTCAGCTCCGCAATGCGCGCTTCTACGTGGCGCAGGTGTTCGTCCAGCAGATGGTTGATTTCTTCGCACGAGGCCTGCGGGTTGGCCTGCAGTTCCAGCAGCCGGCGAATCTCGGTATGAGCCATGTCTAGCGACCGGCACTTCGCAATGAAGGCCAGTTGCTCGGCATGCTCGGGCGTGTAGACACGGTAATTGTTGGCGGCGCGCGCCGGCGGGGGCAGCAGGCCCTGCGCTTCATAGAAGCGGATGGTTTCGATGCTGATGCCCGTGCGCTGGGCGAGCTCGCCAATCTTCATATACGAAAAAGGATCAGAAAACGGTCGGTTCAGCGGTGGCTGCTTCAACGCCGGCAACCTTCAGGCAGGCGTCTATGCAGGCGCGGCAGGCGGTTGCGCAGGCGCTGCAATGGCCCTGGCCGTGATGATCGCATTCTTCCGCGCATTGATGACAAATCTCGGCACAGTCTTCGAGCAGCAGTTCTGCGAATTCGCTGTTGCGCTCCAGGAATCGGCGTGTCATGGCGCAGTATTCGGCGCAGTCCGTGCATAGGCGCATGCAGCGCGCCATGGTTTCAGCGTGGCCGTTCTTGCCGGATTCCGTCGCGCAATGCTCACAAGCGGTTTGGCAAGCATGAAGCGCCTGGATCACACTGGCAAAACGCTTGGCATTGTCTTTCGCGGTCGGACGAGTGGTCATGTCGGTTCTCCTGTGGCAGTGGGCATGCACGCTTGCGCGCTTGGGAAGGGATGGGCCCGGGGGCATAACCCGCGTCCATCCCTTCAATTTAGCAACTGGCGCTCCACTGCGTGAGCCCGACATGAGCCCAATACAGCATCAGACGATGGCTGCCTCGGCACCGCCGCGGCGCAGCATGCCCTTGCCGGCACGCGCGATCAGGCGGTTTACACCGCCCACCACTGCGCGGATCGACGCGGTGGTCAGGTTGGCGTCCACGCCCACACCGAACACGCTGCCCGCTACATCTGGCGCGGCCATTTCCGCAAAGGCAATGGCATCGGCATTGGCGCCTTGACCCAGCGCGCGCTCTTCGTAGTGGTGAATCGATACAGGCGTGGTCAGCACATGCGAGAGCGCGTGCACCAGCGCATCCAGTGGCCCGTTGCCGGAGCCTTCGCAGATGTGCTCGTGGTCATCGATGTTGACCACCAGGCGGATGTGCTGGCTGCCGTCATCACGCTCGGTCAACCGGTGCGATACGTAGCCGATGGCACCATCGCCGCGCAGGTAGGTCTGCTGAAACAGCGCCCAGATGTCGGCACCAGTGGCTTCACGGCCGCTCTCGTCGGTCAACTGCTGCACGGTGCTACTGAACTCCACCTGCAGGCGGCGCGGCATCGCAACGCCATAGCCCGATTCCAGCAGATACGCGATACCACCCTTGCCCGACTGACTGTTGACACGAATGATCGAGTCGTACGTGCGGCCCACATCGGCCGGGTCGATCGGCAGATAGGGCATTTCCCAAAGCGCATCGGGCTTCTGCACCGCAAAGCCTTTTTTGATCGCATCCTGATGCGAGCCCGAGAACGCGGTGAACACCAAGTCACCCACGTACGGATGACGCGGATGCACAGGCAGTTGCGTGCAGTCTTCGCATGTGCGCGCTACGTCATTGATGTGCGAGAAATCCAGCTCCGGGTCGACGCCCTGGGAGTACAGGTTCAGCGCGAGGGTGACGAGATCCACGTTGCCGGTGCGCTCGCCATTACCGAACAGGCAGCCTTCCACGCGGTCGGCGCCGGCCATCACGGCCAGTTCTGCGGCTGCGACAGCGGTGCCGCGATCATTGTGCGGATGCACCGAGAGGATGATCGAATCGCGGCGCGCCAGGTTGCGGTGCATCCATTCGATCTGGTCGGCGTAGATGTTGGGCGTGGCCATTTCCACTGTGGCCGGCAGGTTGAAGATGATTTTGTGCGCGGGGCTAGGGTCCCATACCTCGGTCACCGCGTTGCAGACCTCGAGCGCAAAGTCCAACTCTGTGCCGCTGAAGACTTCGGGGCTGTACTGGTAGGTCCACTGCGTCTCGGGCATCGTCTCCGCAATCTCGCGGATCAGCTTGGCGCTTTGCACGGCAATGCGCTTGACGCCTTCTCGGTCGGTGTTGAACACGGTGCGGCGGAACACCGGCGCCGTGGCGTTGTAGACGTGGATGATCGCGCGCTTGGCGCCGCGCAGCGATTCCATTGTGCGGCGGATCAGGTCTTCACGCGCCTGCGTGAGCACCTCGATGGCCACGCCGTCTGGGATGTGTCCGCCTTCGATCAGTTCGCGCACGAAATCGAAGTCAGTCTGGGAGGCGGCGGGGAAAGCGGCTTCGATTTCCTTGAAGCCAATCTGCACGAGCATCTTGAACATGCGCATTTTGCGCTCGGCGTTCATGGGCTCGAACAGGGCCTGGTTGCCATCGCGCAGGTCCGTGCTCATCCAGATCGGGGCACGGGTGATGGTCTTGCTGGGCCAGGTGCGATCGGCGAGGGCGATCTGGGGGAAGGGGCGGTACTTGGTGGCGGGGTTCTTCAACATGGCTTGGGTGTCCTGTGAGATCGAGATCGGTTGCGTGCGTTGGGTACGTTGGGGACGACCGCGCGGGCGGCGTCCGGCGTGGCCGGAGTCGGGGAATCGGTGTGGCGGCCAGACAGCCACGGGCGCGTGGTCTGGCTACCGGGCGATAGTCGGGTCTGTAGTCGTAGCGAAAGCAGGATCGAGGTAGGCATGGCTGGCTCTCAGTCGGTGAGCTGATTGCGTCACACGAGGCCCGTCGCCTGTTGCGCAACGGACCGGTCAAACACCGGAACGAGGGGGAAAGAGAGGTCTACGCGCTTACACGCGTAGTAGGGAAGCGGATAGCGATAGCAGACCGCGCACGCACGAGAGGGTGCGGGCTTGAGCGGTGAGGAGGGCGATCTGCTGGGAGTGCATTTCTTGATACTGCGGGCGGATGGGGCGCATTGTCAAGTTGCCTGGGCGGAATTCGGACGATTCTGGACCGCACGCCGCCGAAAGGATTCCACTTCGTCTCGCCGGAAATCCAATGTGAAGTACTCGCCAGCAAAACGTAAGCGAACCTGCTTTAATACACCCCGTTCATACCGCCAGCCCGCTATATCAAAGGCTTTATAACGGTAAGACTCCCTCACGCCCCCACAAGGAGAACACCACAATGGTCACGTTGAACATCAACGGCAAACCGGTGGAAGTTGATGCCGATCCGTCGACGCCACTGCTTTGGGCGCTGCGCGACAACCTCGGCATGACCGGCACCAAATTCGGTTGCGGCGTTGCGTCGTGCGGTGCGTGCACGGTGCACCTGAACGGTCAGCCCACACGTAGTTGCGTGCTGCCGATCTCTGCGGTGGCCGGCCAGCAGATCACCACATCTGAACACATCGCCGATGACAAGGTCGGCAAGGCGGTGCTTGATGCTTGGATCAAGCACGACGTGGCGCAATGCGGCTACTGCCAGAGCGGCCAGATGATGAGCGCAGTGGGTCTGCTGCGCAGCAAGAAGAAGCCGACCGACGCGGATATCGATAGCGCGATGGCCGGCAACCTGTGTCGCTGCGCGACGTATCAACGTATCCGCGCGGCGATTCACGATGCCGCCAAGTCGCTGGCCTGAGCCCCACCGGAGAATTCACGATGCGTATTCGAAATCTTGAAGCACTGGCTGGTGGCGGCGCACACCCGCAACCGGCATCTGCGGACGCGGGTGTGGCGACGCTGGATCGCCGCAGCTTTCTGAAGCTCACGTCGCTGGCCGGCGGCGGTCTTGCACTCGGCATTGCGCCGGTGCTGGCGGGCGCGCAGGACGCGAAGGCCAAGCCGCCTTCGGCGCCGCAGGCATTCATCATCATTGCCCCGGACAACACCGTAAGCGTGGCGGTGAACCGTCTGGAGTTTGGCCAGGGTGTGCACACCGCGCTGCCGATGGCGCTGGCGGAAGAGCTGGACGTCGATTGGCGCAACGTGCGCGGCGTGCTCGCGCCGGCGGGCGATCCGTACAAGGACCCGGGCTTTGGCATTCAGATGACGGGCGGCTCGACTGCGCTGAACCACTCGTTCCAGCAATACCGTGAGCTGGGTGCACGTGCACGCGCCATGCTGATTTCGGCCGCTGCCGAGCGCTGGAAGGTGGACCCGTCCACGTGCCAGACGGCCGATGGCGTGATCACCTCGGGCAGCAACCGCGCCACCTACGGTGAACTCGCGCAGGCTGCGATGGCACTGCCGGTGCCGGCTCAGGTCACGCTGAAGAACCCGTCGCAGTTCCGCATTGTCGGCAAGCCCACGCCGCGTCTGGATGCGCGTGCGAAGCTCGACAGTTCGCTCAAGTTCGGCATTGATACGCGTCTGCCGAATATGAAGGTGGCGGTGCTGGCCCGCCCGCCGCGCTTTGGCGGCAAGGTGGCCAAGTACGACACAGCAGCGGCCAAGGCTGTGAAGGGTGTGGTCGATGTGCTGCAGATTCCGACGGATCGCGGTGGCACGGGCGTGGCCGTCATTGCCGATGGTTACTGGCCCGCCAAGCAAGGTCGCGACGCGCTGCAGGTGAGCTGGGAAGACACCGGCTCGACGGTGACGACGCCTGCGCTGATGGAGGAATACAAGAAGCTCGCCGGCCAGCCCGGCACGGTGGCCAAGCCTGCCGATGTGAGCGCGATTCAGTCGGCGCCCAAGCGCATTCAGGCTGACTACGAGTTCCCGTATCTCGCGCACGCACCAATGGAGCCGCTGAACTGCACGATCGACGTACAGAGCGCTGGCGGCAAGATCAGCGGTGCGAAGGTTTGGGTCGGCTCGCAGTTCCAAACCATCGACCAGGGTGCGATCGCCAAGGTGCTGGGCGTGGCGCCCGAGAAGATCGAACTGAACACGATGATGGCCGGCGGCGGCTTTGGCCGGCGCGCGATCACCACGTCGGATTACGTGGTGGAAGCGGCCAACGTGGCGAAGGCGTATGCAGCTGCTGGGCACAGCGGCCCCGTCAAGGTGATCTGGAGCCGTGAAGACGACATCCGCGGTGGCTATTACCGCCCGATGCATCTGCACCGCGTTGACGTGGGCGTCGACAACAGCGGCAAGGTGGTCGGCTGGAATCACGTCATCGTCGGTCAGTCGATCCTCAAGGGCACGCCGTTCGAGGCCTTCATGGTCAAGAACGGGGTGGATAGCACGATGGTCGAAGGCGTGATCGAGAACGACTACGGCTTCCCCCTGCAACTGACGGTGCACCATCCGGACGTGAATGTGCCGGTACTGTGGTGGCGCTCGGTTGGCCACACGCATACGGCTTTCGTGATGGAAACGATGGTCGATGAGGTGGCGCATGCCGCCAAGCAAGATCCGGTGGCTTTCCGACTGGCACGCTTTACCGACAAGGAACACGCGCGTCATCGTGCCGCGCTGCAACTGGCCGTTGACAAGTCTGGCTACGGCAAGCGCAAGCTGCCGAAGGGGCAGGCTTGGGGCGTGGCGGTGCACGCATCGTTCGAGTCGGTGGTGGCCTATGTGGTGGAGGTGTCGATCGACAAGGGCAAGCCGCGCGTGCATCGCGTGACAGCCGGCGTGCACGCCAACCGCGTGGTCAACCCAATGGGCGCGGAAGCGCAGATTCAGGGTGCCTGCGTGTTCGGCCTGGCGATGATTGCGCCGGGCTTTGCCATCGAGATCGAGAACGGCGCGACCAAGAACAGCAACTTCCCCGACTACCCGCCCGTGCGCATGCCGGACGCGCCGCCGGTGAACGTGTTCTTCGTGCCGTCGGAAGACAACCCGACTGGTCTGGGCGAACCCGGTACGCCGGCGATTGCACCGGCCGTGGCCAACGCGGTGTTTGCGTTGACCGGCAAGCGCCATCGCAAACTGCCGTTCGACACGGTGTAACTGTCATCATCGCGTGATGCGATTGGAGCCGGCATGCAGCAATGTGTGCCGGCTTTATTGTTCGGCGGACTGTTTCTTGCGTCCGCGCTTGTGTTGTCTTTCCACCCGGAGGAGCACGTCATGGCATTGAACATCCTGTACACCGCCCACGCCACCGCCACAGGCGGCCGCAACGGCCACACGCAAACCGACGATGGCCAGGTCTCGCACGATCTGTCGGTCCCGAAGGCAATGGGCGGCCCAGGCAAGCCCAACACGACCACACCGGAAGACCTGTTTGCCGCCGGCTATGCCGCGTGCTTCGGCTCGGCATGCGACTTTGTTGCCAAGAGCATGCTCAAGCTCAACCCGAGCAGCGTCGAGATTCATTGCGACGTGGGCATCGGTACGCGCTCCGAAGGCGGCTTCGGTCTGAAGGTCGGGCTGACCGCGCGTGTTGGCGGCCTGTCGCAAGCCGATGCAGAGAAGCTGGTGGCCACGGCGCACGAGGTGTGCCCGTACTCCAACGCCACGCGCAATAACGTGGAAGTCACGCTCAAGACCGAGGTGGTCTGATGCACAAGCGGCCTGTTGCTGGTGCTGTTGTTGGCGTATTGCTGGCCGCGGGCCGCGGCAGCAGGTTTGACCCTGAGGGTGCGGTGAACAAGCTGCTCGCCGCGCTGCCTGACGGTGACGGTACACAGGCGGGCACGCCAGTCGCCGTGCAGGCAGCGCGGCATCTACGGCAAGCCGTGGGGGATGTGGTGGCCGTGGTGCCCGCGGCTGCCACGCACGGCGCACAGGTTGAGCGGCTGGCCGTGTTGTTGGCCGAAGCCGGCTGTGACGTCTTGCGATGCCCGACGGCGGCCAACGGCATGGGCGCCAGCCTGGCCGCAGGCGTGGGCGCACGTCCTGACGCGGGCGGCTGGGTCATCGCCCTGGCCGACATGCCGTGGATCGCCCCCGAGACCATTGCTCACGTCGCGCAGGCGCTTGACGCGCACCACTGTGTCGCGCCATTCCACGCAGGGCAGCGTGGTCACCCCATCGGCTTCGGCGCCGATTTCTTCGCCGGTTTGACTGCGCTCGACGGTGATGAAGGCGCGCGGCGCCTAATTGATCCCACCACGCTCGTCCGCATCGACAGTAACGACAGCGGCATTCTGCGCGATGTCGACACTCCGGCTGATCTGGCGTAGTGCCCTGATTCTTTACCGTTGCACAATTTGTTCACAGCAACGCCCAAACTGCCTGCGGAACCTGCCGCAACCGCTTGATGCACAAGGATTTGTTGCGCGATGTAACGGCTGTGCCGGATGTGGATAACTTACGCCGGACGTGCCCGTTTTATGTTGTCGACACGTTTGCAGGAATCCGTCAAGCCCGTTGTCATGCCGACGGTTAACGGCATGTCGGGTTATGCACAGAACATGTGGATAAGTCTGTGGGAAACGTTGTCCGACCCGCGTGGCGACGGGCTTTGGTCGGCATTGCTCGGGGATTTGGCACACCCAGTCGGGTTGACCGGGGGGCTTCTTGCAACATTTGATTACAACCGGAAACAGAATGTCAGGCGGTCTTCGACCAGACTCCCGGTACGCGATAGCGGCGATCTTGACGATCTCGTGTCGCGACCGATGCATTTGAAGGAGAAAAACATGGTTCGGGTACTGACAATTTTTCTGGCGGCTGCCACGGTGTTGACGGCAACCGGTTGTGCCGACATGACGGCGCGTCAACGTAATACCGCCATCGGTGCAGGCGTAGGCGGTCTGGCGGGTGCCGCGCTGATCGGCGGCCCAGGCGCAACGCTGGGCGGTGCCGCGCTGGGTGGTCTAGTGGGCAATGTATCGACGCGTTGATACGACGATACGCACATCGTTTAGGAGAAAGCGGACCCGGGGTGAAAGCCTTGGGTCCGTTTTTTCATGCCTGCGCGCGGCTGAGTGAGCGCAGCAGACTTTCAAGTGCGGACACTTCCAGCGGGCGGCCAAACAGGAAGCCCTGCACTTCATCGCAGGCGTGTGTCGAGAGAAACGACGACTGCTCGGGTGTCTCCACACCCTCTGCCGTGACGGTCATGTTCAGCGCGTGCGCCATCGCAATGATCGTCTTCGTCAACGCCACGCAATCGGCCACCGCCGGCACGCCGCTGATGAACGAACGGTCGATCTTGATGTTGTGGATTGGCAGGCTGCGCAGGTACGACAGCGACGAGAACCCGATGCCAAAGTCGTCGAGAGAAATGCGCACGCCGCGCGCGGCCAGGCTTGTCAGCAGACGTTGCGTCGACAGGCGATCGGCCAGCAGCACGCTCTCCGTCAATTCCAGTTCCAGTCGCGACGACGTCATGCCCGATGCCTTGAGCGCTTCATCCACATCGCGCTCGATCACGCCGGCATCGCATTGCCGCGCAGATACGTTGACGGCGACGCGCCCCGTGAAGCCGAAGTTGCGCTCCCACACCTGGCCCTGTGTGCACGCCTGCATCAGCGCCCAGCGGCCAAGCTCAAGGATGTAGCCGGACTCTTCCGCCACGGCGATGAACTCGGTGGGCGAAACCGCCCCCAACTCTGGGTCGGACCAGCGCATCAGTGCTTCCACTGCCACCAGTTCGCCCGAGGCGAGCGCGTACTTAGGCTGATACACCAGCCGCACCTGCCCGCGCGCGAGCGCACGGCGCATGCGCTCGTTGAGGGTGAAGCGGCGCAGCATCTGTGTTTCGAGCGCACGCGAGTATCGCGTAATGCGGTTACGGCCGTTCTCCTTGGCACGGTACATGGCAGCCTCGGCATGGCTGACCAGTGTGCCGGCATCGGCACCGTCTTCCGGAAATGCCGTGACACCAATGCTGGCAGACAGGTGCAGTTCGCGCTCGCCGCCGGTAAAGGGTTTGGCCAGCGCATCGAGCACCTGCTGGGCGAGCGCGTTGACGGCGTCGGGGTCGTCGATGGCCACGCAGAATTGGTCACCGCCCAAGCGCGCCAGCAGCGCACGCTGGCCGACTTCGGCGCGAATGCGCTGCGCCGCCAGGTTGAGCACCTGGTTGCCGATGTGATGGCCCATTGCCTCGTTAACGGTCTTGAAGTGGTCCAGCCCGATATAGAGCAGCGCGGCCCGGCCGGTGGAGGGCAGCGCCAGGCGGGCGTCGAGCCGTTCGATGAACGCCGCGCGATTGGGCAGGCCGGTCAGCGAGTCCTTTGTTTCCAGCAGGCGCAGTTGCTCGTGGGTCGAACGTTCCGCGGTGATGTCGGTAAAGATGACCAGCACAGCATGCGGTGAGGCGCTGTCCGGTGAAAACATCGGCAGCACGGATTCGCGCAGCCAGACAATCTGCCCGTTGCCGGCCGGTACGCCCACCACCACGTTGCTGATGGCGCGTCCGGTGCGTGCGGCCAGTGTGGAGGGCCATGCTGCGCGCGGCAGGATGGTGCCGTCTTCACCGAGCATCATGTCGCTGAGCGCCATGCGCGGGCGGCCTTTCCATGAAGCGCCCGATAAGCGGAGGATCTCGGACGCGCTGCGGTTGTACGACAGCACGCGGCCGTCGGTGGACAGCGTGAGTACGCCTTCGCTCAAGTGGTTGACGACCAGACGGTACTGATCGCGCAGATCACGCGCTTGGGCATACTCGCCTTCCAGGCGCAACAGTTTGACCAGTGCGCTGACATAACTGGCGCTCGTGGTACGCAATGCAGCGTCGTCAGGTGTAGCGGCTGGTGCTGGGTAGAACAGGCACAGCAGATCACCGCTCGACGTCATGCCACCATGCTGAGCCGGGATGCGGCATAGCCAAGTGGGCAGCGCCTTGCCGAGCACGCGCGTGAGTACCTCATGCAGGGCGGCCGGTGCATTGGACTGGCGAATCAGTTCGATGGGGGCCACGTCGTTCAACAGCGGCGCGACGCGCGCAAGTTCAACATCGAGTTCGCCGGATATTGGCGCGACGAGTTGTTCGCGCGCGGCCTGCGTGCCGTACAACCGCGCCCGGCCGGAGACCACGCGCGTCACGACGCACAGCGCAGTCGGCAGTGCTGCCTCGAGCGCGCGCAATACCGCGTGCAGGCGCTCCCCAAGTGATGCTGCGGATGGCAGCGTAGACAGCAGATGATCAAGGTGTTCGTGCGGCAACGCCGCGCCGATGGCTTCGGCACTGAGGATGCGCTCGCCAGCCTTGCCAGGCAGTTGCGCATCGAGCGGCATAGGCAACCCGTGTACAACGACCTGCTGCGCGGGCAGACCATCGAAACGTGTCGGCGTGACAGTCAGCCGGACGGTGACCGGCGCCTCGGATGTGCCCAGGGAAACAGCGGAAGCCACCTCTGTGGAGGCTGCATCGGGCGTCTGTGGATCAGCGTTGGCGCCTGCGTACGCATTCAGCGTGGCCGGCACATCCTGAAAGAAGCGCGAGAACGGTTCACCGAGCAGCTGATCGCTCGAGAGCGCGTGCACCATGCTGATGCCGGCCGCATTGGCATACACGATGCGGCCTTCGAGAACGATGTAGAGGGGGACGGGCAGGCTTTGTGCCGACAGCGGGTAGGAAAGTTCGTCTTGCATCCCACGCTCCAACCAATGGTATTGCCCGAGATACCACACGCAATCAATGTGTCCGCGGGCAACGCAACAGGCGCCAGCCTGCGGAGGCGGGACAACGACTTTTATGATGCGCAAAAGTCGCGTGTCGCGCAAATTGTTGATTTGTGATTTATACAACACACCATATGTTTGGTTTGTCTGCGCAGTTCTCGGTGGTTTGCAGCATTCGCAGAAAAGAGCGGCGCTATCGATACGGATTCGATGATGCGTGCGATACCGCATCTGAAGCGCTGCCTTTGTCGATGAAATGCCGTTCGGTGCGGCAAGGCGTGTAAGCGCATGTGGACGCTGACATCAAGATACGAATTCGCATTGTGTGGGCGAAATAGATGTTCACTCGGCGCGATGCGCGTTATGGAAGGAAAAGGGTTGCGCCTGCAAGCAGCATGTGTACTGGCATGCCGAAGCGCAAAGCCAACTGTAAAACACGGGCAAGGATGGATTCATCGTGGGTGTATCCAACCATCAGTCCGCAGGGTGTACCGCTTTGAAGCGGTTTTAGCGGCTGTCAAACATTGCTCCAGAGAGGTGAAGCAATGCGGTGCCAATGCCAGTCGCTATGTAGCCTGATAGGAGGCGGCACCGCTGGTCGCCCGTAATGTCCTGGCGTAAGTTGGCCTCCGAAATTGCGGGACCCAACGACACTTGCTAATGTGGTGGCACTGAAATGCAGTGCGTTGCAGGTTTGCCGTCTCGTCTGATCGCGTATACCAGATGGACGCGTCAATCTGACTTTCTGGTTGAATCGTGAGCATTCGGTATGGCTGATTTGATTCGGCCGCTTTTGGTGCACTTGCGGCAAGTTGCGGTGCGCGATCAAAACCGTTGAAATTTCATTTCAGTTATGAATACAATTGAACTAATATCTGACCCACAACAGGATTTATTGGGAGCGCATATGGCGACATACAAGGAATTGGTTGCACAAAAGGCCAAGCTGGAAGAACAGATCGAAACCGCCCGCGCCAAAGAGCTGGAAGCCGTTATCCAGCAAGTGCGTCAAACGGTTGCCGAATATGGCCTGACGGCTGAAGACCTGGGCCTGGCGCCGCGCCGTGGTCGCCGTGCTGGTGCCAAGGCACCGGTGCCCGCGAAGTATCGCGATCCGAAGACGGGCGCAACGTGGTCCGGCCGTGGCCGTGCACCGGCCTGGATCGGCAAGAACCGCGACAAATTCCTGATCGCCTGATTTGCCCCTTTCGGTACGGCGGCCCACCATAGCGGTGGGCCGTTTTTGTTGGAGCGCATGGGCGTTCCTGACTATAACGTCGACATGACGCCCCGCCTCCCCAAATACCTCGAACTGGCCGATCGCATTCGGCTCGACATCCTGCATGGCGCCTTGCCGGCCGGCAGCGTTGCCCCCAGCGAAAACGAAGTCGCCCAACGCTACGGCGTATCGCGGTTGACTGCGCGCCGCACACTCAATGAGTTGGCTGCGCGTGGGTTGCTCAAGCGTTCGCGCGGGCAACGCAGCGTGGTGCTTGATCGCGTGGGGCCGCATCGTCCGGTGCTGTATGCCCCGGGCCAGTCCGATGCGGCGCTGGAGTACGTGCCCGGCGCCGCCTACACCGTCAGCGCATTCCGGTTGGAGCGGGCTGATGAGACGGTGGCGGCCGCGCTCGGTCTGGAGGTTGGCGCGCAGGTGGCATTCGTGGAGCGCCGCGCGCAGGTGGAAGGCAACCCCATCATGCTGCTGCGTACGTGGTTGACGTCACGGCTGGCGGCCATGCTGGAGGCGCGTGATTTTGAAGATCGCCTGTTCGTGCAGGTCTTCCAGCGGGCTAACCTGACCATCGCGCGCTCGCGCGAGGCCCCGCTGGCGTGCGTGGCTGACGCGCATCAGGCCAGCCAGCTTGACGTGTCCGCCGGCGTGCCGCTGGTGCGCGTACGGCGTATTGGCTACAGCGTGGCTGACGTGCCGATCTCCCTCACCTATTGCGATTTCTCCCCTGAGCGCTATACGCGCGAGGTGGACATCCGCGTCTTGCAAAACGACTGAAGCTGCACTTGCGCCAGCACGGTGCAGAAACGGCGCCACACACCCCTGAGTTGGGACTTGTCTGGCAGGGGTATTCAAGCTAGTCTGCGCGCCTTCCCGCGAAAACGTATTCATTCGTGACACTTCGGCGTGCTGACGGCGTATTGGCACGGCTGTTGCATTCACTCGCGGCGATCTCAGCAGAGGCAGGCGAGCCACCTGCCACTGCGAAGCGAATTCAACACAACGGAACCAGAAGAGGGAGAAATCAACGATGCAACTCAAGCGACGTTTCAAGCTGGCCGCGCTGGCTGCTGCCGCCGGTCTGACCGCAGGTGCGGCCCAGGCGCAATCGTCCGTCACGCTGTATGGCCAGGTGGATGCCTGGGCCGGCGCGACCAAGAACCTGGGCGCCTCTGACCGCGCTTGGGGTGTCAACTCCGGCGGTATGTCCACGTCGTACTGGGGCATGAAGGGTAGCGAAGACCTGGGCAACGGCTTGAAGGCCATCTTCACGCTGGAAGCGTTCTTCCGCCCAGACACCGGCAAGGGCGGCCGCTTTGATGGCGACACGTTCTTTGCCCGTAATTCGTTCGTCGGCCTGCAGTCGAACACCTGGGGCTCGATCAAGCTCGGTCGCAATACGCCGCAGTACTTCGTTTCGACGATCCTGTTTAACCCGTTCGGTGATTCGTACACCTTCTCGCCGATGGTGTTCCACACCTACCTGGGCAACGGCCGCACGGGCGCAGCCGGCATCTCGGGTCTGGTGGGCGATTCGGGCTGGAACAACTCGATCCTGTACAGCACGCCGGACATCAACGGCTTCACGGGCACCCTGATGTACGGTGCGGGCGAGCAGGCTGGCCACAACGGTCAGAACAAGTTTGGTGCGGGCTTCCTGTACTTCCGCGGCAACTTTGCTGCCACCGCGGCATTCCAGCAGGTGCGCTTCGATGCCAACCCGGGCGACCTGAACGCGCTGGTGGCAGGCTTCCAGCGTCAGTCGGCAGCGCAACTGGGCGCTTCGTATGACTTCGGCGTGGTCAAGCTGTACGGCCAGTATCAGTACATCAAGAACACGATTGCCACGGGCGATGCCAAGAGCAACGGCGGCCAGCTGGGCGTGTCGATTCCGGTCGGCCCGGGCAGCGTGCTGGCGTCGTACGCGTACACGAAGACCTCGGGTGCAGCGGACGTGAAGCGCAACACCTGGGCAGTCGGCTACGACTATTCGCTGTCCAAGCGCACGGATGTGTATGCCGCGTATTTCCGCGACAAGGTGTCGGACCTGAGCGCGGCTGATACTTTCGGCGTGGGCATTCGCGCAAAGTTCTAAACCTGCGCTTTCCTTGTCACCGCCCGCGTGTCGACAGCGCGGGCGGGCATTTACAGCGGCGTCCGGGGTTCCGGGCGCCGTTTTTTGTTGGTGGCTGACGGGAGAGAACTCAACCGCTACGCACAATGCGTACGGGCGCCACGGATGATGCGGCCGGCTCTGCCACCAGTTGCGGCTGGTTCAGCAGCATGGCGCCGCGCTGGGTGGCGACGAACACGGCTTCGGTGCGGCTGCGGACTTCCAGACGGCGATACAGCGCGTTGATGTGCGCCTTGGCCGTGGCCTCGGAGATGCTGAGCATGCGGCTGATGGTTTTGACCGGGTGACCGCGCGAGAGAAGCACCAGAATTTCGTATTGGCGTTGAGTGAGTCCCAATAATGCGCAGTCATCGCCGCCGTTGGCAGCACCGCCTGCCAGCGTATCTGACCGGGCAAGCACGATTGAAGCCGGTACATAACGGCCACCGGCCAGCACCAATTCCAATGCCGCTGCAATCAATTTGCCGGAATAGCTTTTCAGCAGATAAGCAGAGATATTCAATTGCATCAGCGCGCGCACATGGACGGCTGAATCGCTTTCACCCAGCACGGCGACATGCCGCGGGTGCGGCTGCTGCAGCAACCGGGAGAGCGCTGGCAGGTCGTCGATGCCCGGCAGGGGCAAGCCGATCAGGGCCAGTTCGGCGTCCGCATGCGCCGCCAGATTTTCAAAAAGGGCCTCGTCCGGGTCGACGCTGACGACTTCGGAAATGGCCGGCAAAGATTGCAAAACGTGGGTCGCACCGGCACGCACCAAAGGGTGTGCCTCAACTACGATCGATTTCACTGCGCCGCCTGTCTGGTTATGGTTGTTTGCCCATTTCCGGAATATGGCCGACCGTCGCCCATTTGGATCGGCGAGATCCAAATTGATACAGGCGTGGCTGGTAGAAACGCAATGACGCGCGGTTTCGGTATGTTTCCCCGTTCAACCGGCAGTCACCAAGTGCGGTGCCGCCGGGCCGAAACCTTGGCATGCCATTCAGGCGCGATTTCTTTCCGGTTTTCTTGTTTATGTCGCCAGGCGCGGAGGATATACCCCGCCAAAATCGGCAGAATAAATCCCCAGCATGCTTGTTGCACCCATCAATGGGATGTAAACCTTTTTGTTTACCCCGATCGGTGGTGCGGCAGACCTGTATAGATAGCAGGATCGAGCGGGGCCAGCTAGCCCCACTTCAAACCCATTGACGTAAACGTAAACCGGCGAATCTTCCTCGCCCCAGGCGCCGTGCGGCTTACTGTGCGACGACGGAGAAACGTGGCATCGACAGCGGTTGCTTGCCGTCTCGGCCGTAGGGCGTGCCGCCGCCGTTGTTGGCGGCGTGCAGGACCGACAGCGCGTTCTGCGTGGCACGCAGGCGCAGATCAATCAGGGTGCCGTTGTCCAGATTGCGCTGGCGCAAGGTGCGGGCCAGGGCCAGGTTCTCATCGAACAGGCGGCTGGCAGTCTCGTCGGCGCGCAGGTATTTGACCAGCCCGTACGGATCGGCGCCACCATGCTGCGCCCACCACAGGCGGCGCTCGCGGTCAGCTTCGCCCAGGGCGGTCAGCTGCTTCTGCTTGGTCTGGGTGACGCGCTCGAGTTCGACCATGTCGCCGTCGCGCAACGCTTGCGCCTCGGCTTCCAGGGTCAGGGTGGCGGCGCGCAGCAGTTCCTGCTCGTCGGCAAGGGTGCGGATCAGCAGTGTGTTGTCCATGTTGGCGACCTTTCGCTGGGGAGCTTGGGCAGCCGCCGGACGGCACACCGCCCCGCCGCGGTCAGCCCACACGGGCCGGCGGCGTCATGAGAAATGGGGGACGGACGACGGGAGGAGGCTCCCGTCAGACCTTCTTGCTTTGTGCCGAGAGCAGCGATTGCGCGTCGGACAGCGCCGCATCGGCGATCTTGCCGGCGTCCATCTTGAGCGTGCCGTTCTGAATGGCGCTGCGGATCTGCTCGACGCGTGCCGCGTTGAAGTCGCCGCTGCCCACTTGGCGCGAAACTTGATGGACCGACAGCGACGGCACGGTTGAATCCTGGTCGCTGTGGCGCGTGCCCGTGGCTGCTGTGGCAGTCGCGGACGAGCCGGTTGCACGCGTCGACCCGGACGCAGCGTCCTTGGTCGGCGCAATGGCCGGCGTGTTGTTGACGATATGGTTGATTTTCACGGGTGTCTCCGAAGAGCGCGTTCATCCTATCACCCATATCGGCCAACCCCCGTCCAAACTTTAGCGGGGGATATCGGTTGTGCATCACAGTGCGTGTGATCGATTGATCTCAAGTCGATCTCAAAACTGGATTGCGACCACGCCAGCAGACTGCGCAATGCCGGAAACGACGTTGCCGTTGGCCGTGCGCACCTGTGCCACCTGGCCCACGGCTGCCTGGTTCATGGCCCGGCCATCGCTGGTGACCTGAAAGCCGCCGCCTTCGGCGACGAGCTTGACGGTCTGGCCGGCCTGCACCGCAATTGGCAGGCGCAGGCTTTCGGCGCGCAGCGGCTGGTTGGCCGCCACGCTGGTCATCAATACGCGCCCGACCACGTCGGCGGGCTGCTGCACGACAGACGGCGGCAGCATCGAGAGGTCCCCCGTGCGGGCCTCCAGGTCACTCATGTCGAGCGTCTTGCCTGGCGAGAGCTGGTGCGAGGCCACGTAATACGTTCCGGTGATCTGGATTGTGGCTGACACCCACGCCGCCCAGGCGTGTGGTGACTTGCAGCGCACTCCAACCTGGATGCGGCCGCGCAGACGGTTGGCCGCCGGCAGCATCAGGTCGACCTGGTCGCAAGGCTGGTTGGCCACGCGCGGGTCGACCGGGCCGACTTCCACCGAGGCGCGCGGGGCGCCGGCGTCATTGGTGCCGCCCAGGATGTCCAGCTGCGATTGCAGTTGCTGCTGGATCTGCATCTGGATGGCGTTCGGCCCCTGGATGGTGGTGGCCGCGGGTTGTGCGGGCTGGGCGGGCATCGGCATGTTGGCGGCTGCCGGCGCATAGCCGACGCGCATCATGCCCTGCGCACGCGCCAGGATCGGATGGGCGAGGCTTGCCAAGACGCCCAGCGCCAGGGCCAGCAGCAGCTTGCGCCGGCGTGCGGCCAACGGCATTGCCGTGGCGCCGCGGCGGCGGACAACGGCAAAGGTCGGGTATTGGGCGCTGCGTACAAACCGCGTGGACATGGAAAGCCCTCCATCGAAAGTCCGGTGAAGTGTAGCCACGCGCGCGGGAGCGCCAAATGCGGAATTGTCGGCCAATCCCCCCCTTATTCGGACGAATGCTCTTGCCAGCTGGCCCCTAGACTTTGCAACGTGGTGAAGTCCCTGGCGTTGCGCGGTGCGGTTCCATTTGCTGCTCGACCTGCCCCGGATGGCTGCGGGGTTCCCGATTCCCCGGCCGGCTCCCGGATCCGCAGACAAGGCCCTCTCCACTGAGGCTGCATGACGGCAACTCAGCAATACAGCGGTTCTGGAGACGGCATCGGCGGTTTTGAAGGGGCCGCCGATGCCTGCTTCTCCAGCCCCACGGCATTCGGAATACCAACCAAACCCGGCGGGTGGCGGAACCAACATGGCGCCACGCGCGAGGAATGACAGACATGGTCGACAAGCTGGATCAGTTGTTCGGTTTTCAGGAGCAGGCGCTGCGGCTGCGTTCGCAGCGGCACCAGATCCTGGCCTCGAACATCGCCAACGCCGATACGCCCAACTACAAGGCGCGCGACTTCGATTTCCAGTCGGCGCTGCAAAAGGCGGTCGGCCAGCAAAGCGGCAACACGCTGCCGATGACGGCCACGGCGTCCGGCCACCTGACGGCGGATGGTGCGCCCGCCGGTGATGTGACGCTGATGCGGGCGTCGCTGCAATCGCCCGGCATGCAGCAGGCCAAGTCGCTGCAGGGCGAAGTGCAGTACCGCACGTCGCAGCAGCCTTCCATTGACGGCAACACGGTCGACATGGACGGCGAGCGCATGCGCTTTGCCGACAACACCGTGCGTTACGAGGCCGACCTGAACATCGTGACGCAGAAGATCAAGTCGATGCTGGCGGCTATCCAGAACAGCTAGCGCGGCAGAGCAGGACCGAGCAGAACAGAGCAAGACAGGGTAGGACGATCGCGCCGCAGTCCTGGGCGTGATGAAAGAGGGGCGGGAGTGATGCGGCGCCCCGGGCCAGGCAGTCTGGCCCGGAGAGCGCCCACACAACAACGGATCCGATCCGGCAACAGTAAAAACAGTATTCAGACAGCGGAACCAACATGTCGCTATTCAAGGTGATGGATGTGGCTGGCAGCGCGCTCACCGCGCAGTCCAAGCGCATGAACGTGGTGGCCTCCAACCTGGCCAACGCCGAGAGCGTGACGGGGCCCAACGGCACCGCCTACCGCGCCAAGCAGGTGGTGTTCTCGCCCGAACAGGGGTCTGACGACTACGCCACCGGCGTGTCGGTCGACCGTGTGGTGGAAGACACCGTCACCCCCATGAAGCGCATGCACCAGCCGGGCAACCCGCTGGCCGATGCCGACGGCTACGTGACCATGCCGAACGTCGATGTGGTGGACGAAATGGTCAACATGATTTCTGCCTCGCGGTCCTACCAGGCCAATGTGGAAGTCGCCAACACCACCAAGACGATGGCCGCCAAGGCCCTGACCCTGGGCCAGTAAGCGCGCCCATTCCAGCCAAGTAACGCGACGAATTTAGCGAGATACGACCATGACCGTCAGCTCCACCTCCAGCACAACCGGCACCTCGAGCACGAGCACCGGCAACAACCTTGCCATCACCAACGGTACCGATCTGCAGAGCACGTTCATGCAGCTCCTGGTTGCGCAGTTGCAGAACCAGGATCCGCTGAACCCGATGGACAACTCGCAGATGACCTCGCAGCTTGCGCAGATCAACACGGTGAATGGCATCCAGCAGCTGAACACCACGATGTCCAGCATGCTCACGCAGAACGCGGCCACGCAGGCTTCGTCAATGATCGGCCGCACCGTGCAGGTGCCGTCGTCCAATCTGTCGCTGGCTTCGGGCACGGCCAACTTTGGTGTTTCGGTGCCCACCGGCGCCGACGATGTGGTCGTCACCATCAAGAACGCCGCCGGGGTTGCGGTGCGCACTGTTGACCTGGGCCAGATGACCGCCGGTTCCGGCAACTACACCTGGAACGGCAAGGACGACAAGGGCAACCAACTGGCAGACGGCAACTACACGATCGGTGTGGCGGCCACGCAAGGCGGCAAGGTTGTCACGGCAAACGCGCTGGGCACCGACAAGGTGGCTGGCGTGACCATCAACAACGGCACGATGCAACTGGTGCTGGCATCCGGCGGGACGGCCAAGCTGTCTGACGTCGCTTCTATTCAGTAACGGGTCGTCGATACACCCGCGCTTTCTATCCTCTACGGGAGAACACTATGGGATTCCAGCAAGGCCTGAGCGGTCTCGATGCCGCCTCTCAAAACCTCGACGTGATCGGCAGCAACGTGGCCAATGCCAACACGGTCGGCTACAAGAAATCGACCGCCGAGTTTGGCGACGTGTATGCACGTTCGCTGGTTGGCGCCACCGATAACCAAGTCGGCCAGGGTGTGAGCGTGACCAGGGTGTCGCAGTCGTTCACGCAGGGCAATGTGACCAACACCGGCAACCCGCTGGACATCGCCATCAACGGCACGGGCTTCTACCGCATGGTGGATGTAAGCAGCGGTCAGGTGTCGTACACGCGTAACGGCCAGTTCCAGACCGACAAGAACGGCTACATCATCTCCGCTACCGGCCAGAACCTGACCGGCTACGGCGTGGATGCCACCGGCAAGGTGAACACCGCGGTGCTGACCAACCTGAAGATTCCGGTCAACGACCTGGCGCCGCTGGCTACCACCAACACCGCGTTCGGCGTGAACCTTGACGCTGCCGCCACGCCGCCGACCAGCACGCCGTTCTCGGCCACCAACTCGCAGACATTCAACCACTCCGTTTCGGAGCAGGTGTACGACGGCACGGGCACGGCCCACATGCTGACCAACTACTACGTGAACACCGGCCCCGGCCAGTGGAGCGTGTATTCGCAGGTGGACGGCGTTGCCCAGACTGCGCCCAACGGCGGTGGCGCAATTGCCACGCTCAGCTTCAACAGCACCGGCCAGCTGACCACGAACCCCAGCAAGATTGCCGCCACGTTTGCGGGCATGAGCATTGCCAACATGGACTTCACCGGCACCACGCAATACGGCGGCGGCTACAACGACACCGCCCCCGGCGTGACGCAGGACGGCTATGCCACCGGCCGTCTGGCCAGCTACTCGGTCGGTACCGACGGCACCATCACGGCAAACTATTCCAATGGCCGTACCGCCGTGCTGGGTCAGATCGCCATGGCCAACTTCAAGGCGCCGGAGGGACTGCAGAATATCGGCGGCAACCAGTGGGTGGAAACGGCCAACTCGGGCGCGCCCAACCTGGGCACGCCGGGCATGGGTTCGTTCGGCCTGCTGCAGTCGTCAGCGGTGGAGCAATCCAACGTGGATCTGTCGGCGGAGCTGGTCAACATGATCATCGCCCAGCGCTCGTACCAGGCCAACGCGCAAACCATCAAGACGCAGGACACCATCCTGCAGACGCTGGTGAGCATGTAAGCACCGGATCGTTATTGCCTGAACGCACACCAAGGACACTCGCATGGACCGCTCGATCTACGTGTCGATGACTGGCGTGAAGCACCTGTTCGACCAACAGGCCGCCAGCGCCAACAACCTTGCCAACGCCAGCACCACCGGCTTCAAGGCGCAGATCGATGCGTTCCATACGGTGGGTGTGCAGGGCGACGGCTCGCCTACGCGCAGTTATGTGATGGCCTCGGCCATTGGCACCGACGTGACGCCCGGCCCGGTCGAGACCACTGGCCGCGCTCTGGATGTGGCGGTCGACGGGCAGGGCTACTTTGCCGTGCAAGCTGCGGATGGCACCGAGGCCTACACCCGTGCGGGCACGTTCCAGTTGAGCGCCGACGGCACCATCGTGACCCTGACCGGCCAGCCGGTGATGGGCGATGGCGGGCCCATCACGCTGCCCCCCAATACGACGGTGCAGTTTGCCAAGGACGGCACGGTCAATGCCATCAGCGCGGACAACGTTACGCCGCCGGTGTCGCTGGGCCGCCTGAAGCTGGTCAGCATTGATCCTTCCAACCTGAGTCGTGGCACTGACGGCCTGTTCCGCCAGCGTGACGGGCAGGATGCCGACGTGAACGAAAACGTGCGCATCACGCCCGGTGCGCTGGAAGGCAGCAACGTCAACCTGACCGACTCGCTGGTCAACATGATTGAAATTTCGCGCCAGCTTGAGATGCAGATGAAGTCGCTGCAGACGAGCGACACGAATGCCCAGTCAGCTAACGAACTGCTGCGCCACGCGTAAGCGGCGCGGCTGAACAGAAACAACCAAGGACTCGAACATGATTCGCTCCCTGTGGATTTCCAAGACCGGGATGGATGCCCAGCAATCGCAGCTGGATGTCATCTCGAACAACCTGGCGAACGTCAACACGACGGGCTTCAAGCGCTCGCGCGCCGTGTTCGAAGACTTGCTTTACCAAAACGTGCGAGAGCCCGGTGCGCAGTCGTCGCAGCAGACCACGCTGCCCTCGGGCATGCAGATCGGTACCGGCACGCGCGTTGTTGCCACCGAGCGTCTGCACACGCAGGGCAACCTGACGCAGACCGGCAACTCGACCGACGTGGCCATCAACGGCAACGGTTTCTTCCAGGTGCAGATGCCAGACGGCACGCTTGCCTATACGCGTGACGGTAGCTTTCAGGTCAATGCACAGGGCCAGTTGGTGACCTCCAGCGGCTATCCGATCCAACCGGCCATCACCATTCCGCAGAACGCCACGAGCCTCACCATTGGCAAGGACGGTGTGGTGACGGTCACCACGCCGGGCACGGTCAACAACACCCAGGTTGGCACGTTCCAGCTGGCCAACTTCATCAACCCGGCCGGTCTGCGCAGCATGGGCGAGAACCTGTATGCCGAGACCGAAGCCGCCGGCACGGCCAACCTGGCCAACCCGGGTTCCAACGGTACGGGTGTGCTCAACCAGAACTACGTGGAAACGTCCAACGTGAACGTGGTGGAAGAGATGGTCAACATGATCCAGACGCAGCGTGCGTATGAGATCAACAGCAAGTCGGTGCAGACGTCCGACCAGATGCTGGAGAAGCTGTCGCAGCTCTAAGTAACGCGATCAAAACGATTCTGGCGGTCCGGCGGCGCCTTGCCGTACGACTTGTACTGTCTGCAGCGCCGCCAAACCACCAGAACCGCTGCGCTTCGTTTTGATCACGTTCCTACGCTGAACAGCGCAGTTTTTAAGGATGTAGTGCGATGCAAACCCCCCCGGTCTACTCGCTCCAACAGGTTCAGCACGGCGGCCGCGCTGTGCGAATCGTTCAACTGGCCGTGCTTGGCACGGCGGCGCTGCTCGTTACGGCGTGTGGTTTCCTGCCGCCACCGGCCCCGATCGTGCAAGGTCCGACCACGGCGCGCCCGCCCATGCCCGTCATGGCACCGCGTCAGAACGGGGCGATCTACCAAGAGGTTGCTTCGGGCAGCGGCGGCTTTCGCGGCATGTTCGAAGACCGCCGCGCACACATGGTGGGCGACACCATCACCATCGTGATTACCGAGAACACGGCGGCCAGCAAGCAGACTTCCGGCAGCGTAGACCGCAGCGGCAGCAAGACGACATCGGTGCCCACCTTTGCCGGCATGAACCCGGGCGTGCTGTCGTTGCTGGGCGTGTCGGCCAGCGATGCCAACAAGTTCGACAGCAAGGGCGCCAACGGTGCGCAGAACAACTTCACCGCCACCATTACCGTGACGGTGGTGGAAGTGCTCGGCAACGGCAACCTTGTCGTGAGCGGCGAGAAGCAGATGGCGGTGGGGCAAGGCACCGAGTCGATCAAGTTCTCGGGCGTGGTCAATCCGACCACCGTCAATAACCAGAACACCGTGCTGTCCACCCAGGTGGCGGATGCACGCATGGAATACCGCGGCACCGGCTACGTGGCCGAAGCCCAGCAGATGGGCTGGCTGTCGCGCTTCTTCCTGACCGTGTCACCGTTCTAAGGAAGTGGCCATGACTTTGCATCGCATCATCGGCGCGGCCCTGGTGGCACTGAGCGCAATTTGCACGCTTGTTCCCACTACGGCACACGCCGACCGCATCAAGGATCTGACCACCATTGCCGGCGTGCGCGAGAACGCGCTGATCGGCTATGGCTTGGTCGTCGGCCTGGACGGCAGTGGTGACCAGACCACGCAGACACCGTTTACGATCCAGAGCTTCAACAACATGCTCACGCAGTTCGGCATCAACGTGCCGGCCGGCGCCAGCATCCAGCTCAAGAACACCGCTGCGGTGGTGGTGACGGCCTCGCTGCCTGCCTTTGTGCGGCCGGGCCAGATGATTGACGTGACGGTCTCCTCCATCGGCAATGCCAAGAGCCTGCGTGGCGGCACGCTGCTGCTCACGCCGCTCAAGGGCGTGGACGGCCAGCTCTACGCTCTGGCGCAGGGCAACGTGGTGATTGGCGGCGCGGGTGCATCGGCCAACGGCAGCAAGGTCCAGATCAACCAGCTCGGCGCTGGCCGCATTGCCAACGGGGCGACGGTGGAGCGTGCCGTGCAGGCCACGGTGGGTGAGGCCGGCAGCGTCCAGCTCGATACCGGCACCACTGACTTCGGTACGGTGCAGAACATCGTCAACGCCATCAACAAGCAATTTGGTGCGGATACCGCCCAGGCCGCGGATGGCCGCACGATCAACGTGCGCGCACCGGCACTGGCGTCGGACCGCGTCGGGTTTGTCGCCAAGCTGCAAAACATTGAGGTGACACCGGCATTGGCCGCTGCACGTGTGGTCGTCAATGCCCGCACGGGTTCGGTGGTGATGAACCAGCTCGTCAAGCTTGAGCCCTGTGCGGTGGCGCACGGCAACTTGTCGGTCACCATCAGCACCGAGCCGGTGGTGAGCCAGCCGGCGCCGTTCTCGCAAGGCCAGACGGTGGCGGCCGCGCGCTCGAACATTGAGGTCAAGCAGCAGGGCGGCAGTCTCATCAACGTGAAGGGCGGCACCAACCTGGCGGATGTGGTCAAGGCCATCAACGCGATCGGCGCCAACCCGCAAGATCTGATCTCGATCCTGCAGGCGATGAAGGCCGCCAACGCCCTGCGCGCCGAGCTGGAAATCATCTGATGCCCGGGCAAGGTAAGGAAGACGCACCATGAACCCGACCGACCTCACCAGCCGGCTGGCGCTCGACTCCACAGGATTCGAGTCGCTCAAGCAGGCCGCGCGTACCGACCCGACCGGCGCAGCCAAGACCGTCGCCAAGCAGTTCGACGCGATCTTCGTGAATATGATGCTCAAGCAGATGCGTGATGCATCGCCGCAGAATGGGCCGTTCGATTCATCGTCGACCAAGATGTATACGTCGATGCTCGACCAGCAGCTCTCGCAGACGATGGCATCGCGCGGGGTGGGCGTGGCGGATCAGCTGCTCAAGCAGATGCTGCGCCAGGCCAATCGTGTCAACCCGGATGCCGGTGGCCCGGTCAATACCGCGCTGTCCAACACCACCGCTACGAATACCGCCTTGCCTGGTGCCGCAGGTTCCACGGGCGATGCCGCCAAGGCCATCGCCCGTGCGTCGCTCAATAGCATGGCCGCGGCAGTTGCGCCCGGCACGGAAGACGACGGCTCGGGCATCAGCACTGTGCCGCGCCCGGGTTTGGAAGAGCGCGTGCAGCGTGCCCTGGCGGCCCTGCGCAAGCAGTCCGACGCTGGGCAGTCGACCAATGCACCGCCTGATGTGGATCTGTCGACCGTGGCTTCTGAGCCGCGGGGCGAGCGCATGGCCAGCTTCTACAACAAGCTGATCGGCCACGCGTCGCAGGCCGCGCAGGAAACCGGCATTCCGGCCAACTTCATGATTGGTCACGCCGCGCTGGAGTCCGGCTGGGGCCGCCGCGAAATCAAGGACAAGGACGGCACCAACACGCACAACCTGTTCGGCATCAAGGCTGGCGGCTCGTGGACGGGCAAGACCGCCACAGTGACCACCACCGAATACGTGGGCGGCGTTGCCCACAAGGTCCAGGAGAAGTTCCGGGCCTACGGTTCATACGCCGAGGCGTTCAAGGACTACGCCAACCTGCTGGCCAACAACCCGCGCTACAGCAATGTCGTGGCGGCCGGCAACGGTAACGACGCGGCGTCGTTCGCCAAGGGCCTGCAGCGTGCCGGCTACGCCACAGACCCGAACTACGCCAACAAGATCATGGCGGTGCTCAAGCAGATTGTTTGACGTTCGCTATTAAAAATTAGAATCGATAGCATCGGCCGGCTCAAGTTTGTTCTGAGCCGGCCGATGTTGTTTTTAGGGTCCATCCTGGCGGCGTTGTGCCGCCCGCACCGAGACAATTATGAGCAGCTCCCTCTTGAATATTGGCGCGAGTGGCCTGCGGGTTGCAGATATCAACCTGCAGGTGACCGGCAACAACATTGCCAATGCCAGCACGCCCGGCTATTCGCGCCAGGAAGCCGTGCAGACGGAGAACATCCCGCTGAATGCCGGTGTCGGCTATCTGGGCCAGGGTGTCAATGTGACGACCGTCAAGCGCATCTACGATCAGTATCTGACTGCGCAGGTGCAGAGCGGCCAGGCCGCAACGAGCGCCGCCGACCAGCTCAACAACCTGGTCTCTGGCCTGAGCCAGTACATGTCGGACAGCAACAGCGGGCTGAGCTCGGCGCTGACCAGCTTTTTCAACGGGGCAGACGGTCTGACGTCCAACCCGTCGAGCACCACAGCGCGCCAAGTGTTTCTGAATGCCGCTTCCGGCCTGCAGAGCCGTTTCAACTCGATGGCCGGTCAGTTGAGTTCGCTGTCTGCGCAGGTCAACACGCAGGTGCAGACGCAGATCAGTTCTGTGAACAGCGTTGCACAGCAGCTTGCCTCGCTCAACGACCAGATCTCCAAGGCCGAGGCCTCCACTGGCCAACCCGCGAACGACCTGCGTGACCAGCGCGATCAGCTCGTGCAGACGCTTAATCAGTCGATCAAGGCCAGTGTGGTGCAGACCAGTGACGGCCAGTACAACATCTATGTGGGCAACGGTCAGGCACTGGTGCAGGGCAACCAGAGCTACCAGTTGGCCGCCGTGCCTTCGCAGTACGACCCAACGCAGCTGTCGGTGGGCTACAAGAGCCCGGCCGGTACCGTCACCATTGGCGATAACCAACTGGGCGGCGGTGCGCTGGGCGGCCTGATGAGTTTCCGCGAGAACACGCTTATCCCGGCGCAGAACCAACTGGGTAAGCTGGCTGCGGCCGTGTCGGCAGACGTCAATGCGCAAAACCAACTGGGCATGGACGCCAACGGCAACATGGGGCAAGCCCTTTTTTCGGTGGCAGGCCCCGGCGTTGCGGCCAGCAGCAGTAACACCGGCAACGCCACGGTCACGGCCAGCATCACCAACGCCAACGCGGGCCAGGGTTACGATTACCAGATCAAGTACCAGGGCGGTGCTTACACCGTCTCGCACTACCCGGACGGCTCTGCCTCCGTGACGGTGACGAGCTGGCCGACCACCATTGATGGCGTCACGATGAACCTGTCGGGCACCATGAACAGCGGGGATTCGTTCCTGGTGCGCCCGACGGCCAACGCTGCATCCACCATGCAGACGCTGACCACCGACTACCACGCTGTGGCCGCAGCCACGCCCGTGGTGCTCAACCAGGGCAGCAACAACACGGGCAACGCCACGGTGTCGTCCATCGGCGTGGATAGCACGTACGCCGGCTCGCCGCTCACCTCGCCGATCAACCTGACGTACAGCTCGGCCGTGGGCGGTTCGCTCTCGGGCTTCCCGGGCAGCGTGACGGTCAACGTCAACGGTACCAGCACGACGTACAGCGGCGGTACGGCGCCGTACACGCAGGGCGCGACGTATTCGTTCAATGGTGTGCAACTCACGCTCTCGGGCACCCCGGCCAACGGCGACACGTTTGCCGTTTCGGCCAACACCGCCAACAGCACCGACGGCGGCAATGCCAGCGCGCTGGCCAAGCTGCGCAACGCCACGCTGCTTGACGGTGGCACCAACTCGATTGGCACGTCGTGGAACAACCTCGTCACTCAGGTGGGTGTGCAAGCCAATACGGCAAGCACCAACCTGACCTCTCAGAAGGCACTGCTGGCAAATGCCACATCGGCGCAACAGTCGGTGTCTGCCGTGAGCCTGGATGACGAAGCGATGAACCTGATGAAATACCAGCAGGCCTATCAGGCATCGGCCAAGGTGATGCAGACGGCAAATACGCTGTTCGACACCTTGCTGTCGATTGCCGGCAGCTAACGCACACGATTGAAGAATCGCGCCAATGTGCCGATAACGCTCTAAAGCCTTCTGCCCGGATCGACCATGCGAGTCAGTACAGCCCAATTCTTTGCCGCGTCCACCGCCTCGATGCAGAACACGCAGTCGAACCTGATGACGCTGCAGCAGCAGCTTGCGAGCGGCATTGCGCTCACCAGCGCGGGCGACAACCCGAGCGCGTTCGGCCAGATGTCGCAGCTGCAACAGACGCAGGAC
>NZ_JAELUI010000547.1 GCF_016429285.1 Ralstonia sp. ASV6
CCGGCACGACGGTGCGGCGGGCGATGAACTGGGCCGTGCTGGCCAGCGTCTGCGCAGCATCTTCATTGGCGCGATCCAGCGAGAGGCCTGCCAGCATGCGGGTGGAGGCCACCAGCGGATCCACACCTGTCTCTTATACACATCTCCGAGCCCACGAGACATGGCGCCTGATCTCGTATGCCGTCTTCTGCGTGAAAAGGGGGGGGGGGGGGGGGGGGGGGGGGGGGGGGGGGGGGGGGGGGGGGGGGGGGGGGGGGGGGGGGGGGGGGGGGGGGGGGGGGGGGGGGGGGGGGGGGGGGGGGGGGGGGGGGGGGGGGGG
>NZ_JAELUI010000548.1 GCF_016429285.1 Ralstonia sp. ASV6
CCCCCCCCCCCCCCCCCCCCCCCCCCCCCCCCCCCCCCCCCCCCCCCCCCCCCCCCCCCCCCCCCCCCCCCCCCCCCCCCCCCCCCCCCCCCCCCCCCCCCCCCCCCCCCCCCCCCCCCCCATTTCACGCAGAAGACGGCATACGAGATCAGGCGCCATGTCTCGTGGGCTCGGAGATGTGTATAAGAGACAGCCGTGGTGGCGGCGTCATGGGCCAGCGTCAGCGACACACCGTGGCTTGGCGCGCTTGGATTGATCGCAGCAGGCATCACGCTGCTGGCCATCCGCCGCGTGGAGATGCGTTCGTCGCGCCGCATCC
>NZ_JAELUI010000549.1 GCF_016429285.1 Ralstonia sp. ASV6
CCCCCCCCCCCCCCCCCCCCCCCCCCCCCCCCCCCCCCCCCCCCCCCCCCCCCCCCCCCCCCCCCCCCCCCCCCCCCCCCCCCCCCCCCCCCCCCCCCCCCCCCCCCCCCCCCCCCCCTGTTCAAGCCGAAGACGGCATACGAGATCAGGCGCCATGTCTCGTGGGCTCGGAGATGTGTATAAGAGACAGGGCGGATGATGATCCAGAGCCCGCCCAGCGGCGAGGGCCTGGCCTCAATGGTGCCACCATGCGCGGCAACAATAGTCTGACACAGGCTCAGGCCCAGCCCTGCGCCGCCCTGCGCACGACTGCGAGA
>NZ_JAELUI010000080.1 GCF_016429285.1 Ralstonia sp. ASV6
CAACGTGGGCGGGCGCGTGGGCGTGTCGTTCTTCTTCGTGCTGAGCGGGTTCGTGCTGACGTGGTCTGCGCGCAGTACCGATACCACGCCAGCGTTTCTCAAGCGGCGCCTGCTCAAGATCTACCCCAACCACATCGTCACGTGGGCTGTGGCCATGATGCTGCTGGTGGCGCCCGGCACGCGGGCGGCGGTGTGGCTGCCCAATCTGTTCCTGCTGCATGCGTGGGTGCCGGAAGACGACATCCTGCGCGGGGTGAACGCGGTGTCGTGGTCGCTCTGCAGTGAGCTGCTGTTCTACATGCTGTTTCCGCTGATCCTGCCGGCGGTGCAGCGCATACGTGCCGCGCGGTTGTGGTGGTGGGCGGCAGGCACCGTGGCGGCGCTGCTGGCGGCGCAGGGGCTCATCACGCTGCTCACACCGGACGCGCCCGTCGCACCGGGTTGGCCGTTGCCCGAGCTGCGTTTCTGGCTGGCGTACTTCTTCCCACCGCTGCGGCTGTTCGAGTTCGTGCTCGGCATGCTGATGGCGCGCATCCTCATGACCGGGCAGTGGATCAGGCTAGGCCTGCTGCCGGCGGTGCTCTTCATGGCGCTGGGGTATGCGGCCGCGCGCGTGGTGCCGTTCCAGTACAGCCTGAACGCAGTCCTCATCGTACCGATTGCGCTACTCATCACCGCCGTGGCGGCAACCGACGTGGCTGACGCGCCCACGCTGCTCGCCTCACGGCCGATGGTGTGGCTGGGCGAGGTGTCGTTCGCGTTCTACATGGTTCACCTGGAAGTGCTGTACGGCGCGCGGGCGCTGCTGCGCGGGCAGGCGTTTGCCACGCCCGTGGCACTGGGTGTGATTGCGGCGGAGTTCAGCACGGCGCTGCTGCTTGCTTGGGCGTTGTATGCGCTGGTCGAGCGCCCCATCATGCGCCGCTGGGCCGGCAGCGCGCGGCCCCGCACAGCACGCGCATTGGTCAGCCGAGCAGACGACGGCAGCCGTGCCTGAGCTTCAGGCCGCTGTGGCCGGAATCAACCCCAGCATCGCCGCTTTCACCACGGCATGCGTCTTGTTGGCCGCGTTGAGCTTGGTGATGGCGTTCTGGATATGGAAGCTCACGTTGCGCTCGGTCATCTCCAGGATGGCCGCAACCTCGGCCACGGTCTTGCCTTCGGCCGTCCAGTGCAGCGTCTGGCGCTCAACATCTTTGAGGCGCGCGGCAGCATCGGGCAGCACCTTGCTTGCCATCAGGTTGCTGATGGTGGCGTGGGCAAGCTGGCCCAGCCAGATCATCTCTGGCTCGATGGCGGCCAGCTCGTCTGCGGTGATGGGCTCAGCGCTGCGCGCCAGGCTGAAGGTGCCAAATATGCCGCGATGGTCTCGCATGGTTTGCGACCAGCCGTGGTTCAGCCCATGCTGGCGTGCCTCCACCCAGAACGGCTCGTTCGGATCGCTAATGCCGGGCCACAGCATGGGCTTCACGCAGCGCTGGCCGAACTGCAGCACCGGGTCGATGGCGGCGTAGCCGCGCGCCAGATAGGTCTCTCGCCAGCGCTCGGGGTAGTTGCTCCATGCCACGGTGTTGAAGCGCGTGATCGGGATCGCCGCGCGCAAGGCATAGGCGTAATAGTCGAAGCCCAATAGGGTGACCGCCGTGTGCAGGCTGCGAAACGCGGCGTCTGCATCATCCAGGGTATTCAACTCGCGCAACAATTCTGCGCGCCACGACGTAATCCGGTTTTCCGTCAATTCAATGCGAGCGCCCATGCAAGCGTTCTCCCAAATAGGTTCAGTACGACTGCAATCGCGCGGGATCATCCCGCACACATCACGGCCGCCACCGACAGACGTTTTGAACATGGCCGCGTGCCGGCACAGCATGCGGCATTCCCCCGGTTCAGGCTTGTGGCTGTCAATCCGCGTTGGTGTGAGGTTTCAGCCTTGATCTGGTCGTCGCCTTACGCTTCGCTGACTGCGCGAAACGGCGTGCTGGAACTATACAAAATTTGAAGCGGTTTGCGCGCCGCAACATACTAATGAGGGGTAGTACATTTTCTCGAATGCTGATTTGACTGAAGACAGGAATAAATCCGCTGATAATCGACCGCTCTTGCGCAAAGATGATTCCCTGATATAACCACCTGCTTTTTATTGCTGCTGTGCGGTTGCTTATTGTTCAAATTTTCCTGGCGTTCATGTTACATGAACACTGAATTTTCTTGAACAAGGCAGTCTTGCCGTTCATACTTACCATGTGTTCACGCATCATGAACATGTGACAAATATGAACAAACACACATGGCGACCCGATACGATCCCCAGCATCACGAGCGTGAAGTGCTCGATACTGCGCTGAAAGCCCTGGGCGAACTCACCGGCATAGACGGCACGGTTGTTGCGACCGAGGCCCGCACCAGTCCCCGCGCAAAGTCCGACGCCGTTGTCGACCTGAAGGTCGCCGGCCAGACACATCGTTACCTTGTGGAATGCAAGCGCACGATGGACCGACCCTCCGCACTGGCCCTAGTTCGTACGCAACTGGCCCCCCACCTCGACTCTGGTTTGCTGGTTGCACCGTACCTCAGCCCACAACTGGCAGAGCACAGCCGGCAGCTCGACTTGCAGTTCATTGATACCGCAGGCAATGCTTACCTTAAGGCCGATGGTTTGTACGTATTTGTGAGTGGACGCAAGCCGCTCGCCCTTCCGACACAGACCTCCACGCGCAGCGCGGGCAACGCCACAGCATGGCGCATGGCCTTCGCCCTGCTCTGCGAACCTGCACTCGTACAGGCGCCATATCGGGAGATCGCAGAGGCCGCCGGCATTGCACTCGGCTCAGTCGGTACAGTGTTTCAGGACTTGGCCACGCGCGGTCTACTGGTTAAGTCAGCAAGAGGCCGTCGCCTCGCTGCGCCTGCGCAAATGCTCGACGAATGGGTTGCCGGCTACCCCTCGATACTGCGCCCCAAGCTGCATCCCCGCCGCTTCCAAGCGACCAACCCAAATTGGTGGCAAGACGCCAGCCTGGCCGACCCGACACAGCTGAGCGCGCAATGGGGCGGCGAAGTCGCGGCCGCCCGCATGACCGGCTATCTCAAACCCGCCACGCAGACGCTCTATATTGATCCGCCTGCCATGCGAGACACGCTGCGCCACCTAGTCACCAAGTATCGCCTTCAGCCTAGCGCGGATGGACCCATCGAACTGCTGGAGACCTTCTGGAGACCGCCGACTAGCCCAACCGCCCGGGAAAGTCTTGTACCACCGATCCTGGTTTATGCGGATCTCATCGCCACCATGGACTCGCGCAATCTGGAAACCGCCAACCTCATCCGAGAAAAAAGCATCGCTCGTGTACTCGATCCGCTCTGACCGCCCACTCGACCGCTCAACCCAGGACATTCTCAGTGCCATCCACGACGTGGCTGCCCCGCTGGCACTGCCCATCTTCGTGGTGGGCGCCACAGCGCGCGACATTCTGCTGACACACGTGTTTGGCATCGAGACCGGGCGTGCCACGCTCGACGTGGATTTTGCCGTTGCCGTAGAACATTGGCCGCAGTTCGAAAACCTCAAGCAGCACCTGCTAGCCAACGACCATTTCAACTCTGCCGCCAGCATCACCCACCGGCTGCTCTATCGCACGAGCGACAGCACGATCGCCCGGCCAATCGATCTCATCCCATTCGGCGGCATCGAACAGCCGCCAGCCACCATCAAATGGCCGCCCGATATGGCTGTCATGATGAATGTTGCGGGCTATGCAGATGCCTGGCGGGCCGCGGTCGAAGTAGAGTTTGCGCCCGGACGCAGCATACGCGTGGCATCGTTGGCTGGGCTTGCCGTGCTCAAGCTAATCGCCTGGAAGGATCGCGGCCGGGAGGACCCAAAGGATGCGGAAGACCTGCATTTCCTACTGCAAAACTATGCCGGCGCCGGCAACTTGGATCGTCTGTATGACGCAGAATCCGCTCTATTGGAATCGGCCAACTACGACCCGGACCTCGCAGGCATGGCCTTGCTTGGCAGAGATGCCGCCACGCTAGCCGGCCCGCAAACCTGTGAGCAATGCATCGCCCTGCTCGACGACACAGCAATGCGCGATCGCCTGGCCCTGCATATGGCCCGAACGCGTGCTGGCGCAACGGATGCGCTGGACGCGGCCTATACCCGCTTGACCTGGTTCCGGCAAGGGTTCGAACTGCATGCGACCGGCTCCCCCTCCGTCTGATTACAAGGCGGCGCCAACTCGAACCCGCCGCCACTGGACGCTCACTTACGCAAATATCTGCCGGAACGCACGCCACGCTTCAGCATGCGTCTCGAAACCAATGCCGGGAACCTGCGGCAAACCTGCGTAGCCCGCCTCAATACGCGCCCCATCCGCCAGCCCGCGAAACGGCGCAAACGCAAACGGGCTGACCTCCGCACCGCCCAGGCCAAGTGCCGCCACCAGATGCAGCGCAAAGAGATGCCCACCGTGCGGCCAGAACGCATGGCGCGGCCACCCGCGCGCGGTCATGGTTTCAAGGATGCGCAGGTAACCCGGCACGCCATAGCAATGCACGGGATCGAACACCAGCACATCGCGCGCGCTGCGCAAGCCCCCGTATTGATCGAGCAACCGTGCCTCCGCCTGCGAGAACAACGCCTCGCCCGCCGCGATGGGCGGCGCATATACCCCGGCCACCTTGGCATGCGTGGCGAAGTCGAGCGGGTCACAAAGGTCTTCAAACCACCAGAGCGCATAGGGCTCCAGCACGATTGCTGCCTGCAGCGCAGCAGTCTGGTCGTACAGGTTCATGGCATCCACAGCGAGGTGGCTGGCACCAGACAACTGCGCGGCTGCCACTTCGATGCGTTGGCAATCCACATCCAGCGGCGCACCACCGATCTTGATCTTGGCATGCGTGAAGCCGAGATCCACGCAGCGGCGCATCTCATCAGACAGGCGAGCAAGATCATCCCGCGGATAGCGATAGCCGCCGCCGGCGTACACGCGCACTCGCGGCTGCGCCACCACGCCAAGCCGCTGCGCAAGGAAGACGGACAACGGCATGCCGGCAATCTTTGCAGCCGCATCCCAGATCGCCATATCGAGCGTGCCCACGGCCACGCAGCGCTCGCCGTGGCCGCCGGGTTTCTCGCCCGCCATCATCGTGTGCCATGCCCGGAACGGGTCGAGATTGGTGCCCGCCTCATCCACCAGGCTACCGGGCGATGCAGATAGCAGGCGCGGTGCAAAGCGCTCACGAATCAGCCCGCCCTGCGCGAAGCGGCCGACCGATGCGTAGCCGTAACCGATCACCGGTTTGCCGTCGCGCATCACATCAGTGGTGACGGCCACCAGGCTGGTGGTCAGTCCACCCGATGGAATGGACGGATCGTCATAGCGGGAAACCGGAATAGCGTGCTCGCGAATCTCGGTGATGTGCATGTCAGCCCTCGCTGCGCCGCCGATGTGGCGGCATGTTCGCATGCATTGTCGCAAGGTCTCGCACCATGCGTGCGCCCGCGGCAACATGCTTGCGCGGTCGCCAGCAAGCCGTGCGCCTCAACCACGCGACAAATCGTCGCGGTAAAAATGACAAGATTGCAGGGCCTGCGTGCAGCGCCGACAACGTTGCCGAAGTTGCGCGTGTCACTTTTACACGCGCATGTGGCGGCGGCCGCCCGTGCAAAAAATTGCGCGCAGATTTAATGCGGAAAGCACACGTTTATCGCCCTATCGAATTGCGCGCAAAGCCCTTACAGTCTCGCCCGCGACTCGCCTTTCCGATGCAGTCGAGACCCCGACAACAAGCACGACGGTACGAAGCAACAGGGTCACTTTTCGGCACGTCTTCGTCGCCTCGTCACTCCCCCGGTTTGTGGCGCTTTTTCAACTTGGGCCCGCCCCGAGATGGCGGGGCTTTGTCTGCAATCTGGCGATGCGACGAGGACGTGGTTTTGACCTACCACGGCGCTCTTCGCCGTGACCCCCTTGCACAGGAAGTACCCGTCTCATGCGTACCCAACTGCTCTCTCTTGGCGTTGCCATCGGCGCAACGTTTGCCCTTTTTGGCGCACCGAGCCAGGCCAACTGCGTGGCCAATCCACCCACGCAATCCAACACCACCTTTCCGGCCAGCCTGACCGGCAAGCTTGCGTATCACAGCTATGTGAACTACGGCGACGGCACCAGCCAACTCTTCATCTACGACTTTGCCGCGCGCACGCTGCAGCAGGTGTCGCAACCCACCTGGGGCATTCAGGACCCGATGAACGCGGTGTTCAGCCCAGACGGCAAGTGGCTTGCCTTCATGGGCATCACCAACAACGCGTGGAACGTGTTCTTCTGGCAGGTCGGCTCCAGCAACATGCCGATCAACCTGACCAACAGCACGGGCCAGACGCGCAATGAAGACCCGAAGTTCAGCACCGACGGCAAGTCGCTGCTGTTCAAACAGAACGGCGACGTGATGCAAGCCGCGCTGTCGTACACGAGCTCGGGCCCGGTGTTCACCTCCATCCTCAATCTGACGCGCACGGCGCCGGCGGTGGAAAACTCGATGCCCTTCCCCACGCCCGACGGTACGGCCGTCTACTACGCCGATGGCACGGGCGCCAACATGGGCCTGTACAAGCAGACCATCGGCAGCACCAGCAAGGTGGCGTTCGACACGCCGACAGGGCTGGCAACGTACTACCCGATCGTGCGTGCAGACGGCACCGTGTTCTATGCCCGCTGGCATGACGCCACGAGCCAGGCTGACCAGATCTACACCAAGCTCAACCTGGGCGATACGCCCAACCAGCTCTCGCTCAACGACTGCAACAGCAACAACTCCGACCCGTCGCCCGTGAACGGCACAAACTACGTGTTCTTCTCGTCCACCACGGCCGGCGGCTATCAGCTCTACCTGGGCGATGCGAGCACGGGCCAGCGCTGGAGCCTGTCGCAGTTTGGCGTGAACAGCGACACGACCAGGGCCAAGCTCGGCTCGAACTACTACGCGGGCGGAGCAACGCCTGCTGCGCAGCAGATCGGGCTGCTGTCGCAAGGCAAGCCAGCCAGCGCGTCGTCCAGCTACAGCAGCAGCCTGGGCCCGGCCTACGCGTTTGACGGCAACACCACCAGCACGCGCTGGGATTCGGTTGAAGGCGTGGCCGGTACACAATGGCTGATGGTGGACCTCGGCTCGACGCGCACCATCACCGGTGTCGACCTGTATTGGGATGCCGGCGCCAAGGTGTATTCCATCCAGACCTCCAACGACGGCGTGAACTGGACCAACATCTACTCGACCACCAATGGCGTGGCGTACGGCCACGTGGCACTGGCCAACCTCAAGGGCAGCGGTCGCTATGTGCGTATGGTCGGCACGCAACGCGCCACGCAGTGGGGCTACTCGCTGGACGAAATGCAGGTGTGGGGCTACTGATCTGATCGATCCGTCTGCCTGACATGACAACGCCCCGGTGACTGCGGCCATCGGGGCGTTTGTCTTTGCAGCGCGCTAGCGCATCAGCCCGCCTGGAACGCGCCAGGCACCCAGGCAAACGGCTTGGCGATGCGGTTCCACGTGTTCATCTGCGCCACCACCAGCGTGAGGTTGGAAAGCTCGGCCTTGCTGAAGTGACGCAGCATCTCGTCGATCAGGTCATCGCCGATGGCGTTGTTAGCGAGCAGTGTCACTGCATCGGCCCACCGCAGCGCAGCGCGTTCGCGCTCGGTATAGAACGGCGTCTCTTCCCATACAGGCAGCGAGTACAGGCGCATGGCAGTCTCGCCAGCGTGGATGCCTTCCTTGTAGTGGCGGTCCAGACAATACGCGCAGCCGTTGAGTTGCGAGATGCGATAGCGCAGCAGCTCAAGCAGGCGCGTATCGAAACCGCAGCTGTTGACATACGACTCGACCGCCAGCACAGCTTCAACCATCTTGGGCGGCAGTTCAGCAAAAGAGATGCGTTCGTTCATGCAAGGGCTCCGTTGAAAGACCGCGGTCATGGTAGGCAGAGCTGACCGCTGCAGCGTGCGGGCATGCCGTATGGCAAAGATCAGCCCGCCGGTATCGGCCGCGCCGTTGCCTCTGGTTGAGGACTAACCCCTAGATTGTCAAAAGCTGAACATTCAGCATGGACATGGCTCGGCACGATGGCACTTCCGCACCACGCCACAGGATGGAAAATGCCCGCCCCGATCAAACCGCGTACCCCACCGCACGGCATGAGCCGGCGGGATTTCCTGACCCTCGGCACTGCCGCTGCCGGCCTGGGTACGTTGGGCCTGACCTTGCCCGACACCGCCCTCGCAACCACGCCGGCAGCGGATACCAACTGGCATGCCGGGCAGCTCGCGCACCTGATCCCCGCCGCCAGCCACGACCGTTTTCTTATCAAGGCATCGTTTCAGGCACCGCTGGCGCACGCACCGTGGCTGATCGTGAACGGCAGGCGTGTTGCCGGCGAGCCCACCGATACAGCAGGCCGCTTCTGGCGCTTTGATGTGCGCGGCCTGCAACCGGCCACACAGTACACGCTGCGCATCGTCGATGCTGGTGGCAAGCCGCTGGCCGATGCCTGGCCGCTCAAGACCTTTCCTGCACCCAACGCCACACCCGCACGCCTGCGCATCCTGGCCTACACGTGCGCGGGCGGCTACGACGGCCCGTCCATCGCCGGCAAGACCGCCTGGCTCGACATGAACGCGCGCCGCCGCCTGCTGGCACGCGGCATGGCCTTCGCACCCGATGCCGTCATCGCCAACGGCGACCACATCTACTGGGACTTGCAAACCTCGCAGAACAAGCCCTTCGCTCGCCACGTCCGCGAGTTGATGTGGGCGAAATTTGGCGGTGCGCTCGACATGTCGGTGCCGATGTCGCACCCAAAGAACGAGCCGATCTTCACGCGCGTATGCGACTACCAGATCGGCGGGTTGTATGGCACCACGCTGCGCTCCACGCCCGCGTATTTCCTGACGGACGACCACGACACCTTCGAGAACGACGAGTTCGACGACAAGGTCGCCACGTTGCCACCGGAGCCATACGGGCTGATTGGTGCGGAGTTGACACAGCACCGCTACTACCCCGAGTTCCTGCCCGATGCCAACCGCCCCGTATGGCTGCCCGGCGGAGACAAGGCGGGCATGCCCACCGACACCAACAGTGCGTTCGGCACCCTGCGCTACGGCACCCTGCTTGAAGCCGTGCTGTACGACTGCCGGCGTTTTCTGGACAACAAGGGCATGCACGCACGCGTGGTGCCGCAGTGGGTGGAAGACTGGCTCGTGGCGCGCACGCGTGCGGAAGACACGGCGCATTTCTTTCACGTGCCGTCGCTGCCGTTTGCGTATTCTTCCGGCAAACTCGGCGACTGGTATCCGGACCTGCTCGACAAGAAGACCGGGCGGCTGGTCGGCAATCAACCCAAGCCCGGTTGGCAGACTGGCTGGCACGCACAGCACCAGCGTCTGGTGGCAGCGCTCGGACAACAGAAGCAGCGCGCCGCCGTCATCGTGCAAGGGGACTTTCATGCGTCGGCCGTCGGGTCGATGTCGCGCTCGGCCGAGCTGGAGTTCGCGCAGCCGGTGCATGCCGTCATGACCGGCACGCTGGGCACCGGCGACATGGGCTTCCCCTCCGCTTTCCGCAGCATCGAGACCACACCCGCGCTGTCCGTCGCCATGCAGGAAGCCTTGCGCCCAACCGAGAAAAACGGCTTTACCATCATCGACGTGACACCGGAGAAGATGACCTTCTCGCTGTTCCTGTGGCGCCCGCCTGAGCCGGTGGACGCCATCGACACCCTCCAGCCGGCCCTGGTGTACGAGGTGCCGCGCCTGGCATGAGGCGTCTATACAACAACAAGGAGACGCATGGCGAAGATCTGCATCGTGGGGGCCGGTTCGATCGGCTGCTATCTGGGGGGCCGTCTGCTGGCCGCGGGCGCTGACGCAACACTGGTCGGGCGTGCACGCATTGGTGATGAACTGCGCGCGCATGGCCTGACGCTGACGGACTACCGCGGTGGCCGCTGGCAGGTGCACGCCGCCAATGTGCCTTACGCGACCGAGCCTGACGCCGCTGCCGCAGCAGATCTGGTGCTGGTCACCGTCAAGTCGGCCGCAACCGCTTCCGTGGCTGATGAGCTGAAGCCCCTGCTACGCCCTGGCGCGGTGGTCATCAGCTTCCAGAACGGTTTAGGCAATGCCGACGTGCTCCGCGCCGCGCTGCCGCAGCAGACGGTGCTGGCGGGCATGGTGCCCTTCAATGTGATGCAGCCGGGGCCGGGCGCCTTTCATCAGGGCACGGCGGGCGAGCTGGAGGTTGCCACGTCGCCCGCGTTAGACGCCTTCCTTGATGATTTCCAGCGTGCGGGTCTGCCGCTGGTGCAGCGCACGGACATGGCATCGGTGCAATGGGCCAAGCTACTGCTCAACCTGAACAACGCCATCAATGCACTGGCCAATCGGCCATTGAAGGAAGAACTGTCGCAACGCGCTTACCGGCGCTGCCTGGCACTGGCGCAAATCGAGGCGATGCGGCTGCTGGCACGCGCTGGCATCCAGCCTGCCAAGCTCACCCCGATACCCCCCGCGTGGATCCCGCGCCTGCTGGCGACACCCGATGCCGTGTTTGCCCGGCTGGGCGGCAAGATGCTCGCCATCGATCCGCTCGCGCGCTCGTCCATGTCCGATGACCTGGCCGCTGGGCGCGCCACCGAGGTCGACTGGATCAACGGCGAGGTCGTACGTCTGGCCGATCGGCTCGGGCAACGTGCGCCCGTCAACGCGCAGCTGTGTGCGCTGGTGCATGCCGCAGAAGCCGCCGCCGCGCGCCCGAGCTGGTCGGGCAACGATCTACTGGCGGCGCTGCGCTCGGCCGCCTGAACGCGGTTCAACTCACGCCCAGCAGCAGCGACATGTCCTGAATCTCGATGTGCCCATAGCGCAGGCGGATGGCGCCCAGCTTCACCAGCGCCTGTAGCTCCTTGCTGAGCGTCTGCCGGCTGATGCCCAACATCATGGCCAGCGCGTCCTGCGAGGTGTTGATGGTTGCGCGCCCTTGCGCCGATTGCGATACATCGCCGTGCGCCAGCATGGCAATCCGCCGCGCCACGCGCACGCGCGTGCCCTGTAACGCGGCGCTCGCCAGCGAGCCATAGGCCAGGCGCAAACGCATCGCCACCAAGCGCGCGATGGCTGCCGCAAACGCCGCGTCACGCATCAACGCTTCGAAGCGCGCTGCGCTGACAGCGAGCACCTCGGCATCTTCCAGCGCAACCGCGCAGTGACCGCGCGGTTGCTGATCCAACGTCGACACCCCGCCGAACCAGTTGCCGGGCTCAACCAGCGTGAGGATCACCTCGTCGCCCTCTGCGTTGAAGATCGACAGCTTGAGTGCGCCGCTGGCGACGCCAAAGAAAGCGTTGGCACCGGGGTCTACCGGATCGCCCTGGCGGAAAAGGAACGCACCGGCGGCAACAGGCACGGTCGTGGCGGCCTCCAGCAAGGCCTCGGCTGCTTGCTGCGGAAGGCTCTGGAACCAGGGGTTGGTGGAAAAAACTTGCATGGACGGCGGCGTTGAATGCGCTGCCACGAGACTACATGCAATGGCTGCCTATTGGCAAAACGGTTGTGCGTTGCGGTCCACCGACATACCCCACTTCCCGGCGCACCGGCAGCCGGCACGTTCTGCTAACGTCGCTCGACATTTCAACGGGAGGGGGCCATGCCGTATCCGCGTGTTCTGGTTGCCGTTGCCGCGCTGCTCGCGAGCGTGTCCGTCTGGGCGCAGAGCGCGCCCGCCGCCAACGCCGACGACACCCGCAACGCTCAACTGCTGCAGGAAGGCGCGCAGCTTGCCAAGGCGAGCCGGCAAGCCGAGGCCATTGACGATTTCGACAAGGTAGCTGCCTTCTACGAAAACGCGTATCGCGACGAAACGGCCCGGCTCTACAGCGCACGCAGCCAGGCTGAATCGCTGCTGTACCTGATGGAAGCGGCCAACGCCAAGACGAGCGCAAAGGTCGTCTCGTCCAACTGGGCGTATGCGTACTACCTCAAGGCCTACGCCCTGATCGAGCTGAACCGTACCGACGAAGCCAAGACCATCCTGCAGCGCGCCATCGACATGGCACCCCACAACGCGCAGTTCCATGCGGAACTGGGCAACCTCTACCAGCGCGAAAAGAACTGGCCGCTGGCACTCGCCAGCTTCAACGCCGCCGCACGCGATGCGCGCGAATTCTCGCCGCCGCAGATCAAGAACAACGAACTTGGTCGCGCCTGGCGTGGCACGGCGTACGTGTATGTTGAGCAAAACCGGCTGGACGAGGCCGAAGCGCTATACCGCAAATGCTTGGAGCTGGACCCCAAAGACGGCCGCGCGGCAGCGGAACTGCGTTACGTGCAGGCGCAACGCGCCAAGGCAGGCAACCCGTAAGCGGATTACCCCGGCCGGCGCCCCAGCACCCACCCCACGGAAAGCACATACCGGCTGCCACCCACCACGCGCGTCACGCTGTGCTCACACGCATCGGGGCGGAACAGTTTGACGCGCCGTGTCTGGAAGATCGGGTTGGCGCAGATGAACTCACCGCCCGCACGCGGCGACTTCAACACGATGTTCAGCCGATAGTGCCGCCCGTTGGATACGGGGTCGGTATGCGGTGGGATTTCCGACCCTTCCGGGTAGCGAATCAGATAGCTGTCAAACGGAATTGGCCACATTGCCGTGGCCAGCAGCATCTTGTCGTAGCCCGTACCCTGGCGGCCGCGTTGCCAACGAAAAGCGGTTTGAAGAAACTGGCGCAAGGAAGACATGAGTGGCGCGGGTAGCTGAACCCGCGCATGTTAGCCGGGAACTACCGCCGCTTGCCAATCTTCGACCAGTACGTGAAGGGCTCCTCGTGGCACTCGTAGTCGAGTTCAGCCACGCGCGTCTGCAGGCGTTCCTGCACATCCCGCACGGCAAGGTTGTAGACCACCGGGCCGATCTCTTCGATAAAGAAGCTCAGCAATGCCCCGGCCTGGATGTTGCCGATGCGCTCTTCCAGGTGGTCAGTGAAGTAGCGCTGGATGGATTGAATCGCCTCTTCGCGGGTATCGCGGTCAAGCTCGATCGGCATGGGGGCTCCTGTGAATGGGCTGGCTTCAGAGCGTCAGCTTGTAGCCCTCGTGGCTCGCCACGAAGCCCAGGCTTTCGTAAAACCGATGTGCATCGCGGCGGGTCTTGTCGGTGGTGAGCTGCATGAGCTGGCACCCACGGGCACGACAGGTATCGATCGCCCATTCAAACATGCGGCGCCCAAGGCCGCTACCGCGCAGCGGCGCCGCAATGCGCACCGCCTCGATCTGCCCGCGCCACGCACCGCGTCGCGCCATGCCCGGGATGAACGACAACTGCAACGTACCGACCACCGTATCGCCCTGCACGGCCACCACCAACTGTTGATTGGTATCGGCTGCAATGGCTTCGAACGCAGCCACATAGCATGCGTCGAGCGTTGGCCCGAGAGACTCGCGCTGGGCACCCAACGCGTCGTCAGCCAGCAGGGCAACGATGGCCGGCACATCGGCCAAGCGCGCGATGCGGAAGAGGATGGATTCCATGGGCAATGCGAAAGTGATCGACAGCGGCAGTGCGCTTTGGTCGCCAGTCTAAGCCTTTCTGTGCGCTGGCCGGCATGAGCGCTGCACGGCCAAAAGCATCGATCCATCGACTATCGTTAACGCAGGACCACGGCGGGCCGCCAGCGAGTGCATGGACCGCCTCACCGCACGGGAGACACAGCATGCGCGTCGAGCTGAACCACACCATCGTCTGGTGCCGCGACAAGCAACAGTCCACACGCTTCCTGCGCGACATTCTCGACCTGCCCGAACCCATCCCATTCGGGCAGATGCTGGTCGTACCGCTGTCCAACGGCGTCTCGCTCGACTTCTTTGATAGCGACGAGCCGATCGCCGCGCAGCACTACGCCTTCCTCATCAGCGACGCCGAGTTCGACCGTGCCTTCGCGCGCATCCAGGCAAAGGGGCTTGCGTACTGGGCGGACCCCGCCAAGAAACAGCTTGGCGAGACCTACGTCCACAACGGCGGCCGCGGCCTGTACTTTGATGACCCGGACGGGCACTTTCTGGAAATCATGACGCGGCCATATGACCTGGGGTCGTAAGCTCGCCTACCATGCAAGGCCTGATGGCATTCCTCTGCACAACACAATCCCCATGCACAACGCTCCATTTGCGCAACGCCCGCTAGGGCCGATGCTGCGGCGCTGGCGCACCCTGCATCGCGTCAAGCAGACGCACGCCGCCGAGCTGTTTGGCGTTGCACAATCGACCATCTCCCGCTGGGAGGCTGGCGTGCAGGACATGCAGCCGGATGAGCGCCTTCGTGCGGAAGCGCTGTTGCATGCACGACTCAACTCCGCCGCCGACTACGCACTGGCCCGATTGATCGAAACGCATCCGCGTGCAGTGCATCTCGTCTGCGACCTGACCCATCGGCTGCTCGCATGCTCACCCGCACGCGCCGCCGAGTTTGGCCTGCCGATGGCGCAACTGATGGGGCAATCGCTATGGCGTTATGCCACGGAGGCCATCGCCCAGCGGGAAGCAGCGCTTGACGCGCTGGGCTGGCATGACAACCTCGCCCCGCCCGGTTTGGAGTTCAGCACGGGCACCAACGATTCGATCGTCGTACCCATTCGACCAAGCCTGTGTCGCTGGACGCGCATGACACTGTCCGACGGCACGGCGGTGCGGCTCGTCGAAACGCTGTCGGCAATCTGATTTGGGCCGTCCGCATTTTTTATGCGTGGACGGCGCGCGGCCGAACGTCGTAGGCTCAGCCAACGAACGACGGACCCGCCCCATGACGACCGATACCCTGATTGCCCGGCTCGACTTCCTGCGCGAGGCCGAGCGCCTCAAAAACGTACTGCGTAGCGGCCACACCTCAACAGGCCGCCCCGAAAGCACAGCGGAACATAGCTGGCGCCTGAGCCTGATGGCCATCGTGTTTGCCGATGCGCTGAAGGAACTCGACCTGTTGAAGGTGCTGCAACTGTGCGTGGTGCACGATCTTGGCGAGGCCATCCACGGTGATGTGCCGGCCATTCATCAACACGCACATCTCAACAAGAGCGCGCGGGAGCGCCTTGACCTGCTGCAGCTCACGCACATGCTGGATACCCCGGCACGCAACGCCATCCTCGCACTGTGGGATGAATACGAATCAGCAGCCACGCCAGAAGCACGGGCGGTGAAGGCGCTGGACAAACTAGAGACCATCATGCAGCACAACCAGGGCGCCAACCCGGACGACTTCGACTACGCGTTCAACCTGGGATACGGGCAGCGCTACATGCAAGCGGCGCCGCTATTTGCCACGCTGCGCGGGCTGCTGGATGCGCAGACGCGGCAGCGGATGGCGGATTCAACGCGGGCCGGAGAATCAGACTACCCACGCACCACCTCGTAGCGCATCTCCACGAACGTTTCCTTGTACGGTGTGACCGATGTCAGCTTCAATGCCGGTGTCACAACCGCACGCGGCAAGAGCGGCAACCCGCTGCCCAGCACCACGGGCATGATCTGCACGATCAACTCGTCGAGCAGATCGCGATCGAGAAACTGTCCGGCCAGCTCTCCGCCACCGACGATCCACACGTTCTTGCCGTTGGCCGCTGCGCGCATCTGTTGATGCACGGGCACCACGTCACCCTGCGCGAAGCGGACATCCGCGCCCTCCACCACCGGCAGCTTGCGCGAAGTGAACACCCACGTGGGCTGCGTATACGGCCAAGGCGCGGCCTGCGCAGTGCCAGGTTTGACCAGCTCACGCAGCAGCCATTCATAGGTGGATGCGCCCATCGCCAATGCACCCACATCGCGAATGAAACCGTCGTAGCTCGTGCCGTCCAGCGAGCCGAACTGCATCAACCAATCCAGCGAGTGATCCGTCGTCGCGATGAAACCATCGAGACTGGTGGCAGCGTAGTACTGGGTCTTGGACATGGCATGCGCTCTTGTTGGCTTTGGGAACGAGATGCTATGTCATCTCGATTGCCGATACCTCGCGCACGACTGCGCAAGCCGGCAGCCTAGACCACAGCAGCAGCGCTGCTGACATCGGCAGCGCAGATCCTGTTGCGCCCCTGGTGCTTGGCTTCGTAGAGCGCGCGGTCTGCGCGCACGCTCAGGCGGTCAAAAGACTCACCGGCTTGCCAGCTGGCCACGCCGCCGCTCAGGCTGTAGTGATATGCCTGTGCGCCGATCGCCACCATCTGTACGGCTGCGGCCTTGCGCAACCGCTCTGCCAGCAGCATGGCATTGTCGAGATTGGTTTCAGGCAGCAGCAGCGCGAACTCCTCACCGCCAATGCGCCCCAGCACGTCGGTCGGCCGCAACTGCGCCTGCACCATCTGCACGAAGGCACGCAGCACAGTATCGCCAGCTGCATGGCCGAACGTGTCGTTGATGCGTTTGAAATGATCCAGATCCAGGATCAGCAACGAGAGTGGCCGGGCCTGTAACTGCAGGCGATCTACGTAGCGACGCGCCAAGGTTTCGAAGCCCTTGCGCGACAGCGCGCCGGTCAGGAAATCGCGGTTGGCGGCTTCGCGCGCATCGGCCAGCAGCGCATCGTGCATCATCAGCATGGCCGACATCGACAGGATCGGCATGATGGCCGCCGCAATCACCAGCAGCAACACGCTGCCCGCCGTGGAAAACATGGAGGGGCTGGAGGCGGTATCCAGCGTCAGAAAGTAGATGCCACGCGCGAGCTGGCACGCACCGAAGATGACGGCGATGGCGGCCGTCACCCGATACGGATACGTCGGGCGGCCCGCCGGTGGATGCCGTATGAACATCCACGCCAGGGCGGTGCAGAAAGCAGCCGAGAACAGCGTGGTCGAAAACACGCGCATCGGGATGCTGTCGACGGCATAGCGCCAGTAGATGACGGCAATGCACACCGCCACCACGCCCGTCAGCAGCATCGGCCAATGCGGCCTGCGCCCGAGAAAGCGTGCGCAGCCCGCGTAATAGGCCGCGCCACCCAGCGCAAGCAGCACGTTGGCCACAACAACGGACAGCGCGTCGGGGATCGTTCCGCGCAGCAGGAGCATCGGCAACGCCAGCACCACGGCAAGGTTTGCGCCAAACCATTCGGCCACACCAGGCTTGCCCGCGCGCAGCAGCGAGCCCAGCAGCACCAAGAGCACAAAGCTCATCAGCGCAGACGTGGCGATGGCGACACCTGGATCTAGCATGGGCACCCTCCCGCTGGGTCTTCTGTGGCGGTGGATTCTACGTGAGGGGGCGTTCTGCGGGCATCACCGGGTGGTGGGGCACGAACTCCCGCCAACTTGTCTACATCTTCTACTCAAGTTGAGCGAGCACGTGTGTGGGGCTATGGAGGATCAGCACGTGCCGCAGCTCAGAAGTCGACAGAGAGATAGCCTGCCGGCACCGCGTCAGTCAGCCACACACCGTTCTCTGAGCGAAAGAACGTGTGCCCCTCGGCATGCATGCGCGCGGCATCCACCGTCAGCACCACCACAACCCCGTAGCGCTGGCCAACCGATCGGGCAACGGCAAGATCATCCGTCAGGTGCACATGGTGGCGCTGGCGCTTGCCCAAGCCAGTGGCAAGGATGGACTCCAGAAACCGCGTTGCCGTGCCGTGGTATAGCACCTCGGGTGGCGCCGCGGGCAGCAGTCCGAGGTCGACGTCGATCGAATGGCCTTGATTGGCGCGAATGCGCAGGCCATGTTCGCTGATCGCAAAGCGTTTCTTGTCGCTGGTTTCGACCACGGCTTCAAGCTGCTGGCGCGTCATCGGGCGCCCCGATGCGGCGGCCCTCTCCAGCAAGGCGCCGATGCCCGCCCACCCGGCATCGTCAAGCGTCAGCCCGATGCGCTTGGGTTCGTGGCGCAGGATCAGGCTGAGAAATTTGCTGAGGGATTTGAGTTCGGATGGGTTCATCGGTCCGATGTTCTCACGCCTCAGGACAGTCGCCCATCAGGCGTGGCCAGAAAGCTGCGAAATGATCGCGCCCGGGTTCTTGGTGGCCGGCGCCACCGTGACACCCGTCACCCCGTGCCGCTGCAACGCCTGCGTAACAAACCCCGATGCTTTCATGTCCTCCACAAACCCCGCCACATACGCTGCGGCCCGCGCCCCGCGGCTGGTCGGCACGCCCATCGCCTGACGGATGACCATGAAGCGCTCGTCCAGCAGTCGTACGCCCTGCACATTGGCAGCATCGGCTTCGAGCTGCTGCTTGACGCCCGCCGCCACCTCCGCATGCGTGTCGAGAAAGGTCTGCACCACCGCAGGGGAGGTGGGCGCGCGAACGATCTCCGCATGCTGCAGTTCGCGCGTGAGGAACAGGTCGTACGCACTGCCTTTGCCAACGACCACGCGGTTGCCGGCGCGGTCCACATCGGCGTTGGTGCGGATGGGCGAGTCGTTGCGCACAAGGTAGTAGCCCTCGATCAGCACGTACGGCTCTGTGAAGGAAATGCTCGCCGCGCGGCGCGGGTCGATGGCAAAGAAGCCTATGTCCGCCTGCTCCTGCGACACCACATCAACCGACTTGCCGGCGGCATCCACCACGACCAGCTTTAACGCAACCCCAAGGCGTTCAGCCAGCGCCTGCGCCAGATCAACGGACACACCAACGGCCCGCCCCTGCGCATCCAGCCCTGCTAGGATCGGGTTGCCCGTGTTGATGGAAGCGCGCAGGGCGCCCGTTGGAGCCAGAGCGGCAAGCAGCGTCGAGTCGATGGACATGGTGCGTTGGCTAAGGGGGGGAGGATGTTCGAGTTCTTGGAGACGACGTTGAGTGTGCGACCGAAGGTGCCGTCAACCAGACGCAGACGGGCAAACCCACCTTGGTAAGTCTACCGATGGCCTGGCTTGCGTGGACTAATCTGTACTAAAGCAGGCTGCGTCTACGCAACGATCACCAACAGACTTCGCCACGCTCACGCCACTTCAGTGCCCGCAATCATGGCGCGATGCGGGTGATAGAGCGCTTCCATGCTCAACGAAGCTGCGCACGGCCAGGCCGATCAGCCCGCCCTGTCAGCGCCACCACCCAGCCGGCTGGCGGGAGGAACCATGCACGCAATCCATCACACGATCTGCACGGCAATGCTCGCCATGGCGGTTTGCCTGCTTGCCGCATGCGGCGGTGGTGGGAGTGATGGGGGCTCAAGCAACGGCAGTGGCAACGCAGCCACCCCGCCGGGCGGCGTGCATCTGCAAGTGGTGTCGTTCGGTGACAGCCTCTCGGATGTCGGCACCTATGCCCCGATCGCGGCAGCGGTGGGCGGTGGGCGCTTCACAACCAATCCGGGGCAGGTATAGACGCAAGACGTCGCGCAGTACTACGGCGATACGCTCAGCGCGGCGTTCACGATCAACCTCACACATGCGCTGACTGCACAGAGCGGGCTCGGCTATGCAGAAGGCGGCGCGACGGTTGCGACGCCGGCAAACCTGTACGACTTCCTGACCGATGTGATCGGCAATGTGGAAATGCCAGTCAACCAGCAGGTGTCGAGCTATCTGGCAAGGTACGGCAGCTTCAACGCCAATCAACTGGTGCTGGTCTGGGCCGGCTCGAACGATGTACTGCGCGCGGGGACCCTGCCGGCCTCGGCACCCGTCGTGCAGACGGCGGCCACCACGCTCGCGCAGGTGGTGGCGCAGATTCTCCTGGCCGGCGCCACGCATGTCGTGGTGATCAACGTACCCAATATCGGGCTCTCACCCACCGGCGTGGCATCACCCGATGGCGGGACCAACCTGACCCAGCTGTCGCAGATCTTCAACAACACCCTGACCACGGCCCTGCAAGCCAATGGCCTGCAGGGGAAAGTCATCCTCGTCGATTCCTATACCTGGATGAACCAGACCATCGCGGCCTTCCAGGCCAATGGCTTTACCGTCTCCAACACCAGCTTTGCCTGCGACCCAACAAAGACGCCCCATGCAACGGCGTTGCTGTGCTCGCCGGCGACCTACGTCGCGCCCAACGCCGATCAGACCTACGTGTTTGCCGACAGCCTCCATCCGTCGACGCATTCGCATGCCCTGTTCGCCCAGTTTGTGGAGCAGCAGATCGCCAACACTGGCCTTGGGCATTGAACTCGCGGCACGGTGCAGCCGGCCAATCCTTCGCTCACGACCGCCACGCGCCCGCTGCCATCCGTTCCAGCCGTTCGACGTACGCCCACCCCGCCGCTCGCGCGGCAATCGGCGATCAGCGCACGCACGGCGGGTGCATCGGTTTCTTCGGGCATGAGCGTTGCGGCGTTGGGCATCGGGTTACGCCGCCTCGTCGGTCGGGCCGTCCCATCCGTCCAGATATTTGGGCAAGGCATCCGCCACATCCACCACGCGGTGCCGGTAGAACAGATGCATGGTCGGGGCCAATGCTTCAGGCAATCCGTTTTGCGCGGCGCGCGCGAAAAGGCTGTTGGGGATCACCGCCATGCCCAAGCGATTGTTGCCGAACAGGGTCTCTCCGCAATGGCGGCAGAAGTGGCGCTTGAGTTGGCGTGTGGGGTGCTGGAAGGCGATGAGATCGCCGGCGCCACGTTCAACGGTGACGTGGGCCGGGTCCCACGCAGTGGCGGAGAGTACCGGCGTGCCGTAGAAGTCGCGGCAGGCGTTGCAGTGGCAATTCGCGCGCGCAGCGGGCGCACCGACAATGCGCAATTGCACACGGCCACAGATGCATTGCAGGGTGTCGGGGATTGCTGTCAAACCTGAACTCCTGGGCTGGAATGCTGGTGCGCATTCTACGAGCGCCCGCGCAGGTCTGCTGGTAACGCTGCGCCGCTCAGAACAGCGCCATCTGCCGCATCCCGAACCCGATCGCCTCTTCCACGCGCATGCGCGCATGCGAGAGCGATCCTTCAATGCCCGACAGCGTGCCAGCCAGCCAGCGGTAGACGAGCGGCGCATCGCCACGCGGGCTCAGGTGGATTTCACCGAGCTTCTTGCCGCGCTTGTCGCGATAGTAGTGAGAGCGGTAGCCGCGTTCCCAATGCGTGATCGGGCCGCGCCATTGGCGCGGGCGGCGAGGTTTGGCAGGAGGTGTTTCGGCGGGCGCTGCCGACACCGGATCCTCCCAGCCGAATGCGGGTTTGGCGAACAGCGGCAAACCTTCCAGATCGGGGTAAAAATCCATCGTCGTAGGCTCAGCTAACCGCGCCGCCGCTGGCTTTGCAGACACACACGGCGCGTAGTCCGCATGATACCTGGGTTTGTGGAGAACATCACGTGCAAACGCAGTACGGGCGCGCTACGGATGCCGGGCGGCATCGGTATCATGACGACTGCCAACCCTCCCAGACCTCAGGCAATCCGCCGACACCCGCCATGAACCTCGCCCTCAAGCCATTCGTCATGCCCAAGACCGCCCTGCTCGCCTGCGCCTTGTGCCTCGTGGCGGGTTGTGCAACCCCGGTGACCGCCCAGGAAAGCGCCTTCGCGCCGCTGCTGCACCATCTGGCCGACCGTCTTGTCACCGCCGATCAGGTAGCCCTGAGCAAATGGGACACCGGTCAATCTGTCTACGACCCGGAACGGGAAGCCAAGGTCATCGCCAACGTTTCGGGCATCGCGCCCACCTTCGGGTTGAACACGACGGACGTGGCCAATGTCTTTGCGGACCAGATCGAGGCCAACAAGGAAGTGCAATACGCCCTGCTCAACGACTGGCGCAGGGCCGGCGCCGCACCCACCACGCCGCGGCAAAGCCTGTCCGGCGACATCCGACCGCGCCTGGACAAGCTGCAGACGTCGATCCTGCAAAGCCTGCGCGACGCTGCACCGGCCCGCGGCCGGTCAGATTGCCTGAGAGAGGTCGCGCGTGAAGTCGGCCGCGTCGCCAGCGAGAAATCGCTCGACACGCTGCACCGCATTGCGCTGGATCGCGCCACCGCACGGCTTTGTGCCAAATCTTGAGCAACGGATATGTCAGCGCGTTGACTGACCTACGCACAACCCTATGTGCGAAGAATGCCGAGGACACTGGTTCATTCAATGAGAGCGGCGCGGTGCGCCTACAGCGTGCCGGCTCGGCGACAGACCGCTCTGATCAGCACATTGAGCAACATCGCTTGGTCACTGGCCGTCTCGACCAGCGGCACAGCCCAGGCACAGTCCGACAGGTCGAAATGATGCTGCCAGCCCCGCGAGCCCTGCAGCTCGGCAAGGCTGAACCCTGACGACCCGCCCGTATCGGCATGCCCGCCGCCGATGGACTCGCCAAGCTCGAACGCACGCTCCCTGAACGGGCAGAGCCACACGCCGTAGACGTGATGTGACGCGTGCTGCGAAGTCGGTGCCTGGTTCTTGTAGCCAAGCCGAAGAACCTGGCGCTGCAGCGCCCAGCCTTCAATCGGCTTGGATTTCTCATAGAGATAGGCTGCATCGAGAACGCGACCGCCGGGCCAGCTCACCTGCTGCGCATCAAAGGTCAGGTTCTTGAGCTTGTGCGGATAGGCAAACTCGGGCCAATCCTTCTCCGCTCGGGCGATCGATGCGTCGAACAGGCGAATCTCCTGCCCTTCAAATTCCAGCGCCAGTTGCCAGGTTTCGTTCGGGATGACATTGGTCAGGGCGGGCATTTTGTCTTGGCTCAACGCTCCGGCAATAGGTCGAATACCGTTGCACATCGCGCATTTTTACGAGATTTTCATTTGACGCTCAATGGGGGCGGCGCGTAGTATTTATTCACGGTTGCGGGACAGACCCAACACCGCCAATCTCTTGAGGGAGCCTCATGAGCACCAATGCAAAGCGCTTCGATGCGCTTGTCTTCATCGGCCGTTTCCAGCCGATGCACCGTGGACACCTTGACGTACTGCGCCGGGCATTGAGCCTTGCAGATACGGTTTGCGTCCTGATCGGCTCGACCGATAAACCCCGCACCATCAAAGACCCGTTCTCGTTCGACGAGCGCCGGCAGATGATTGCCTCTGCGCTGGATGCGGCATCCCTCACCCGCGTGCGCTTTGCGCCGGTGCAGGATTCCACCTACAACGACGGTGACTGGGTCCGCTGGGTGCAGGAGGCCGTGGCCGCCGAGCTGGGCGACACCGCTGGCCGCAAGATCGGCATCATCGGCCACGAGAAGGACGGCACTTCGTACTACCTGCGCATGTTTGCGCAGTGGGAGCTGGTGGAAGTCGACAGCACCGAAGACATTTCCGCCACCGAGATCCGCGAGCAGTTCCTGGCTGAGCGCAGCAACAGCTTCGTGTCGTGGGCTGTGCCCGCACCGGTGTTCGAATGGATGGAGGGCTTCCGCAACCAGCCGGCCTTCGCGCAGCTGAAGGCGGAATCGGAGTTCATTGCCGGCTACAAGAAGGCCTGGTCGGCAGCGCCGTATCCGGTCACCTTCGTTACCGTCGATGCGGTGGTCGTGCATTCTGGCCACCTGCTGCTGGTACGCCGGCGCAGTGAGCCCGGGCGTGGCCTGTGGGCGTTGCCGGGTGGCTTCGTGAATCAGGAGGAACGGCTGGAGGCGGCGTGCCTTCGCGAGTTGCGCGAAGAGACCGGGCTCAAGCTGCCCGAGCCCGTGCTGCGCGGCTCGTTGAAAGACCGGCAGGTCTTCGATCACCCGCAGCGCTCGCTGCGCGGGCGAACCATCACGCACGCATTCCTGTTCAGCTTTCCGGTGGGTGAGCTGCCACGCGTCAAGGGCGGCGACGATGCCGACAAGGCGCGCTGGGTGCCGCTGAACGATTTCGCGCGCATGCGTAGCGTCATGTTTGAGGACCACTTCGACATCGCCTACCACTTTCTCGGCAAGCTCTAACGCTACCGATACCCGCTTCACCCGCTGGGACAGACCCGGCGGCCACCCAACGGCATAGAGGAGCTCTAGCCATGCAAAACGACCTGCGTCGTCTGTCGTCCATCCTGTCCAATCCGATCCTCAACACGGATTCGTACAAGGCGTCTCACTACCTGCAGTACCCGCCGGGCACCTCGGCGATGTTCTCGTACATCGAATCGCGCGGCGGACGTTATGACCGCACGCTGTTCTTCGGGCTGCAGATGCTGCTCAAGGAATACCTCAGCCAGCCCGTCACCACAGCGATGATCGACGAAGCCCGCAGCTTCTTCGCTGCGCACGGCGAACCGTTCAATGAAACCGGCTGGCGCTACATCGTCGAAACCTATGGTGGCTATCTGCCGGTGCGTATCCGTGCGGTGCCGGAAGGTTCGGTGGTGCCCACGCACAACGTGCTCGTGACCGTGGAATGCGACGACCCGCAGGCGTTCTGGCTGACCTCGTATATTGAGACGATGCTGCTGCGCGTCTGGTATCCGGTGACGGTGGCCACGCAGAGCTGGCAGTTGCGGCAGCTTGTACGCCGTTACCTGGAGCGCACCAGCGACGACATTGCGCAACTGCCGTTCAAGGTGCACGACTTTGGCGCGCGCGGCGTGTCGAGCGCTGAATCCTCGGCCATTGGCGGTGCTGCGCACTTGGTGAGCTTTATGGGCTCGGACACCGTGCTGGGCGTGGTGGCGGCCAACGCCTACTACAACACGCCCATGGCAGCGTTCTCGGTACCGGCGGCCGAACACAGCACCATCACGGCCTGGGGCCGCGCAGGCGAGTGCGATGCGTATCGCAACATGCTGCGGCAATTCGGCAAGCCGGGCGCGATCGTCTCAGTGGTCTCCGACTCGTACGACCTGTTTGCGGCGCTGCGCATGTGGGGCACAGAACTCCGGCAGGCGGTCATCGACTCCGGTGCCACATTGGTCATTCGCCCGGATTCCGGCGACCCGCAGACCATCGTGATGCAGACCCTGCGCGCACTGGACGAAGCCTTCGGCTCGGTGGTCAACGGCAAGGGATACCGCGTGCTCAACCATGTGCGTGTGATCCAGGGTGATGGCGTCAATGCAGACTCCATCGAGGCCATCCTGGCTGCGATGGAAGCTGCCGGTTATGCGGCTGACAACATCGTGTTCGGCATGGGCGGCGCGCTGCTGCAGCAACTGAACCGCGACACACAGCGCTTTGCCATGAAGTGCTCGGCGGTCAAGGTGGACGATGTCTGGCGCGATGTCTGCAAGGACCCAGTCACGGATGCCGGCAAGCGCTCCAAGCAAGGGCGGCTGACCTTGCTGCGCAATCGCCGGACCGGCGCTTACCAAACCGCAACGCTTCCGTTGGCCTGGGATGACCGGCGCGTCGAGAGCGATTGGGATGACGCACTCGAAACGGTATTCGACGGCGGCAAGCTGCTGATCGACGTGTCGCTGGATGACGTACGCGCCCGCGCCCAGGCGCACGAAGTCTGAGGACGAGGCTGTAGCGCGCCTGCCGCGATCCGGACCACTTATGCGTGACTCCGTCGCGGCAGACGCAGAAGCATCAAGAAACGGATTCCGATCATGATCGAGAAGAAGAAGCTCTATCACGTTACCGTGCTGTCCAACTTCGCACGGGCATTCGACAAGTACTCGCATTGCTATGCGAAGGCTGGCATTCCTGAAAGCACCTATCCCGACCGCTTCTATCTGCTGGAGCGTGGTGACCTTGAGATCGGCTACCAGAAGGCATCGCAGTTGCTTGAGAAGCTGGCAATTCCTGGCAACCGGTTGATCTTGCTGGAAACCCAGGTCGATCCGGCGCTCATCCAGGAAAACACGGCCACCGGACGCGGTGTCTTCATTCACGCAGACCACATCAGGCTCAGCGCACTGTATGACCTGGAGCCCAAGGACGGCGGCATGGCATGGCGCCGCACGGTGATCGAGGACATGACGGCAGCGTCGCTGCGACTGTTGAGCGGGCAGTTTCAAGCGTTTGCCGCGCTGCGACCGCGCACCCTGTCCATCCTGCCCATCGCGCAGGGCTGTCAGGCCAAGTGTGCGTTCTGCTTTTCCAAGGCGTCGATCTCCAGCGATCAGGCAGCGTACCGGCCTGACTGGGACACGCTTGGCGCATGGCTGGACAAGGCTGCAGCACACGGGGCTGAGCGTGCGGTAATCACCGGCGGCGGGGAGCCGACCCTGCTGGCTTTCGCGCAAATGGAAAGACTCGTTGCCAGTTGCGCGCAGCGCTTCGATAAGGTCGTGTTGATCTCTAACGGGCATGCGTTCGCAACACTGCAAGACGCCGACCGCATCGCGCGTCTGCGTGCCCTGCACGACGCGGGGCTGAGCGTGCTGTCCCTCTCCCGCCATCACTTCGATGCGCAGCACAACGAGCGCATCATGAAGCTACGCACGCCCGTCGAAGCACTGGTTGGCACCTGGCACGAACATCGCCATCTGTGGCCGAATCTGCGCCTGCGATTCATCTGCGTTCTGCAGGACGGCGGGGTGGAAGATGAAGAGACACTCGAACACTATCTGACCTGGGCCGCAGATCAGGGGGTTGAAGAAATCTGCTTCAAGGAGCTTTACGTCTCAACCAGCACGGAATCGATGTACTTCGATCGCGCGGCAAACGATTGGAGCCGGCATCACCAGGTGCCGCTTGCGCTCGTCACCGATTTCGCGGCGCGCGCGGGCTTCTCCATTAAGCACCGCCTGCCCTGGGGCGCG
>NZ_JAELUI010000550.1 GCF_016429285.1 Ralstonia sp. ASV6
GATGATCAGGATGGTTTTGATATCTGTACGTTTTGGCATAACCCGCTCGATTCGATTAATTCAGTGTGGCCGTCGCCAGCTTGGCGGAAAAGCCGATAAACATGGCGCCGACGCCGCTGCTCATACCCTGTCTCTTATACACATCTCCGAGCCCACGAGACATGGCGCCTGATCTCGTATGCCGTCTTCGGCTTGAAAAAAGGGGGGGGGGGGGGGGGGGGGGGGGGGGGGGGGGGGGGGGGGGGGGGGGGGGGGGGGGGGGGGGGGGGGGGGGGGGGGGGGGGGGGGGGGGGGGGGGGGGGGGGGGGGGGGGGGGG
>NZ_JAELUI010000551.1 GCF_016429285.1 Ralstonia sp. ASV6
CCCCCCCCCCCCCCCCCCCCCCCCCCCCCCCCCCCCCCCCCCCCCCCCCCCCCCCCCCCCCCCCCCCCCCCCCCCCCCCCCCCCCCCCCCCCCCCCCCCCCCCCCCCCCCCCCTTTTTACTGATCCGCCGACCACCGAGATCTACACTCCACGGCCTTCGTCGGCAGCGTCAGATGTGTATAAGAGACAGCTTCATGGCCTCCGGCGCGCTGCCGCCGGGCTTCCCACCGGTGCTGATCGACGGCGAGTACTACTGGGACGGCGGTGTCGTCTCCAACACGCCGCTGTCGTACGTGCTGGGCACCAAGCCACGCCGC
>NZ_JAELUI010000552.1 GCF_016429285.1 Ralstonia sp. ASV6
CCCCCCCCCCCCCCCCCCCCCCCCCCCCCCCCCCCCCCCCCCCCCCCCCCCCCCCCCCCCCCCCCCCCCCCCCCCCCCCCCCCCCCCCCCCCCCCCCCCCCCCCCCCCCCCCCCTTTTAATGATCCGCCGACCACCGAGATCTACACTCCACGGCCTTCGTCGGCAGCGTCAGATGTGTATAAGAGACAGGCCTGAACATCGGTGCGCTGAACCAGCTTATCCAGTCGGGCGGGTTCTGATGCGACGCTAAGATCGCGGGCAGTTTTGCGCAATGCGTGAGCTGCCCGCGTAGCAGTTCTACAATGAGCCTTCCCCG
>NZ_JAELUI010000553.1 GCF_016429285.1 Ralstonia sp. ASV6
GTGGAAACCATAGACGTTAAGGCGCCGGTGGCCACCCCGATGAGCACGGCCCATGCGCCGGTCTGGTCAGTGCCAACGACAACAGAAGCCCGCTACGCCGAATGGCAGCGGCTGATCAACCTGAAAGCTGTCTCTTATACACATCTGACGCTGCCGACGAAGGCCGTGGAGTGTAGATCTCGGTGGTGGGCGGGTCATTAAAAGGGGGGGGGGGGGGGGGGGGGGGGGGGGGGGGGGGGGGGGGGGGGGGGGGGGGGGGGGGGGGGGGGGGGGGGGGGGGGGGGGGGGGGGGGGGGGGGGGGGGGGGGGGGGGGGGG
>NZ_JAELUI010000554.1 GCF_016429285.1 Ralstonia sp. ASV6
TGTACGTGGCGGGTGCAGCTGCGGGGGCCGCGGCAGGGGCCGGGCTCGGTGCAGCGGCAGCCGGCGCAGAGGCCGGAGCTTGCGCAGGGGTCGGTGCAGCAACCGTGCCGCCAGCGCCTTCCAGCACCTGTCTCTTATACACATCTCCGAGCCCACGAGACATGGCGCCTGATCTCGTATGCCGTCTTCGGCTTGGAAAGGGGGGGGGGGGGGGGGGGGGGGGGGGGGGGGGGGGGGGGGGGGGGGGGGGGGGGGGGGGGGGGGGGGGGGGGGGGGGGGGGGGGGGGGGGGGGGGGGGGGGGGGGGGGGGGGGGGGG
>NZ_JAELUI010000555.1 GCF_016429285.1 Ralstonia sp. ASV6
CGGCGGCAATCCATTCCAGATCGGTATGCGCGCCAAAACCGTAGTTAAAGCTCGAACCCGACAGCCCGTCGCCGTGCGCAACTTCAATGCTGTCGACACCCGCATCATCCAGCGCGCGGGCAATGGCCTGTCTCTTATACACATCTGACGCTGCCGACGAAGGCCGTGGAGTGTAGATCTCGGTGGTCGGCGTGTCATTAAAAAAGGGGGGGGGGGGGGGGGGGGGGGGGGGGGGGGGGGGGGGGGGGGGGGGGGGGGGGGGGGGGGGGGGGGGGGGGGGGGGGGGGGGGGGGGGGGGGGGGGGGGGGGGGGGGGGG
>NZ_JAELUI010000556.1 GCF_016429285.1 Ralstonia sp. ASV6
GGATCCTCAGTTCACGCGGCCATTTCGCGCCTCAATCGTGGCGCGCGCGCGATTCGTTGATGATCTGGTCGTCGAACAAGCGCACCTAGGGGTAACTCAGTATGTGATTCTAGGCGCAGGTCTCGACCTGTCTCTTATACACATCTCCGAGCCCACGAGACATGGCGCCTGATCTCGTATGCCGTCTTCTGCGTGAAAAAGGGGGGGGGGGGGGGGGGGGGGGGGGGGGGGGGGGGGGGGGGGGGGGGGGGGGGGGGGGGGGGGGGGGGGGGGGGGGGGGGGGGGGGGGGGGGGGGGGGGGGGGGGGGGGGGGGGGG
>NZ_JAELUI010000081.1 GCF_016429285.1 Ralstonia sp. ASV6
GGATGCCACAGCGGACGGTTGTTGTGGTTGTGCCTGCGCCCCCCATTGCAACGCCGCGGAAGCCACGGTGATCAGGGTGAACTGCAGGACTCGTTTTTTCGTACGCATAAGTGTGTGGGCCTGGACCGTGCCGACTGGTTTTTCTTCTGGGGATCGGCATCCGCTGGTATGGCCCTATTCTATTGAGACGGGTAGCTTCAAGATCACATCATCCTTGCCTCTGTTTGATCCACCTCATGACGGTGGTGCGGTGCCGGTGCCGTACTCGGCGCAGGAAAAGAAAAAGGACGCCCGCAGGCGTCCTTCCTCAAATCACATCGGGGCAGATCAGTTGCCGCTGCCCGGCACCAGACGGCGCTTGCGCACGGCGTCGGCCAGCGTCTCCAGCACCTTCAGCGAATCGTCCCAGCCGATGCAAGCGTCGGTCACGCTCTGGCCGTAGGCCAGGTCGGACACCGGCGTGCCTTGCACGTGGTCCTGGCGGCCGGCGTTGATGTGCGATTCCACCATCACGCCGACGATGCGGTTGTCGCCCGCAGCCATTTGGCGGCCGATGTCTTCGCACACCGGAATCTGGTTCTCGTGCTTCTTGCTGCTATTGGCGTGCGAGGCGTCGATCATCAGGCGTGCGGCCAGGCCCGACTTGGCGATGGCGTCGCAGGCTTCCTGCACGCTGGCGGCGTCATAGTTGGGCGCCTTGCCACCGCGCAGGATGATGTGGCAATCCTCGTTGCCCGCGGTCGACACGATGGCCGAGTGACCGCCCTTGGTGACCGACAGGAAGTGGTGCGGCTGCGACGCGGCCTTGATGGCGTCCACGGCAATCTTCACGTTGCCGTCGGTGCCGTTCTTGAAACCAACCGGGCACGACAGGCCGGAAGCCAGTTCGCGGTGCACCTGGCTTTCGGTGGTGCGCGCGCCGATCGCGCCCCAGCTCACCAGGTCGGCGATGTACTGCGGGCTGATCACGTCGAGGTATTCGGTGCCGGCAGGCAGGCCCAGCTCGTTGATGTTCATCAGCAGCTCGCGCGCGGTGCGCAGGCCGTCGTTGATCTTGAAGCTGCCGTCCATGTGCGGGTCGTTGATCAGGCCCTTCCAGCCGACCGTGGTACGCGGCTTCTCGAAGTACACGCGCATGACGATTTCCAGCTCGTTCTTGAAGCGCTCGCGCTGTTCGACCAGGCGGCGGGCGTAGTCCATTGCCGCCTTGGTGTCATGGATGGAGCAGGGGCCGATGATGACGATCAGGCGGTCATCCATGCCGTGCAGGATGCGGTGCATCGCGTTCCGGCTTTGGTAGATCAGATCGGACACGGTGTCGCTGCACGGGAATTCGCGGATCAAGTGCGACGGCGGCGTCAGCTCTTTCAGTTCGCGAATGCGCAAATCATCGGTGTTCTTCGGCATGGAAAGCTCCAGGGGGATGTCTTGGTTCGAGTATTGGAAACGTCTACTGTGTTCGGATCATGTTTCGCGTCGGCGCCGGGGTGGGGCGGGTGACAGGGCGAAAAAAAACCGCCAGGGTCGCTGGCGGTTTTCGGTATCTGCTGGGTGCTTTATTTTTGTTGCAAGCGCCCCTCTCCTTCCGCCAGCGGTGCGAGATGCCAAAAGTAAAAGTAAAAAAACTTGGCGAAGGACATGGAGAGAATGCTAAGTACTGCAACAAAAATTAGGAAAGCGCTACTGCGCCGCACCAATCGAAACGTCTTTATAGCTGCTTTTCCGGGCCGCCGCAAGCGCGGATTTTCCGGGCCTGCGGCGCGCAAACGACAACGTTGCGGCCGCTTCCGGGGCCGTCAGACCGTGCCGCCCACCGTCATATTCTCCATGCGCAGGGTCGGCTGGCCCACGCCCACTGGCACGCTCTGGCCCTCCTTGCCGCACACGCCGATGCCCGAGTCCAGGCGCATGTCGTTGCCGATCATGGTCACGTGCTTGAGCGATTCGGGGCCGCTGCCGACCAGCGTCGCGCCCTTGACCGGCGCGGTGATCTTGCCGTCTTCGATCAGGTAGGCCTCGCTGGCCGAGAACACGAACTTGCCGTTGGTGATGTCGACCTGTCCGCCACCAAAATTGACGGCGTACAGGCCCTTCTTGACGCTGGCGATGATCTCCTGCGGGTCTTTGTCGCCGCCGAGCATGTAGGTGTTGGTCATGCGCGGCATCGGCAGGGCAGCGTAGCTCTCACGGCGGGCGTTGCCGGTCACGGGCATCTTCATCAGGCGCGCATTGAGCGTGTCCTGCATGTAGCCGGTGAGGATGCCGTCTTCGATGAGCGTGTTGCATTGCGTGGGGTTGCCCTCGTCGTCGAGGTTGAGCGAGCCACGGCGATTGGCCAGCGTGCCGTCATCCACCACGGTGACGCCCTTGGCCGCCACGCGCTCACCCATGCGGCCGGAGAAGGCAGACGAGCCCTTGCGGTTGAAGTCGCCCTCCAGCCCGTGGCCGATGGCTTCGTGAAGCAGCACGCCGGGCCAGCCGGGCCCAAGCACGACGGTCATGGTGCCTGCCGGTGCCGGCTTGGCTTCCAGGTTGACGAGTGCGGAGGAGACCGCCTCGTCCACGTATTCGCGCAGCAGGGCGTCGGTGAAATAGCCGTAGGCATAGCGGCCGCCGCCGCCGGAACTGCCCATCTCGCGGCGCCCGTTCTGCTCGGCGATGACGGTGACGGAGATGCGCACCAGCGGGCGCACATCGGCGGCGATCACGCCGTCGCTGCGTGCCACCAGCATTACGTCGTATTCACCGGCCAGGCCGGCCATGACCTGCACCACACGCGGGTCTTTGGCGCGGGCGAGTTTTTCGATGCGCTCCAGCAAGGCGACCTTTTCGGTGGCCGTCATCGAATCGAGCGGGTCGTTGGGCGCATACAGCGAATGGCCATTCGGACCGCTGGCGAGGCTGTTCGCCACCTTCACGCGGCCGGCGCCGGCTTTGCCGATGGTGCGCGTGGCACCAGCGGCCTGCATCAGCGCGGGCAAGCTGATGTCGTCGGAATAGGCGAATGCAGTGCGGTCGCCCGAGACGGCGCGCACGCCCACGCCCTGGTCGATGCTGAAGCTGCCGGATTTGACGATGCCTTCTTCCAGGCTCCATGCCTCGTTGCGGGTGTACTGGAAGTAGAGGTCCGCGTAGTCGACGCGGTGCGTGAAGATGTCGGCCAGCGCGCGCTGCAGGTGCGCCTCATCAAGGCCGTACGGATCGAGCAGCACGCGGCGCGCGATGGACAGATTCTGGATGGCGATGTCGCCTGCGTTCATGGTGGGTTCTCGCAAAGAAATTCGGTTGGAACCAGTTCTCGATCCTACTGCACTGCCCGATCTTGGCCCTGCGATGCTCGCCGTACCCGTGTACGGCTGCGCCGCATTTGGCACATTCGGGGCCAACCTCGGGCCGCTCGCTACGGATCGTAAACCGGTTCTTCGACTACATCACACGGTGTTTCAACGCCGGCAAGTCCTGGCGCACTTGCGCCAGGCGGGCCGGGTCCATGTCGCCGACGACCACGCCTTCGCCTTCAGGCAATGCGGCGATGACTTCGCCCCACGGGTCGACCAACATGGAATGGCCCCACGTGCGGCGGCCGTTCTCGTGGCGCCCGCCCTGTGCGGCGGCGAGCACGTAACACTGGTTCTCGACCGCGCGGGCGCGCAGGAGGATCTCCCAGTGCGCGGCGCCCGTCACGTAGGTGAAGGCCGCCGGCATCAGAATCAAGTTCAGATTGCCTTGCGACGACAGCGCGCGGTACAGCTCGGGAAAGCGCAGGTCGTAGCACACCGACATGCCCACGCGCCCACACGGCGCATCAAAGGCGACCGGTGTGGCGCCGGGTTCGATGGTGCGGGCTTCGTCGTAGCGCTCTTCGCCGCGCACGAAGTTGAACAGGTGGATCTTGTCGTAGCGCGCCACGCGCAGCCCGGCCGGGTTGTAGGCGAGCGACGTATTGCGCACGCGCTGTTCGTCTTCGCACCACATCGGCAGCGTGCCGCCAACAAGCCACAGCTTGTGGCGGCGTGCTGCGTCGGCCAGAAACGTCTGGATGGGGCCATCCTCGTCATCCTCGCGGATGGCGACCTTGTCGCTGTCTTTGCGGCCCATCTTGCAGAAGTACTCGGGCAGCAGCGCCAGTTGCGCGCCCTGAGCGGCAGCCTCGGCGAGTAGCACATCGGCGCGCGCCAGGTTGGTGTCCACCTCGATACCCGTCACCGTCTGGATGGCGGCGACGCGAAAAGGTGCGCCGAAGGGCACGCCTGAGGACGTATCCGGGCCAGGGGCGGCTTGGGCAGGAGCAACAGTCGAAGAAGTCATGGGGCCTATTTTGCCGAGGTTTCGGGATGGCTGCCTGCACCTGAGCTGGACGCGATCTTGTCGATCTTCGGTTTGGCCCAGCTTCCTGTGACGTGATACTGCGTGGCGAACGCCTTCGATAGCTGGTCACCCAGCACCAACTGCGCGGCCAGCGTGCCCAGCCCGATGGCCGGATTGATGAAGGCGGCCGCCAGGGACGCGGACGTTGCATCGACCTTGGGGGTGACCTTCACGTGCAGATCCTGCGTTTCATCGAGGATATTGGCCGAGCCCTGCATCGCGACCTGGAACTGCGGCCCCTTGACCGTGAAATCTTCCGTGCGCGCAACACCGCTGGCAATCGTGCCGGTGGCCGCCACGCTTTCGAACGGCGTGCCGCGGCCGGTGGCGCTGCGCAGGTCGGTAGCGAAGTGCAGCAGGCCCTGCAGGCTCAACACGCCCGCCAGCTTGGCAAGGCCCGGGTCAACCGGCAGGAACTGGCCGCGCTCCAGGTTCAGCGCCATGCGGCCGTTGAGTGTCGGGTAGTCGATCGACATGGGCGAACCGCGCCACACCACGCGGCCTTCGAACTTGCCCTTGGCACCGTCGAGCACCTTGGCAAAGCCCATCTTCTCCAGAAGCTCACCTGAGTCGCGCAGGTCGAGATGGAAGTCGAGCAAGGTGCGGCGCTCGGGGTCATCCTCGCCGCCGCGCAGACGACGCGGAATGCGCCACGTGCCTTGTGCGGTGAAGGTGGCGGCAGGCTGTTCGAGCTTGAGCGTCTCCAGCGTCCACACCGGGGCACCGTCGGTGATCTGGTTGCGCGCCTTGATTTCTAGCTTGCCCAGCGTCTTGCCGCGCAGGTCGAACTTGTCGGCCACCAGATCGAGTGAAGGGATTTCTTGCGAGCTGCGCGCCAGCGATTCGGTCAGCGCGGTCTCTTCCTGCGCATCGGGAATGCTCATGCGCGACAGGCGCATGGTCAGCTCGCCGAAGGGCACGGCGGCACTCTCTGCATGCCAGCGTGTGGTTCCTGCAATCTCGCGCGAATCGATGGTCGATTGCCAGTTAGCGCCATCGCGTGTGGCATCAACGCTGACGCTGCTGAAATCACGGCCGAGAATGCGCAGTGTCTGCGCGCGCCCGTTCAGGCGGGTGGGCAGGAAGGCGTTGTGGCTGCTGGCGGCGCTGGCGGCAGCGTGTTCGGCAGCCGATTGCGTGGCACTCTTTTCCCCTGCCGGCGTGGCGAAGACCTGACGCCAGGCGTCGATGTCGAGCCGGTCCAGCGTCAGGTTGGCCTGCACACCTTCGGCGGGCTGCGGTACGGGTTGGCGCACACCGATGCCGCCGCGCAGCACCTCGGTGCCGTTGCCGTTGCTGCGCAGTTCGTAGCGCGCGGAGGCGATGTTGCCGATCTGCAGCGTGACTTCGTCGAGCGCGTTGTTGGTCGCCAGCGGCTGCATATCGAAGCGCACGGGCAGCGGCTGGCCGGCGGCTTTGTTCAACGGTGCAGGCAGGCGCACCGTCATCGGCGTCAGGTCGGATTGCACCTGGATGACGGGCCGATGCTGCTTGACGCTGATAGTGGCGTTGTACGGTGCGCTGCCGTCCAGCGTGCGGGCAATCGCGGCGATGGGGCTGCCTTCCGGGGTGGTTTCACGCAGGCCCTGGGCCGAGGCGGTGCCCGCGACCTGGATGCGGATCGTGCCGTCAGGCGCGGTACCGCCGGTCGGGCGAATCTCGCCGCCGGCAAAGCGGGCGCGCAGGTTATCGAAGCCGATGCCCTTGTGCGTGAACGTGAGCGCGCCTGTGACGTCGGTGAGTGGCGGCGCCTGCGGGATCAGCGTGACGTCGTTGCGCAGGAAGGTCACGCTGCCCTGGGCGCGGGCCGTGTGCATTTCGTTGAGCGGGAGGTCAAGCTTGAGCGCGAGCGTGGCGTTGCCCTGTGCGCGCGCGTCCTTGGTGAAGTGGCCGATCCAGCCGCCAACCGGGCTGGCCTCGACGTACTGCAGGAAGCCCTGCGTGGCGCCATCGGCATGGCCGTCGATGGTGAGCAGCGGATGGTGGTCGCCCATGTCGGGCAGGGTGCCGGTCACGTCGGCCAAGGTCACGTCGCCCACCTTGGCGTGCGCCACTTTGAACGACATCGACGGCCCCTCGAACACCACGGTGCCTTCTGTGTCGGTAAACGCCGGCCAGCCGGTCGGGTGCGAGGCGTCGGCGGGGGCCGGCTGGTAGGTCACGTCCTTGACCGGCACCTCCACGCGGAACGTTCCCTTGTGCGGCGGACGGTACGGAAAGTCGTGCAGGTCGCCGGTGAGGACCAAGGTGACGTCGCTGGCTGTGCCGCCCTGCAAGGCGCCGGCCAGGTACTCGCGTGTATGCGGCCCGACAGACAGTGGCAGGTAGCGCGGCACACGCGTGACGGTAGCGCGTTCCAGCGTGCCCTTCAGGTCGATGGTGCCGATATGACTGGTGTCCGGCGCGTGACGGTAGTTGCCCGCAAACCGGGCAGACAGATCGCTGTTGGAGAGCGTCAGGTTGTCGCTGCTGACGATCAGTTCCTGTTTGCGATAGGTCCAGTTGAAGGTGCCTTGCAGGCGGTCCAGCGGCACCCGTGCTTCATCGAAAAGGCCGGGCAGGAGCAGGGCAGTATCGGAGGCGTCGATGCGCAGCGTGCCCTTGTCGTCGGAGAAGACGGCGTTGCCGGAGAGGTTCTCGACGCCGGGCACGGCTGGCTCGGGGTGATGGCCGGCCGGTACGACAGGCAGTTCCCCGGGTCCGAATGACACTTGCCGCAGCGTGGCGCGCCCCGTGAAGTGCACCGGCGCCGGTGTATTTGGCCGCCAGCGGGAGACATCGCGCTGCCAGTTGATGTCGAGGTCGTCGATGCGGCCGGCGGGCTGTTTGGTGCGCAGCGGTTCCAGCACGCCGGCCGGTAGCGGCAGGGCGATGGCGATGCTGCGCAGATCGGTCAGATCCAGCGTCGTGGCCTTGACTTGCAGGCTACGCAGTTCGTCGCGCGTATCCAGCGCCCAGCCGACACTCACATTGCGCAGCCCGCGCGGGGTGCCTGCCGGGTTGACGGGGGCCTCGATGCCGGGGCCAGCCAGTTCGGGCGCGGGCGCAGGTTGCGCAGGCGGGTTCAATGGCTGCCAGAGCAGTGTATCGATGCGCAGCGTGTGGCCGCCGTTTGCGGTGCGCTGCTGTGTGGCGAGCGCCTGCAGGCTGCGCAATTGGAGCGGGTCGAGATCTTTGCGGATCTGCAGATCGAGCTGCTGGCCGGTCAGCCGTGCCTGGCTGCGTGTGAAGGCGCCGCCTGCAAACTCCACCGAGCCGTCCGAACTGATGGTGCCGCTGTTGGCGGCTGCCATCACCGGCACATAGCGTTGCACCGCAGCCAGCTGCAGCGTGTCGACCTGCCAGTTGGCTTGGCCATGCCAGTGTCGCCAATCGCCCGGGCGGGCCAGCAGGTCATGGCGAAAATCGGCTTGCAGCTTGATCGGGCCGTTGAAGAGGCTGGGCGAGGTGCCGCTGGCGTCCAGCCGGTGGCGGGTCGGGCCGCTGCGCAATTGAACGTGCACATTGCCCAGCGCCACCTCGGGCAGCTTCTGCTGTTCGTCGAGCCAGCGCACCGCGCCTTCGCGAAAGTCGATGTCGCCCTGCGAGAGCAGTTGGTCTAAGAAGTTGCTGTCGCCGCCGGTGTCGGGGCCAAGCGGCATGCCGGCCACGAGGAGGGCGCCCTCGGGCGTGCGGCGCACCAGTACGTCGGCACGGCTGGCGTGCAGCGCGGCAAACGTGATCTGCATGCGCAGCAGCGAGCGCCACGACAGCCGTGCCTGCACGTCCTGCACGGCAAAGGTCTGGCGGCCGGCGGTGTCGCGCGCTTCGATGCGCTGCGCACGGAAGGCGGGGTGCCAGCCCTCCCAGTAGGTTTCCAGCGAGCCGATGCCGACGTTGGCGTGCAGTGCGCTCGACGCCTCGCGCTCCATCCATTCGCGCGCCACGCTCACGCGCGGCCACAGGACAAAGCGCACCAGCACCATGCCGACCATGGCCAGGACAACCAGTGCGACCACCGTTTTCCACAGGATGCGCCACAGCTTGCGCCAGATCGGCGCGCGGATGCAAGCCACAACGCCGTTGGCGATCTTGCCGGCCAGCCGCGCAATCCATGCCCAGATGGCGCCGGCCGTGCGCAGGCCTGTCCGGCGGGTAGGCAGGGTGCTGGCGTGTCCGCCATCGGACTTCGGCGATTCTGGGGGCTGGGGCAGACGGGGCATGACCGCGATTATCCGATATTCGTGGCGCAGTGCCACATTTGAAGCCAGGGCAACGCCGATCAACGAATGGCAAGCACACCCGATGCCCGTGAAAGTGCGTGACCACCGACCGGCCCGCACGCATTTCAGCGAGAATGGGTGTTTCTTCGCAGCTCCCTTGATGGTTCGCATGACCCGCATGACCGATTCCACCTTGTCTGCCCAGCCGTTCTTGCAAGCCCCGGCCCGTGCGCCGGAAGCCCCCCATGTTGCGTTGCCGTACGCGCAAGCCTATTCCCGCTACGTCCAACGCCTGGCGCAGGCGCGCGAAGGTTGGGCTGAGCGCGTGCAGAGCGCAGCCGCCCGCCCGGTTGACGCTGCCTGGCTGTCCGCGCGCTTTACCGAGCTGTTCGACGCCACGGCCGTGGAGACCGAGCCCGCACTCAAGCGCGCACTGCGCCTGTTGCGCAACGAGGTATTCGCCACGCTTATCGAGCGCGATCTGTCCGGCGCCGCCACGCTTGATGAAGTGACCGGCAGCATGACGGACCTGGCCGAGTTTGCCGTGCGCGCGGCCATCTCCGTGATCGGCCAGGAGCTGCAGGCGCTGCACGGCCAACCGATCGGACAGTCCTCGGGCGAGGTGCAGGAGCTGGTGGTGGTCGGTATGGGCAAGCTGGGTGGGCGCGAGCTGAACGTCTCGTCCGACATCGACCTGATCTTTCTTTACGACGACGATGGCGACACGCAGGGCAAAGATGGCCAAGTTCGGCGTCCGCTGTCCAATCACGAGTACTTCACGAAGCTGGGCCGGCGCCTGATCAATGCACTGGCCGACGTGACCGAAGACGGCTACGTCTTCCGCGTTGACATGCGTCTGCGCCCGAACGGCGATGCCGGTCCGCTGGCCTGCAGCCTGGGCATGCTGGAGGAATACTTTGTCGTGCAGGGCCGTGAGTGGGAGCGCTACGCCTGGATCAAGGGCCGCGTCATCACCGACCCGACCAGCCCGCACGCGGCGCGCGTGATCCAGCAGCTTGATCGGGTGACCGGGCCGTTCGTGTTCCGGCGCTATCTGGATTACGGCGTGATTGCCGCCATCCGCGCGCTGCACGCGCAGATTCGCGCGGAGGCCGCCAAGCGCAGCAATGGTGCCAACCGACAGCCGGGCGAAGGTGACGCTCAGGTGCATGCGCGCTCGCCCAACATCAAGCTGGGGCGCGGCGGTATCCGCGAGATCGAGTTCGTTGCGCAGGTGTTCCAGCTGATTCGTGGCGGGCAGGACTTCGGGCTGCGTGTGCGGCCCACGCTGGAGGTGCTGCGCGCCGCAGCCGAGCGCGGCCTGATCGACGACGATGTGGTCGCACGCTTGACCGAGGCCTACCGTTTCCTGCGCCAGCTTGAACACCGCCTGCAGTACGTGGAAGACGCGCAGACGCACAACCTGCCGGGCGCACCGGAAGACCAGTTGCGTGTGGCCCGCATGATGGGCTTCGTTGATTACGCTGCGCTGGTTGCCAAGCTGGAGGCCTATCAGGACGAAGTCGCGCAGCAGTTCGAGCAGACCTTCTCTGACAAGCAGGACAGCCAACCGCCGTGCGCCTCCATCTGGCACGCCGATCTGCTTGACGACGAGCGCACCGAATCCGCTCGCGCGCAGCTTGCCGACCTGGGCTATGCCGACGCCGACGGCGTGCTCGAGCGCCTGCGGGCGTCGCGCAACTCGCCGCGTTACCGTGCGTTGACCGAGGTGAGCCGCCAGCGCTTCGATCTGCTGATCAACCGCGCGCTCGACCACGCAGCGCGCCAGACGGATGCTGACGTCACCATCGCGCGCTTCCTGAACTTCTTCGACGCGATCAGCCGGCGCTCGTCGTATCTTTCGCTGCTGTGCGAATACCCACAGGCGCTGGAACGCGTGGCCCACACGCTGCATGCCTCGCGCTGGGCGTCGGACTATCTGACGCGCCATCCGCAACTGCTCGACGAGTTGCTCGATGTTGAGGCGTTGTCGGCCGATCCGGACTGGCCCGCCTTCCGCGAGCGGGTGCGCGATCGGCTGCGCGCTGCTGAAGACCACGTCGAGATGCAGATGGACATCCTGCGCCAGGAGCATCACGCCGAGACCTTCCGCATCCTGCTGCAGGATCTGCAGGGCATGCTGAGCGTGGAGCACATCAGCGACCGGCTCTCTGACCTGGCCGACGCCATGCTGGACCTGACGCTGGAGACCGCGTGGAAGCAGGTGTCCACGCGCCATTGCGAGGTGCCGCGCTTTGCCGTCGTCGCCTACGGGCGCCTGGGCGGCAAGGAGCTTGGCTATGCGTCGGACCTCGACATCATCTTCCTCTATGACGATGACCACGAGCGTGCGCCCGAGGTGTATGCGTCTTTTGCGCGCAAGCTCATCACCTGGCTGACCAGCCACACCGCCGCCGGCATGCTGTTCGACGTGGACACGCGCCTGCGCCCGAACGGCGCGGCTGGCCTGATGGTCACGCACTTCGAAGCCTTCCGCCGTTATCAGATGCGCGAGGGGGACAACGCTGCGTGGGTGTGGGAACACCAGGCGCTCACACGCGCCCGCTTCTGTGCGGGCGATGCAGAGATCGGCGCACGCTTTGAGGCCCTGCGTACCGCCGTGCTGCGGCAGGAACGCGAGGCCGGCCCGCTGCGCGACGAGATCGTGGCGATGCGCGAGCGTGTGTTGGAAGGCCACACCAATCCCACGGAGTTGTTCGACCTCAAGCACGATCGTGGTGGCATGGTCGATATCGAATTCACCGTACAGTTTTTGGTGCTGCTGCATAGCGCTGCGCACGCTGAACTCACCCGCAACAAGGGCAACATCGCGCTGCTGCACATGGCGGGCGAGCTGGGGTTGATCGACGCCGCGCAGGCCGCGCAAGTGGCCGATGCCTATCGCGATTTCCGCGCGCGCCAGCACAAACTGCGGCTGGACGGACAATCCGCCGCGCGTGTCCCTGCGGGTACCTGCGCGCACGAGGCCGCCCACGTGCGGGCATTGTGGGAGCAGGTGTTCGGCGCCGTGCCCGCGCCATCAAGCCCGCACGCCGGATGAGCGGGCGTCTGCACGCGGTGCATACCTGGGCTGCATGCCTGGGTGTGGCTGTGTTGTCGGCTGCGTTCTCATTCATTCCGTGGTTGCATGCCATCGGGCTGTATCAGCGCGATGCTGTGCGCGCGGGCCAGTGGTGGCGCATCGTCACGGCCATGTGGGTGCACCTGGATACGTGGCACTGGTTGGCCGACGCGATGGCGGCGGCGGGGGTCATGCTTCTGCTCGCACGTGTGCTGCGGCCGCAGGCCATTGTTGGTGCGTTGGTGGCGTGTGGCGTGCTGGTGCAGATTGCGCTGCTCAGTCAACCGGGGGTGCAGTGGTACGGCGGGCTCTCGGGCGCGCTGCACGGTCTTGCTGCCTGGGGTGGGCTGCGGTTGCTGCGGCCACAAGCAGAGGCGGTTGAAGACACCGGCGCCCACTTCTCGCGCTGGATCGGCTTGCTGCTGTGCGCGGGCGTGCTGGTGAAGGTGTGGTTCGAGCAATCGTGGCTGTCGCCCATCGCCTATGACCCGCACTGGGGCTTTGGCGTGGTACGCATTGCGCATGCGTTTGGCGCGGCGAGCGGACTGCTGATCTGGGTATTCGGAGAATGGCGCGCCCAAGCCAGGAAGCAGGCGCAAGGCTGATCGACGGATGCCGGGGGCCTCGGAGAGCGGACACGCCAGCAGGCGCCAGCGTGTCCGTGTTGCGTTTACTGCGCGCCAGAGATGCGACGACCACGGCCGAAGCCGAAGGCGCCGCCTGCCAACAGCAGGCCGGCCAGCCACAGTGGCAATGCACCGCCGCCACCGCCGCTTTGGTTCAGGGTGCCGGTGCCGCTGGTGCCGCCGCTGAAGGGCAGGGTGCCGCCCGATCCAGGCGTGGTGGTCGGGGGCGCGGTGACCGTCACGGAAGTCGAGGCTGCTACCGTGGCACCCAGGTTATTGGTCACCGTGACTGTGAAGCTGTATGTGCCAGCAGCGCTCGGTGTAAACGTGGCGCTGTAGTTGCCGTTGCTGTCTGGACCCGACGTCGTCGGGGTGACCCCCGTGCCGGCTGTCTGCGCCCACTGGATACCGGTCAATGTGTTGCCGAAGCCCGCCCCGGCGGTTGCTGTCAGCGTGACAGGATTGTTGGCCACGACGGTGCTAACCGAGCTTGACAGGCTTACCGAAGGCGTGCCGACCGACAACGTCATGGCGGCACCTGCGTCCAGCATGCCAGCTCCGCACGCGCCCGCGTTCTGCGCGCAATACGTGCCTGCCGGGAAGGCCCGCGCTGATTGCATCAGGATCGCCTTGATGTCATCCACGCTTAGCGTGGGCTTGTGAGAAAGCAGCAGCGCCGCGACGCCGGCCACGTGTGGCGTTGCCATCGAGGTGCCCATCTCGGTGGTGTAGTAGTTGTTGCGTGGGTCTGGCAAGGTGGCGCCTTGGTTGGACAACGAAACAATTTGCCGGCTGCTGATGGCACCGTTGACGCCTGTGTTGATGACTGAACCCGGGCCGCCTCCCGGTGCGCTGAGCGTCGTGCCTGCGCCGAAGTTGGCATAGACAGCGCGATCGCCATCGACGGTATGCGCCGTCACCGCAATCACGCCATTGCAGTTGGCCGGCGAGCTGATTGTGCCGATGCCGTCATTGCCGGTCGCGACCACGATGGTGGCACCGCGAGCGCGTGCCGCGGTGATGGTTGCCTGTTCTGCGCTGGAGCAAGGCCCCTGGCCACCCAGACTCATGTTGACCACCTGCGCCATCGGCGAATTGACAGGTAGGTAGGCACCGTTGGCGCCGGCAACGTCGCTGGCGCCTGTCACCCAGGCCAGAGCGTCCATGATGTCCGATGTGGCGCCACCGCACTTGCCCAGCGCACGCGCCATCTGAATGGTCACCCCTGGAGCAATGCCCGCAATGCCGACCGAATTGTGTTGTGCAACGATCTGGCCGGTGACAAAGGTGCCGTGCCAGCTGCTCGGTTCGGCCTTGCTGCCACAGAAGGTCGGGTAGTTTGCTGCGTCCGAGCTGCTGACCCAGTCGCCGGGGTCTGACGAGTTCGGGTCGCGGCCAGGCGGCGTATCCTGGGGGTCGTTTTCAACGAAGCCGGGCGGCATCGCTTTGTTGGTCGAGGGGTCGGGCGTGCCGTTGTACGGGTCGTGGCTGATGAAGTCATACCCCTGCCGGATGTTCGCGCCCGCCAAGTCCTCATGACCCGCCAACAGTCCTGTGTCGATCACTGCCACGTTGACCGTGCTTACGCCCATGCCATTGGTTGCGTCCCACGCCGTGGTGATGTTGGCACCGCCTGCGGACATCGTGGCCGGACCGTTGGCGACCACGGTGCTTGGCCACAGGCTCCATTGGTTGGGGAACTGCGGATCGCTAGATACGGCGGCCGGCCGCATGATGCTGTCGGGCGAGACATATTCAAATTGGCCGCTGGCCTCCATGCGCTGGGCGACCGTCTGTGCCTCTGCGGCCGACATGACGCTGGGCAGCGTCACCACATGCGCCCCGCCCGACATGGCGCGTTTGTAGGTCACCGGCAGCTGTGCCGCCACCGACCAGCGTTGCACCGTCGCAACGTCTGCGCGGGCAACCGTGCCGCCTGCCGCAACCGCTTGCGTCTTCAGCCCGCTGTTTTTCTCTTTCACGATCAGTTGCGTCACCCATTGCAACTGCGGCGCAGGTGCGGCGACCTTGCCCACCGCCAACGCCGGCACGGCGTGATACGACACCAGTCCGAGCGCTACCAGCGCACGAACAATACCCCCGGGAACCATCGATTTCATTGGAGCAGCCCTGTTCTTTTGTTATGAATCGCAAGATGCATCACAGCATTGTCCAAAAGGATTGAGAAAGCGTGTCTCAAGGGTGGGTAAGCGTAAACCCTAGTATCTCCAGCCTGAGCAGATATGGCGGTGCAGCGGGTCTCGTTCACACGGGAGGGAAGAGCGGGCCCCAAGCGGGGGATGCCACAACGAAAAACGCCCCCACGCGGGGGGCGGTCGGGACCTGATGACAAGCGCAATCAACCTAGCGCTGGCTGCTTGCGCCGGTAGGCCAGCCCCAGGGCCAGCAGCACGGCTCCTCCCATCAGCGGGACGGTACCGCCACCACCACCGCTATTGGCCGTGCTGCCCGTGCCCGCGCCGGTCTCTGTGCCTGACCCCGGCGACGTGGCGCCTGTGACGGTCACGCTGGCGGTATCGGTTGCGGTGGCGCCGGCGTTGTTGGTCAATGACACGCTGAAGCTATAGACGCCTGCGGCAGTTGGCGTGAACGTAGTCGTGCTGATGCCATTGGCATTTGGGGCAGACGCCGTCAGGGTGACGGGGTTTCCGCCGGTTTGTGCCCAGACCGGGCTACCCGCCGTTTGGCCATAACCGGCACCGCCCACCGCCGTGAGCGTGACGAAAGCATTGGGCGCCACGGTTGCGGCTGATGTGGCGACATGCACGGTCGGCATGCCCTGGGCTTGCGTGACTGCTGAGCCGGCGTCCAGCATGCCGGCCCCGCAACTGCCCGCATGCGTGGCGCAGTAGGTACCGGGCGGGAAGGGGCGGGCCGACTGCTTGAGAATCGCCGTGATGTCGTCGGGCATCAGCGCTGGCTGGACCGACAGCATGAGCGCGGCCGTGGCAGCCACATGCGGCGTGGCCATCGATGTGCCGATGTCGTTGGTGTACGTATCGCCGCTGGGCGAGGCAACGGGTGCGGTACCGCCGCTGTTGGACAGCGACAAGATGGTGCTGCCCGTGCCTGAGATGACCGTGCCCCGGCCGCCGCCCGGCGCACTGATGGTGGTTTGCGCACCCACGTTGGCATACCAGGCGTTGTCACCCTCCAGCGTATGGGCCGTGACGGCGATGGCGCCGGCGCAGTTGGCGGGGGCATCTACCGGCCCGGACTCATTGCCGGTCGCCACCACGATGGTGACACCTAGCGCTCGCGCCGCATTGATCCGGTTCTGTTCCAGCACGGAGCAGGCTCCCGCCCCCCCAAGGCTCATGCTGATGACCTTGGCCGGCGTCGGGTTGCTGAGGACACCAGGGACCGCGCCGCCGGCCAGCCACGTCATCGCATCCATGATGTCGGATGTCATGCCGCCGCACTTGCCCAGCGCCCTCGCCATCTGTACGCGCACGCTGGGAGCGATGCCCGCAATGCCGATGCCGTTATTGCGTTGCGCCGCAATCTGTCCGGCCACAAAGGTGCCGTGCCAGCTGCTGTTGCTCTGGCTGCCGCAGAGCGTTGGGAAGGACGCGGCATCGCTGGCACTGATCCAATCGCCGGGGTCGGATGGGTCGGTATTGCCAGCACTGTTGTTGGCGCCGTTGTTGACGAACCCGCTGGGGATGGTGGCGCCGGTCTTGGGATCGGTGGTACCCGCCATTGCGCTGCTGCTGACGAAGTTGCGGCCGATACCGAAGTTCGTGCCGGCAAAGTCTGCGTGGTCAGCGCGGATGCCGGTGTCGACAATCCCGATGCCCACCGTGGGCGTGCCGGTGGTGGTGTCCCAGGCGGATGTCACGTTGGCGCCACCGGCCACGCTGGCGCGGGGCATCAGGTTCCATTGCTGGCCGAACAGCGGGTCGGTTGCCAGTGCCATTGGCCGCAGGATGCGATCGGGCGACACGTATTCAAACTGGCCGCTGGCCTCCATGCGCTGCGCAACGGTTTGTGCGTCGGCCAGCGTCATGATTCTGGGCAGGGTCACCACATGGGCGCCGCCCGACATTGCACGCTTGTACGTCATTGGCAGTTGCGCTGTGGCTGACCAGCGTTGCACGGTCACGGCATCCGCCGGATTGCTGACGCCGCCTGCCGATATGGATTGCAGATTCAATGCGCCAGGTGTGGTCGCTTTTTCCTTGACGATCAACTGGGTGACCCACTGCAACTGTGTGTTGAACGTGGTCGATTTTTCTGCCGCCAGCACGGGCGCAGCGTGATACGACATCAGTCCGAGCACCACCAGCACGCGGACCACACCCCCGGGAACCATCGTCTTCATCAGAGCGGCCTTTTTTTTGTAAAGAATTGCTGAATTGGTGGATGGATTGTCCAAAAGGATTGCGGTGGGGTGGTCCGGGTCGCGCTAGGTAAGAACCCTAGCCACTCAGTAAGACGGGCGTGCAGCGAAGGCCCAAATGAAAACCGCCTCCACATGGGAGGCGGCTTTGATCAAGGTGATGGTGCGGTTATTGCGGCAGCGGGCGCTTGCGCCGGCATGCCAGCCCCAGGGCCAGCAGCACCGCGGCACCCATCAGCGGGACAGTACCGCCGCCGCCACCGCCACTACTACTTCCAGTGCCGGAGCCGCTGCCCGAGCTTGCCGTACCGTTGCCAATGCCGGCTGGCGTTGTCCGCTGGGCGTAACCCACTGCACCTGCCGTATCCAGCAAGCCTGCACCGCACGCGCCGGTATTGACGGCGCAGTACGTGCCGCTTGGGTGCGGGCGGGCGGTCTGTTGCAGGCCGGCCAGGATCTGCGGGTTCGATAATTGCGGTTGCACGCTCAACATCAGCGCGATGGTGCCGGCCACTTCCGGGGTGGAGAAGCTTGTGCCGGCGACTATGTCGGAGGGCGATTTCGGCCTAACGATTGGGTTGCCCGGCGAGTACGGACCGTCATTGGAGTCTGCAACAATCGTTGAGGGCGTAGCGCATGATGGCTGTGAATTGGGGCACCCTCCGCCCGGCGCGCTAATGGCAACCTGTGGGCCGACGTTGGCGTAGCTGGCGTTTTCACCGCTGTCCACGTGTGCTGTAACGGCGATGGCGCCCGTGCAATTGGCCGGCGCGTCGGCGTTTTGTGCGGCTTCATTGCCCGAGGCCGCCACCACGGTGGTGCCGATCGACGCCAGCCGGTTCACCGCATCCTGTTCGGCCGCCGAGCACGCGCCCGTGCTGCCCAGGCTCACGTTGACCACGCGCGCCGGGTGGGCATTGGTGGGCACACCCGATACGGCGATGCCGCCCGCCCACAGCATGCCGTCCACCGTATCGGACAGCAGCGCGCCACACTTGCCCGACACGCGTACCGGCACGATCTGGGTGTTCCAGCCCACGCCGGCAATGTCGAGCGCGTTGTTGGTATTGGCTGCCAGCACGCTGCTGACTTCGGTGCCGTGCCAACTGCTGTTGGCGACGTCGCTGCTGGTGCAGCCCGAAATGGTGGAAACCTGCGCCGAGGTCACGCCGTCGCCAAGGTCATGCGCATCCGTTCCGCGGCCAAACGTGTTGCCCGCGCGCGCCGGGTCCGAGATGAAGTTGTAGCCCGGCAGGATCTTGCCGACCAGGTCTGGGTGGTCGGTATAGCCGGTATCGACGACCGCCACCACGATGCTGCCCGAGCCCTGCGTGATGCTCCACGCCGAGGCCACGTTGATGCCGCCCGGCACCACCGTCGGCGAGGCCAGGTTGTTCTGCGTGGGGAAGTACGGATCGTTGGGGATCGTGTTGGGCCGCAGGATGCGATCCGGCACCACGTAGGCCACGCGTGCATCCTGCGCGATCTTGGCGGCGGTGGCTTCAATGCTGGCGGCGTCGGTCAAGCCGGTGTGCATGAGCTGTGCCTCGGTAGCCAACGTGCGTTTGACTTGCAGTGTGCTCCCCGCGGTTTGCGCGACCGATAGCAGCCGGTTGCCGGATTCCGCCGCCGACAGCGGCTTGCGTGTGCCGCTGGTGTCATCGCGCCACTTGATGATGAGGTCGCCTGTGTACTGCGGTTGTGGCGTGGCGGCCATGGCTGGGTGGCCGCCCATCAACCAGGCGATACAGGCGACGCTGGCGCCTGCACGGAGCCAGGACTTCAACCGAAAGGAGGTGGGTGTCATCAGTGCGCGCTCCGAGGCATCTATCTTGTCGTCATGAGAAACGTCGTCAGGATGCGATTCTTGACAGTACGTTACACAAAACCAAAGGTAGCATGCGACCTGCCCGCCTGTGATGGCAGAAACTCGATTGCTAAGGGGCGGGGAGAACTCGCCAGTGCGCTGGCGCCGTCGCAGGATAGGCGCCCGATACGGGGCAGGATGCGTCCGGAATCGGGCCCATCCGCTTTTCACACTGTGTAGGTCGGGTGTGAGCGGTGCTGAATCGCACCGCATTGCATTTAGCGCTGGATCTTCACCATACGATCGGGATCGGCCGACGCGATGCCGGGAGCGGCGCGCAAGGCAGCGACCGCGCCATCCAGCGTGGCCGCCGCATCGCCCGAGCTGGCACGCACGACCCAGAACCCGCCCGACATTGGCCGCACCACTGCAAAGGCCAGGCGCGGCGTTGCACGCGCGCCGGCGGTGTCCAGAACGCCTTGCACGGTGGCGGAAGCGGTCGTTGGGGTGCTCAGTCCGACAATGATGTCGCCCAAACTGTGCGCGGCAGACACCGAGGCTGGCGGTTGGGTGCTGGCGGAGGCGGGGTCCATGGCAGGCGGTTTGCCTGGATCAATGGCCGGCACCGACTTGCAGGCGGCCAGCAGGCACAGGCCAAGCGCCGCCACCAGCGCGGGCTTGGTGGACGACAGCAAGGATCGGGGGCGGGCAGCCGGTTGGGCCATGGAGTTCTCCTTGAATGTGTTCAATGGTGTTGGCAGCGTGCGGCACCGGAGCGGCCATGCCAGAGATGGCCGTAATGGTTCCGGTATAGGCGATCACTGCGCCACGCGCCGCGATTTACGTGCGACAGGCGCGGGTGCCGGTTGGGCGCGGCCAGCGGCCAGCATCTCGTCGGCGTGGCGGCGTGTGGTGTCGGTTAGCGATGCACCGCCCAGCATGCGGGCGATTTCATCCACGCGGCTGGTAGCGTCCAGCACCACAAGGTCCGAACGCGTGCTGCCGGCCACCGTCTGCTTGGCGACCTGGATGTGGTGATTGGCCAGTGCGGCCACCTGCGGCAGGTGGGTCACGCACAGCACTTGGCGGCGCGTGCCCAATTCGCGCAGACGTCGGCCGACCACTTCGGCCACCGCGCCACCGATGCCGGAATCGACTTCGTCGAAGATCAGCGTGGGGGTCGGGCTCGCCTCGCTGGCGATCACGGAGATGGCCAGGCTGATCCGCGCCAACTCGCCGCCCGAAGCGACCTTCGCCAACGGGCGCGGCGATACGCCCGCATGCCCGGCGACGAGGAATTCGATCTGCTCCAGCCCCGCCGCACCACCGTGCTCAAGCGTGTGCAATGCGATGTCAAACCGTCCGCCTGCCATTGACAGACCCTGCATGGCATCGGTCACGGCTTCGGCCAGCTCGCGGGCGGCCTTGGCACGAGCGCGCGACAGTGCTTGGGCGACCACCATGTAGGCGGCGTGGGTTTGCGCTTCCTGCGCCTGCAGTGCATCGAGGTCAGATGCGGCTTGCAGCGCGGCCAGTTGCGTTTGGCGTTCAGCCAGTTCGGCGGGCAGCGTTTCCGGCGCGACGCGGTACTTGCGCGCCATGGTGTGCAGCGCCTGCATGCGCGCGTCGACTTCAGCCAGGCGGTCCGGGTCCAGTTCCGCGCGATCGGCGTAACGCGCAAGTGTGTGCACGGCTTCCTGAATCTGGACTTCGGCCGGCTCCAGTGCCGCCAGCACATCGGCCAGCGCGGGGTCGATCTCGGCGAGCTCACGCAGCGTGTGGAGCGTGGCGCCCAGTTGCGTGAGCACGGCACCTTCCGATTCAGACAGGCCGTCGAGCGCCGCGCGCGTGCCTTCGATCAGGCTGGCGGCGTGCGACAGGCGATGGTGCTCGGCGAGGATGTCTTCCCACTCGCCGGGTTGCGGGGCGAGCTTCTGCAGTTCGTTCACCTGCCACTCGATGCGTTCGCGCTCAAGTTGCACTTCGCGCGATTGCTGCTCGGCCGCTTCGCGCAGGCGCACCACGGCTTGCCACGCGCGATAGTGCTCGCCGACCGCGCGCACGGAACCGTCCAGGCCGGCGTGGGCGTCGAGCAGGCTGCGTTGCGCATCGGTCTTGAGCAGCAGTTGATGCGCGTGCTGGCCGTGGATGTCGACGAGCTGTTCACCCACTTCACGCAGTTGCGCCAGCGTGACGGCCGCGCCGTTGATGAAGGCCTTGCTGCGGCCGGCAGCATCGACCGTGCGGCGCAGCAGGATGACGCCCTCGTCGTCGTGCAGTTCGTGCGCTCCCAGCCAGGCGGCCACGTGCGGATGCACGTCGAATTCGGCCGTGATATCGGCACGCGGCGCGCCTTCGCGCACCACGGCAGCATCGGCACGCTCGCCCAGCGTGAGCGCCAGCGCGTCGATCAGGATGGACTTGCCCGCGCCGGTTTCGCCGGTGAACACGGTAAAGCCGTCGGCCAGGTCGAGGTCCAGCGCGTGGACGATGACGAAATCGCGGATTGTGAGGCTGCGCAGCATGGTGCGTGGGGCGGTGTTTGGGTTACAGCCGGTTGTCTTCGGTGGGGTACTCGTGCCAGTGCAGCTTCTTGCGCAGCGTGGCGTAGTAGTTGTAGCCGATCGGGTGCAGCAGTTGGACGGTGCGCTCGGAGCGGCGCACCACGATGCGGTCACCCGGCAGGAGGGACGTGAGCGACTGCATGTCGAAGTTGACGCTGGCATCGCGCCCACTGGTGACCTGGATGACCACCTCCGCATCCTGCGGAATGACGATCGGCCGGTTCGACAATGAATGCGGCGCGATCGGCACCAGCACAAGGCCCGAGAGCGCCGGATGCAGGATCGGCCCACCCGCCGACAGCGCATACGCCGTCGAGCCCGTGGGCGTGGACACGATCAGGCCATCCGACCGCTGGTTGTACATGAAGAAGCCATCGACCGACACGGCCAGTTCCACCATGCCCGAGGTGCCCGAGCGGTTGACTACCACGTCGTTGAAGGCCAGGGCGGAGAAGATGACCTCGTCGTCGCGCACGACCTGGGCTTGCAGCAGCGTGCGGGTTTCGGCTTCGTAGCGGCCCGACAACATGTCGGGCAGCACGGTGTGCACATCGTCGAACGGGATGTCGGTCATGAAGCCGAGCCGCCCGTGGTTGACGCCGATCACGGGCACGCCGGCGCCGGCCAGATGGCGGCCGATGCCAAGCAAGGTACCGTCGCCGCCGAGCACCACGGCTACGTCGGCCTGACGCGCCATCTCTTCGGGCGGCAGGGCAGGGTAATCCTGCACGCCGATGTTGAGCGCGGTTTCTCGCTCGAACACGATGTCATGCCCGCGCGCGGCAATGCACGACGCCAGCTCCATGAGCGGGCCGGCAATGTTGGCGGCCGAATACCGGCCGACCAGCGCGACGGTCTTGAAGGGCGAGGCGGCGGGAGGTTTCGGGGCCACGGCGGACGGGGGAATCGACATGCGCGCATTACACCATATCGATATGCCCCCCGCTACGTTTGACGAGGTTTGGCGAGAAACGCCAACGTCACCCGCTGGTTGCAGTCGATTTTGCGTAAAATTGAAGAATCATGGACAAGCGCGCCACCATCCTCCTCAAGACCCTGATCGAACGGTACATCGCCGAGGGCCAGCCCGTGGGCTCGCGCACCTTGTCGAAGTATTCGGGGCTCGATCTGTCGCCGGCCACCATCCGCAATGTGATGTCCGACCTGGAGGAAATGGGCTTCATCGCCAGCCCGCACACCTCGGCCGGACGGATCCCGACGCCACGCGGCTACCGGCTCTTCGTCGACACCATGCTGACGGCCAGCCCGCTCGATGTGCTCGGCGCGCAAGATCGCATGGCGCAGCAGATGGCCGGCGTGATTGCCGATCAGGTACGCGCTCAACTGGCGTCGCACGGTTCGGAATCGTCGCAGCGGGTGATTGCGGCGGCGGCGCAGACGCTGTCCAACCTGTCGCAGTTTGCCGGTGTGGTGATGACGCCGCGGCGCTCGCACGCGTTCCGGCAGATCGAATTCCTGCGGCTGTCGGAAAACCGCATCCTGCTGATCGTCGTCACGCCCGAGGGCGACGTGCAGAACCGCATCATCCATACCGATACGCCCTACACCCCGTCGCAGCTGGTGGAGGCGGCGAACTACATCAACGCGCATTACGGCGGCCTGACCTTCGACGCCGTGCGCGAGCGCCTGCGCGGCGAGCTGTCTGCGCTGCAGGCCGACATGACCTCGCTGATGCAGGCGGCGGTGGAGGCGGGCAGCAGCGCCGCCTCGGAAGAGGACCCGGTGGTCATCTCTGGCGAGCGCAAGCTGCTGGATGTGGAAGACCTGTCGTCCTCCATGGACAAGCTGCGGCGCCTGTTTGCCGTGTTCGAGCAGAAGACCGGCCTGCTGCAGCTGCTGGACGTCTCCAGCCGCGCCGAGGGCGTGCAGATCTTCATCGGCGGCGAAAGCAGCCTCGTGCCGCACGAAGACATGGCCGTCATCACCGCGCCGTACGAGGTGGACGGCAAGATCGTCGGCACGCTGGGCGTGATCGGCCCGATGCGCATGGCGTATGAGCGCGTGATTCCGATCGTGGACATCACCGCCAAGTTGCTATCCAGCACCCTCAGCCAATATTGATCCGGAAGCCACTTCAGAACGATTCTGGCGTCGTTGCGCAGCCTTGCCGTACGACTTGTACTGTCTGCGGCTGCGCGCCTAGCCAGAACCGCCCTGAAGCGGCTTCTTAGTCAGAGGCATAAGCTCAGCCGATTTTCTTCGACGACAGCGCGGTCTGCCGTCCCACACAATCGACTCCGGCGCATGTGCGCGTTTCTCTTCTGCCGGAGTCTTTCATGGCTGGTTTCTCCATCCCCCGTCTGCTGGCTGCGGCGTTGTCCGCAGCTGTTTCGTTTGCCTTGCTCGGTACTGCCCCCGCACGCGCGGCGGACCGCGAGGTCGTCATCGCGTATCAGGACATGGTGCTGCCGTGGCGCTACGCCCAGGCCACCGGCGAGGTCGAGCGTGCCACCGGCTACAAGGTGACTTACCGCCAGCTCGCCAGCGGCGCCGATGTGGTGCGCGCCATTGCGTCGGGCTCGGTGCAGATTGGCGAGGCGGGGTCGAGCCCGATTGCGGCCGGTGTGTCGCAGGGTGTGGATCTCTCGCTGTTCTGGATTCTGGACAACATCAACGATGCGGAGGCGCTGGTGGCCCGCAACGGCAGCGGCGTGACGCGCGTGGCGGACTTGAAGGGCAAGACGCTGGGCGTGCCGTATGTGTCGACCTCGCACTTCCACGCGCTGGTCGCGCTGCAGCAGGCGGGGCTGGACCCGCGCGACGTGAAGGTCGTCAATCTGCGCCCGCAGGAGCTGTCTGCCGCGTGGGATCGGGGCGACGTGGATGCCGCCTTCATCTGGGACCCGGTGCTCGCCAAGGTGAAGAAGAACGGTACGGTGCTGACCACCTCCGGCAAGATCGCCGCGGCAACCGGCAAGTCGACCTTTGACGGCTTCGTGGCGGACCGCAAGTTTGCGCGTGACCATGCAGAGTTCATCGCCAAATTTGTGGAAGTGCTCGCCAAGGCCGATGCAGCCTACCGCGACAACAAGTCTGCCTGGACGGTGACCTCGCCGCAGGTGGCCGCAGTGGCCAAGACCTCGGGCGCGGCTGCGGCGGACGTGCCGGCAAGCCTCGCGCTGTATGCCTTCCCGGATGCGGCGGAGCAGGCTTCCAAGCGCTGGCTGGGCGGCGGCGCGCAGTCGGGCGCGGCACAGTCGCTGCTGGCTACTGCGCAGTTCCTGAAGACGCAGGGCACGATCCAGACGGTGCTGCCGGACTACGGCGCCACGATCGACGCACGCTTCGTGCAGCGTGCGGCGGGTGGTGCGAAGGCCGTTGCTACGGCATCGCGATGAGCCGCATTGATGTACGTGGCCTGCGCGTCGACTACACCGATGCGCGTGGCCGCACAACGCAAGCGCTGGGTGGCGTCGATCTGACGATTGAGGCAGGCGAGTTTGTCGTTGCGCTAGGTGCCTCGGGTTGCGGCAAGACCACGCTGCTGAACTGCCTGGCTGGTTTTGTCGCGCCAACGGCGGGGCGCATCCTGCTCGACGGACGGGAGGTGGAAGGCCCGGGCGCCGAGCGTGGCGTGGTGTTCCAGCGCTATGGCCTCATGCCGTGGTTGAACGTGCGCGACAACGTGGCGCTCGGCTTGAAGCTGCGCGGCGTGGATCGCAAGGTGCGCCACGCACGGGCGCTCGAACTGCTGCGATTGGTGGGTCTGGAGGCACACGCCACCTCGCCTGTGTATGCCTTGTCGGGCGGCATGCAGCAGCGCGTTGGCATTGCCCGCGCGCTGGCGACCGAGCCGCGCGTGCTGCTGATGGATGAACCGATGGGTGCGCTCGACGCCTTCACGCGCGAGACCATGCAGACGCTGGTGCTGGACGTCTGGCAGCGCACCGGCACCACCGTATTCTTCATCACGCACGACGTGGAAGAGGCGTTGTTCCTGGCGACGCGGCTGGTGGTGATGTCGCCATCGCCCGGGCGCATTGTGCAGACGTTCGATTTGCCGTTCTCGCGGCAGGTGTTGGCGGGTGGGGATGCACGGGCCGTGAAGTCGTCGCCGGAATTCATTGCGTGGCGTGAGCGCGTGCTGGCGCTGATCCACCGGACACCTGAGGAGCTGGCCGCATGAGCGCGATCGAAACGGCGGTGTTCAAGGGTGTCTCTGTTGAAACGGCAGCACCTTCCGTCAAACCGCCGCGCAAGCTGCGCGGCTACCAGTTGCCGGGCGAGGGCAGTGCGCTGGGGTTGAGTCTGTTTTCAGTGGGTGCGTTTCTGCTGCTGTGGTGGGCGGCAACGACCTTCCGTTGGATACCGCCGCTGTTCTTGCCATCGCCGCAGGCAGTCGGCCACGCCTTCCTCGACGCGTGGCATGGCGACATCCAGGGTGGTCGGCCACTGGCCGCCCATCTGGGCTGGAGCGCGTTGCGCGTGTTTGGCGCGTTTGCGTTGGCGGCTGTCACCGCTGTGCAGGTCGGCCTGGCGATGGGCGTATCGCGCACCGCCCGCGGCTTGCTCGACCCGCCCATCGAGTTCTACCGCCCGCTGCCGCCATTGGCGTATCTGCCACTGGTCGTCATCTGGCTGGGCATCGACGAGCGCGCCAAGATCGTCGTCATCTACCTGGCGTGCTTCGCACCCATTGCGATGGCCGCGCGTGCCGGTGCGCGCAGCGCCACGCGCGAGCAGATCAACGCCGCCTATGCGCTGGGCGCGAGTTTCTCGCAGGTCGTGCGGCACGTGATCCTTCCGGCGGCACTGCCGGAAATCCTGACCGGCTTGCGCATCGCCATCGGCTTCGGCTGGACCACGCTGGTGGCCGCAGAGATGGTAGCCGCCACGGTCGGCCTTGGGCAGATGGTGCTCAACGCATCGAGTTTCCTGCGCACCGATCTGGTGGTGATGGGCATCGTGCTGATCGGCGCAATTGCCTGGGCGTTCGATCTGGCCATGCGCGCCATTGAAGCGCGTGCGGTGCCCTGGAAGGGGCGCGCCTGACGTCTTGCTTGCGCGTCATTTCAGCGCGGTCAGTATTACCAAAGCTTAATTAAGTCTCGCCCGGCTGGGCGCTAAGCTGCGCGGCGTTCCCTCCGGAGAAGAAGAGATGACGCCCGATCGCGATGCCCTGAGCGGCGCGCAACTTGAACAACTGCTCGACCGGCTCGAAGCCGACCTGGAAGAAAGCAATTCGAGCGAAGCGGCTGACCTGCTGGCGCGCTTGCGCGCCAAGCCCTTGCGTGCCGATACGCTCGATGCGGTCGACCGCCTGCACACGCTGTGGATGCGTGCGGGTGATA